>DBFBGQ010000036.1:0-51231 GCA_048201975.1 Candidatus Egerieenecus sp. | reverse complement strand
CAGAGGTCGTCCGAAGTTGTAAGGAATTGATTTTGCAAGCAAAATCAACCACCCGCGAAGCCGGCGGAGCCGGCTTACACGAATGAAAGTCGAAGGGGCTGCGGCCCCTCCGACGCCTCTGGGGAGTTTTTTGACAGCCTGCGGCGGAACAGAAAGAAATCTGTTCCGCCGGTTTTTTTCATGGAGGCTTCGCGCAGAAAAATCTTGCCAAACCGCCGCGGCGCTTCTATACTATCCCTAGCAAGAATTTTATACGCAAGGAGGCCATCATGATCTACACGCCTGCGGAAAACCGCTATAACGCCATGACCTACCGGCGCTGCGGCCGGAGCGGCCTGATGCTGCCCGCTATTTCCCTGGGGCTATGGCACAATTTCGGCAACATTACCCCCTTTGGCGTGCAGCAGAGCTTGCTGCGCACCGCCTTTGACAACGGCATCACCCACTTCGACCTGGCCAACAACTATGGCCCGCCCTACGGGGAAGCGGAGCGCAACTTTGGCATGCACATGCTCCGGGACTGGAAGCCCCACCGGGACGAGTTGATCATTTCCACCAAGGCGGGCTACGACATGTGGAAGGGCCCCTATGGCGACCACGGCAGCCGCAAGTACCTGATTGCCAGCCTGGACCAGAGCCTCAAGCGCATGAACCTGGACTATGTGGACATCTTCTACCATCACCGCCCCGATCCGGATACGCCCATCGAAGAAACCATGGGCGCGCTGGATCACATCGTCCGCAGCGGCAAGGCGCTGTACGTGGGCATCTCCAACTACAAGCCGGAGCAGGCCGCCCGGGCCATCCAAACCCTGCGGGACCTGGGCACCCCCTGCCTGATCCATCAGCCCAGCTATTCCATGTTCAACCGTTGGATCGAGGATGGCCTTACGGAGGTGCTGCGCCGGGAGGGCGTGGGCTGCATCTGCTTCGCGCCCCTGCAGAACGGTCTGCTCACCAACCGTTACCTCAACGGCATCCCCGCCGATTCCCGCGCCGCCCATGATCCACGCTACCTGACCCCGAACGCCATTACCCCCGAAAAGCTGGAGAAAGTCCGCGCCCTGCATGCCATCGCCCAGCAGCGGGGACAGGCGCTCTCTCAAATGGCGCTTGCCTGGGTGCTGCGGGATAGCGTAGTCACATCCGCGCTCATTGGCGCCAGCCGTCCCGAGCAGATTCTCGAAAACGTCCGGGCGCTGGACGCCGCGCCCTTTACCCAGGAGGAACTGGACGCCATCGACGCCATTCTGGCCCGGTGAATCCTCCATGCCGCGCAGTACAACCTATGCTGAAAGGAAGGCGACAAGCATGACGAAACGGGAACGGGTGTTGGCCGCCCTGAATCTGCAACCCGTGGACCGGCCCCCGGTGGGGTTCTGGTTCCATTTCCAGGCCGAACAAGGTATGGGCCAAGCCTGTGTTCAGGCGCATCTGGACTATTACAACCGCATTGATGTGGATCTGGTCAAGATCATGTGCGACGGCTATTTCGATTACCCCAACCCCGCGGCCAAAGCTGTGAAAGAGCCGCGAGATTGGTATGCCCTGCAACCCCTGGGCAAGGATCACCCCTACATCCAGGAGCAGCTGGCCCGGGCCAAAGCCGTGAAGGCGGGGTTGCAGCAGGAGCGGGTCATCCTCTACAACGTGTTCGCGCCATTTTCCCTGATCCGCTTCAGCGTAGGGGACGACCTGGTTATGGAGCACCTCCGCAAGGACCCAGAGGCCATCGCCTATGCGCTGGATGTGATCGCCCAGGACACTTGCCTGCTCAGCGAGCTGCTGCTCACCGAAGGCGGCATGGACGGTATCTACTACTGCGTACAGGGCGGCGAAAAGAACCGCTTTACCCCCGCCTACTATCGGGAGCACATCACCCCCACCGATTTGCAGGTGCTTCGCCATGCCAACCGGTTCGGCGACGCCAACGTGCTGCACTGCTGCGGCTGGGCCGGACTACCCAATCACCTGGAAGTATGGCAGGATTACCCCGCCAAAGCGGTGAACTGGGCCTGCTACGTGGAGCATCTCGATTTGCCGCAGGGACGGGCATTCTTCGGCAACCGGTGCGTGCTGGGCGGCTTTGACAACCGCCCCCAGGGCGTGCTCTATGCCGGCACAAAGGAAGAAGTGCAGGCGGAGGCACGCCGCCTGGCAGACCAGGCGGGAAGCCGCGGCGTGATTCTGGGCGCGGACTGCACGCTGCCAGCCACCGTGGATGTGGAGCGTTTCCAATGGGTGGTGGACGCCCTGGAGCAGGGGGAATAACATCAACATGCCGCAAAGCGGGGGAACGTCAAATTCGGCGTTCCCCCGCTTTTGCGTGCCATCATTCACTTGTTCTTCCGGGAGGGATCCTTGCTGCGCAGCGTAGCGGCGGGCTGCGCGGCCTGCTTCATAAACGCGGAGGGGCTGATGCCCACAATGTTTTTGAACTGCTTGCTGAAGTGGTAGGGATCCTGCATGCCCACCTCGATGCCCGCCTGGCGCACGGTGTAATCCTGCTCTCGCAGCAGCTCCTTGGCCCGCTCCATTTTGCAATGGAGCACATAGCTCAGGGGAGGCATGCCCACCTCGCTGACGAAGCGCTTGCGGAAGGTCTCCATGGGCATGCGGGAGATGGCCGCCATTTCTGCCAGGGAGAAGTTATCCTTGTACTTGTTGGCCCGCAGGGTATCCACCACCTTGGCGATCTCATGGGAGAGCATGGCGTCCATGGCCACCGGCTGACCCCAATGGCTGGCCAGCATGCCGTACATCAGGTGCTGCAGCTGATAGGTGGCGTCGGAGGTGCCATCGTGGCGGACCATCACCTGAACGATCTGCTTGGCCAGGTACATCTGGCTGGGCAGCGCTCCCTGCTTCAGTGGCATATGCAAAAGCGCGCCCATTTTGCGCACCACCATGGGCGCCAGCGGTCCCTCCAGCGCAATCCACACCAGGCGCGCCTGCGCCGCGCAGCTCACCTGCGCCGCCGTTTCCCCTGCGGGAAGGATGCAGGTCTGCTCGGGCTTCAGGCTCAGCACGCAGTCCCGCCAGTTCAGCTCCACCTCGCCGTCCTCCACCGCCAGCCACACCCACTGGGGGTGCGGCCGCAGTTGATAGCTCCGCGCCTCCAGCATAGCGCTGCCCGCGGCGTGAATCCATGCGCCGCTGGCGCGGGTCAGGCTGCCCGGCTTATGATACCCCTCCACCACCAGAGCATCTGCATCGGCTTCAACCTCCCGGAACAAATACGACTCCATCTTGATCCTCCTTGGTGCGTTACCAAAACACACAATATCAATTATGTCCATTATACCGCCCATAACCTGCAATGTCAATATCAATATCCTGCTCTCACGAGGCTTCTGACATTTTTTACATCAAAAAAAGCGGGAACGCTCCGCCATGACAGCGTTTCCCGCGAAAATGCTCACTGGGGTAATGTAATGCACACGCCCTCCACAAAGTCTGCCGGCGCCAGACAGGGATTTGCCCGGAGCAGCGCCCCCACGGAGAGGTTGTACTTCAGCGCTACGCTTTCCAGGGTATCCTCCGCGCCCAGCGTCACGCTGCGCGGCAAGGGGCAGGGAATGTTCTCCTGGGGCACGCAAAGCTCCTGCCCCGCCGCCACATGCGTCAGATCGGCGCTGGGGTTGGCGCTTTCCAGTGTGTGCCAGGTAAGTCCCCGGGCCAACTGCACATCCGCCAGGGTTTCCCCCTCCTTGAGCACATATCTGTCGCTTTCGGGGCAAACCGTGTTCTGATCGGTAACGGGCCCGGCGCCGGAGCTGGCAGGCTGATCCAATGCGCCATCCGCCACGCTTTGCTCCGCCATCTCCTCCTCCAGGGGGTCGGGCCAGGTAGCGCCGCTTTCCGGCTGAGGCACGACGGGCGTCGGCGTGGCCTGGGGCGTTTCGCTTGCAGAAGGTGATTCCGCCGAAGGTGTTTCCGCTGCGGCGGAAGGCGTCTCCGCCGGCGGCGCGGACTCCTGGGGCGCAGAGGGCTGGTCCTCCTCCTGGGGCTTGTCATCCTCCTCCAAGGGAATGCACAGCACATCGCCCACCATCAGCCGCGCAGGATTCACCTGGGCGTTGGCCGCCAGCAGGTCCCGCAGGGGCACCCCCAACCGGTGCGCGATCAGGTAGAAGCTGTCTCCCCGCTTGACCGTATACTCATAGGCGCAGATCTTCTCCGCCGGAGCTTTCGTACCGTTTTGATCCGTCATGGCCCGCGCTCCTTTCTCCACGTTCGGAAAAGCATATGCGCGTCCATGGCGAGGCATGCGGTCTCTTTTGCCGCTTTATCGGGACAACCTTGGGGGCTGATTTTCCGGTCCCAGGCGGAAAACGCCTATCCCCGCCGCCAGCAGCATGGTAGGCAGGGCCAGCTCAATCACATACATCCACTCAAACTCGGTGGTGGCCACGGTTACCAGATTGGCAATGAGCATCACACCGGAAAGAGCCATGCAGGCGATGAGAAATCCCTTGCGCTTGTTGCCCAGCAGGCCGAAAAGCCCCGCCAGTCCCTCCAGCAGGCCTATGATCAGCAGCATAATCCCTAGCTGCAAGGTCGCCTGCGAGGCCAGGGCCGCATCAATGGTCTCGTCCATAGATTGCGCCATTTCCCCAATCTGGTTGCAGGACAGCGCCGCCGAGGCGCCCATCAGCAGATAATATCCGCCAAAGGAGAGCATCAGCACCGCCGCGACCTTCAAAAACGTCCGCATGGTCATTCCTCCTCTTCTGCGGTTTCTTCCGCTGTTTCGTCTTCCAGCGCCAGGGCGGCGTACTTGGCGTTGATCTCTTCGTACTCCGCCCGGCGCAGCACCGGCGTGCAGTATTCGCAGCGCTCCAGGGAAGCGAAAGGCTCCGTATCCAGCTCGCCATAGGTGAAGGGCGTCATCCCGTCGCCATTGTAGTTGTAGCAGTTGGCCTGGCTGTGATAGTACGAGCCCTTGCCGGGGTTGTAGTACAGCACGAAGTCATCCTCGGGGATGGGGATCTGCCGGCCCGGCCAGTCCTCCCAGATCAGCAGCTTGGTATTCTTTTCCCGGTTGTTCCACAGCCAGGACATGTTCACCCCTTCAGGGGTACGCTTGCGCTGGACGCGGATGCAGCCGTGGCTGGCCTTGGCGCCCAGGTCCGGCTCGGTATAGCCGTAATTCTTGGTGCCGTCGGCCCGCTCGATATAGGGCACCTCATGGAGGATATCCCCATTGTTGAAGCGGATCCCCATGGCGCAGGTCATGTTGCCGCTG
Source organism: Candidatus Egerieenecus sp. (assembly GCA_048201975.1). GTDB lineage: Bacteria > Bacillota > Clostridia > Christensenellales > Aristaeellaceae > Egerieenecus. The sequence goes on along the minus strand of DBFBGQ010000036.1, from coordinate 45,983 downwards.
GGGAAAGCGCCCACCGCGCTGGTAAGCAGATATTCCCCGGCCATGGTTTCATTATAGGGCTGCTTTTCGTTCGGCAGGCCTGTGGAGCATAGCAGCGTGGAGAAGAGCTTGCCATCCTGGAACACATACAGCCGCTGGGTGAGCTTATCCACCACCAGGCCGATTTCCGTGGCAGGCTCCTTGACCACCAGCTTGTCCGTGGGCAGATAGCCGGTGACGAATTCCGCGTAGGCCTTCACCTCGCTATCTGCAAAGGAGCTGGAATAGGCTTCCACCCGGGTCCAGCCGTTGTCCAGTGTCTCCAGCACATGAACGCCCTGGGTGGAGCAGGTGATCTCGCCCACGGGCTCGGCGTCCTCGCTGGGCTCGGCCCGGAGATAGACGAAGGTTTTTTCATTTCCCTCCACCACGGTAATGGGCTGCATGAGCACTTCCCATATGGCTTCCTCATTGGTGATGTCCATGGGCAGCGTCCAGTAGTTCAGCGAGGTGTCCGACGTATCCTGGCTGGTATAGGTGGGGGTAAAGGGCTTGGGGGTGGGCTCCGGGGTGGGGGTCGGGCTGGGCGTTGGGGTAGGCGTCGGCGTAGGCGAAGGCGTGGGGGTGGGCGTGGGCACCGGAGTGGGCGAAGGCGTGGGCGCAATGAAACCTGTAAGGTTCACCGTCACATGCTCCTCGTTGGAGGCAAAGCCTGTTTGATCCGTCAGCAGCAGCGCCAGGGAATACGTGCCGTCCATGAGCATTTCGCCATTGACCAAGCCATCCCAGCTGATGCTGCCCTCTCCGGCGGACACCGCCATGGCGCCCAGCGCCTGGTAGGTCTCCTCCACATAGACGCCCCAGGACAAAACGCCCGCCTCGCTGGCCGTGAAGGTCACGCGCGCAGGCGTTTCGGGGCTGACCGTGCCGTTTTCCAAATCAATGTGGTTCAGGTACGGAGCGTACGCGCCGATGGTGATGGACGTGGAAACGGTTTCCTCCCCCAGGCGGAGGGTCAAGGTATACTCGCCCCTGGGCGCGGGCACGCCTTCATAGGTGCCGTTCCAGATCATTTCGTTGTAGCCCGCCACGGTTTCATGGGCGGGATCCACCACAAACACCTGCTGCTCGTAGGCGTCCATCAGCTGCAAGGAGGCCACGCCATCCGCGGGCGCGTAATATGCCAGGGTCACGCCCTTGCCGGGGCGAACGGTTTCCGTCACCGGCACCAGGGACAGGCGAGCGCCGCTTTCCCCATAGGCGAAAGCGCCGCACAGCAGCAAGAGGCTCAGCAGGATCAAAAGGCGATGGCGCATGTCATATCCTCCTTGGTAACAAAGGTTCAGGGGCCAGCAGTTCGGGGAGCTCCCCAGCGCCGCGCGCCCGCAAGGGGCACCCATAGCCGTCGAAGCGCCCGTCCGTATCCATCAGGCAACCCAGCATGCCCGCATTGACGCCCGCCTCCACATCCAGGGGACGGTCGCCGATCATCACGCATTGAGCGGGAGACAGGCCGTGCTTGCGCATCAGGTACAGCAGGCTATCCGGGGCAGGCTTGCGGGGAAAGCCGTCCTCGCTGGTAATCACGTCGTCAAACAGCATTTCCAGGCCATTGGCCCGCAGATACTCCCGCGCCAGCCCATCCCGGTGGGTGACCAGGTAATGCCGCCCGCCCAGCGCGCGCAGTGTCTCCAGCGTTTGAGGAATCCCCGGCACAGGCCGCACCTCCCCCGGGGGAAGGAGCCGCTCCTCCCGGCGAAAGGCCGCCAGCAGCGCCTCCGGCTCCCGGCCGTACCGCCGGGCGTAGGTTGCCACACACACGGACAAACTGTCCTTCATCAGCTCCAGGATTTCCCCGGGGGAAGCCTGCATGCCCAGTCCCTGGGCCGCCCGGCAAAAGCACCGCACCATACCCGGATAGGTATCCATGACCGTGCCGTCCAGATCCCAGAAAAAGCGCCGCAGCGGCGGGGCGTTCAGCGCCAGGGCCCGGGCCACCGGAGCATCCACCGGGCAGAAGTCATAGGGCAGCAATTCCCTGGGCGAAACCAGGCAGCAGTCCGCGTGCTCGGTAAGCCGCGGTTCGCAAAGGGCCTCGCAGCGCAGGAAGGTGAACTGCATCCCCGACCATTCCGCCTGATGCACCGCCTGGGGCGGAGAAATCTCCATGGAGAGCTCCTCCCGCAGCTCGCGCGCCAGGCAGGCGGCCGCATCCTCCCCCGGCTCTTCCTTGCCGCCGGGGAATTCCCATCGTCCCGCGTTGCGCCGTCCCGCCCCGCGCTTGAAAATCCAGAGACGTTCTCCCTGGAAGCACAGTCCCGCGGATACTCTCATGCGCAGCGCTCCTTCAGCAGGGCGATCTCCCGGGCATACCCCGGCAAATCGTTGGGCGTCTCCAAGTAAAAGGGTTTCCCCCGCAGCGCGGGATGGGTCATTACCCGCACAATGGCCTCCAGGCCCAGGGTCCCTTCGCCGATCTTCTCATGACGGTCCTTGCGCGCCCCCAGGGGATGCTTGCTGTCGTTGATGTGCACCGCCCGCACCCGCTCCAGCCCCACCGCACGGTCAAAGGCGGTGAGCACCCCGTCCAGGTCCCCGGCCACGTCGTAGCCCGCGTCGTTCAGGTGGCAGGTATCCAGGCACACGCCCATTTTTTCCCCCAGCTCCACCCGGTCCAGGATCTCCCGCAGCTCCTCAAAGCGTCCCCCCACCTCGCTGCCTTTGCCAGCCATGGTTTCCAGCAGCACAGTGGTGGTCATCTCCGGGAAAAGCGCCTGGTTGAGCATCGCGGCGATGAGCTGGATGCCCGTCTCCGTCCCCTGCCCCACATGGCTCCCAGGATGAAAATTGTACAGGTTCCCCGGCGTGGCTTCCATGCGGCGCAAATCGTCCGTCAGGGTTTCCACCGCAAAGCGCCGGACGTTGGGATCCCCGGAGCAGCCGTTGAGGGTATAGGGAGCGTGCGCCAGCATCACAGGGATGCCCGCCTCCGCGGCAAAGGCGCGAAAACGGTCCACATCCGCCAGATCCAGCGCTTTGGCGCTGCCTCCCCGGGGATTGCGGGTAAAAAACTGAAAGGTGTTCGCCCCGATGGACGCCGCCTCCCGGCCCATATGCGCGTAGCCTTTGGCGGCGGACAGGTGACAACCCAGTAGCAGCATCGGTTCTTCTCCTTTGCAAAAACGTATCGGGAGGCTGGTTTTATTCCGCCAGCAGCGTCATGGAAAAAATCCGCTGGGCCTGCGTGACCAGCACGGACCAGCTGCCGTACAGCCCCTGCGCACCCATACGGGCGTTATAGCCGTCCAGCCACTCCTCCCGCTTGGCCAGGAACAGCCCGAAGGTGGCCTCATCCAGGAAGCGCGCCTCCACCGTGGATGCCGCGCCGTCCCGCAAAAGGATCAGCCGGCTCTCCCACCAGGCCTGTAGCGCCGCTTCCTCCATGGCCCCCAGGGCCAGCCCCTGCCGCACATGCCAGTTCAGCGCCTCCGCCTGGCAGGGCGGGCGCGGCAATGCGCTCTCCTCCTGATGGTCGGCGGACATCCAGGCGTCCGTCAACCCGAAGTAGTTGTGCTCCACCCGGTGCAGGCCTTCCTGGTCATCCCAGGTAACGTCCACCAGCATGGCGGCATCTCCGAAATCCACCAGGTTCCAGGCATGATTGCTGGCTGCGCCCGCTTCGTCCACCGCCGTGCCAGTGATCACCCCGCAGCGGATACCCGCCAGGCGGCAAATCAGCGCATATGCGCCTGCATAGCCATCGCAAACCGCCCGTCCCTGCACCAGCGCGCCATAGGCGTCGTTGGCCCGGTCCCCCGCCTCATAGCTCACCGCCTGACGCAGCGCGTCGTGGATCGCCAACGCGCGCTCCCAGGCGCCGTCTCCCGCCGCGGCGTCCGCAAGGGCCTGCGCCGCCTTCACATGCGCCGTTTCCCCCGCCTGGCCATTGAAGCGCAGGGTCACCTGGGTCGCCGTCTGCGGCTGCTGCTGGTAATAGCGCACGCCATAATACCGGCTCAGCCAGCTCAGCTCCGGGCAATCCTTCAGCAGGGCGTCCATGGCCGCGCAGACATCGTCGTAGCCGCTTCCCTGGGGAAGCTGCACCACCGTTTCCCCCTGGGCCGCCGCCGCATAGCACAGATCAAACAGCGCCTGTTGCTCCGCCGTCAGCGCGGGATACCAGAGCAGCAAGTCCGGATCGTAGGGGGTATCCGGCTGCGCCCGCGCCCCGGCACAGCACATCAGCGCCGCAATCCACACCGCAAGGAACCAACGCTTCCGCACAGACCGCCCTCCCTGCAGCAAGATATTGCCCCTATTATACCGCGTTTTGTCCGGGATGTCCATTCCCCCCGCCTGTGGCAATTTCTCCGGGCGGCGTTTCATCCGCCGCGGAATATGGTATACTAATCTCAGTTCTTACAGGAGGTAGATTCCCATGGCAATGGTGAAGTGTCTGGTATGCGGCGCGGTGTTTGCATCTGGAGCGGAGGTTTGCCCTGTGTGCGGCGTGGGTCCCGAGCACTTTGTCCCGGTGGAGGAAAAGCCCGTGGAGCAGCGCGGCACCAGCCGCCGCTTTCTGATATTGGGCGGCGGCATCGCGGCGCTTTCCGCGGCCCAGGCCATCCGGGAGCAGGATGAAAGCTGCTCCATCGTCATGCTGTCCCAGGAGCAGGTGCTTCCCTACGCCCGGCCCATGCTCACCAAGGGGCTCTCCGGCTCCCTGGAGGAAAGCAAGCTGCTTCTGCACCCGGAAAGCTGGTATGAGCAGCAGCGCATCTTCCTGCTCACGGGCCAGGAGGTGGCGCGTCTGGATCCCGCCGCCAGAGAAGTCCGCTGCAAGAGCGGCCTGACCATGGCCTATGACCGGCTGATCTATGCCCTGGGGGCGCAATGCTTCGTGCCGCCCATTCCGGGTAGCGATTTGCCCCATGTGACCGCCATCCGCTCCCTGGATGACGCGCGGAAGGTGCGCCGGCAGGCGGCGCAGGCCCGGTCCGCAGCGGTGATCGGCGGCGGCGTGCTGGGCCTGGAGGCTGCCTGGGCATTGAAGCAGCTGGGCCTGCAGGTTACGGTTCTGGAGGTGGCGCCGCAGCTCATGGGCCGCCAGCTGGATGCCGGAACCTCCGCGCTGCTGGCGCAGCGGCTGACGGATCTGGGCATGGATGCTCGCCTGGGAGCGAACATTGCGCAAATTACCCCGGAAGCGGTTTGCCTGGCCGAAGGAGAGCAGATCCCCGCGGAGATTGTGCTGGTTTCCGCAGGCGTGCGGGCCAACGCCGCCTTGGCCCAGGCAGCGGGGCTAAGCTGCGGCCGGGCCGTTACCGTGGACCGCCGCATGCGTACCAGCGACCCGGATATTTTCGCCTGCGGAGACTGCGCAGAGCTGGACGGAGTCAACATGGCCCTGTGGGGCGAGGCGCAGAACCAGGGCCGCACCGCCGGCATCAACGCCGCGGGCGGAGACACCCTCTGCCCGCCGGAGAACGGCGCGCTGATACTCAACGCACTGGGGATCACGCTGTTTGCCATCGGCGACTGCGGCAAGGCCGGCCTGACCTACAAGGTGGTCACCCGCTCGGGCGCGGAGCCGGGCCGCTATGCCCGCTACTGGTTCAGCGACGGCCGCCTGCGGGGCGCGATCCTGTACGGCAGCCTGACGGACATGGCCCGGGTCACCCAGCTGGTGACCCAAAGCGCCAGCGAGGAGGAAACGCTGGCGGAATCCCACGCCGAATAATCGAAGCGCCGGAGCAACGTGTGCCGCTCCGGCGCTTCAGCCTTTATGCCCCCGTCCGCCGCACCGGGCGGACTTCCTTCCAGAACCGCGCGGGATCATGATACATGTAGGCGATGCGCCCCGGGGCGGTATCCATGCAATACCCTGTGCCCGAAAAATCAAAGGCGTTGACAGCCGCTTCCATCTGCTTCCCTACGGTCTGATTCTCCCGCTCATAGTCAAAGGGCCCATGCTCAAACACCACGTATTCTCCCTGGGGAATGTCCAGCAAGCGCAGGGGCGGCGGCACAGGGCCCGCATACGCCTGCGGCAGGCGAACCCCGTAGCATGCCACGCGCGCCACGCCGCAGCTTAATTCCTTGCCCGCCGGATCATGCAGGTACGCCATGATCTGTCCGCTGCCGCTGTTGGGCTCGTTGCCGCCCAGGTCGTCCAGCTTGCAGGAGATGCTGTCCAGCAGCCCGCAAACGGTGTCGCAGTCCTGTCCCGGCACGTGCTCCTGCCTTGCCCAGAAGTCCCAGTAGCCGTTGGCCTCCGCATTTTGAACGCACAAAAACCTGTGCGCGGGAATGCGGACAAAGTATACCCGAATGTCTGCCGAATATCGCGCCATGCCAATCTCTCCCATGCCAAAGAAGTAGCGGTCAAAGGGATTCATTTTTGTGCGAAGAACCAGCGGCCGGGGATGCCTGCGATACTCGCTGGGGGCGACGCCATAGAGCCCCTTGAACGCCCGGGTAAACGCCTGATGGGACGCGAAGCCGTACCCCAGCGCAATGGTCAGCAGGTCCCGCCGGCTGTCGCGCACCTCCTTCAGGGCAAAGGCCAGCCGCCTACGCCGCAGGTAATCCCGCAAGCCCATGCCGGTGATCTCCCGGAATTTTCGGGACAGGTAGCAGGGCGAATACCCCATCCGACTGGCCAGACCGCGCAGTGTGAGCTCCTCATCCTCCTGCATGGCGATGCTGCGATCCATGGCGTCCACCATCCATTGTACCTGCTGCCGCCATTCATGCACACGACCTTCCCCCTTCCATCGCTCCGGCTCCAGAATACGGTTTTTTCACGCCTTGCGCTTCACCTTTCTTGCGCAAATGGCAAACAGGTTGCGATTTTCCCCGAAAAAAGCCGCCGGGAAAGGGGCATCCTCTCCCGGCGGCTGCGCATGGCTATGGCGGCGCGGTGTTCCCGGCCTGGTTACAGACGGCCGTACAGCGGGCCGTAGTGCTTGCACGCCGCGTAATCCGCGGCCTGGGTATCCTGCGTGCCGAAGGCCGCCCAGCTGTGGGGACGGTAGACCTTCTCCGCAGGCACGTTGTGCATGGCCACCGGTATGCGCAGCATGGACGCCAGGGTAATCAGCTCCGCGCCCACATGGCCGTACACGGTCACGCCATGGTTGGCGCCCCAGTTGGCCATGACGGCATACACATCCCGGAAGGCTCCTTCGCCGGTAAGGCGGGGGACAAACCAGGTGGTGGGCCAGGTGGGATCGGTGCGCTGGTCCAGGGCATTGTGCACCGCATCGGGCAGGGTAGCCGTACAGCCCTCGGCAAGCTGCAGCACCAGGCCCACGCCCTCGACGATGTTGGTGCGCAGCATGGTCACGGGCATCTCCGCCTGGGTCTTGAAATGGCTGGAGAATCCGCCCCCGCGGAAATACTGGTAGTTGGCCCGGCACCAGTCGGTGGCCGCCAGGCAGGCGTCCATATCTTTCTGGGTCATCTCCCAGAAGGGCTTCATCTTGCCCTCCGCCGCGCCGGTGCAGTCCAAAGCCGTGGCGCCGGAATTGATCAGGTGAATGAATCCCTCCGCGGCAACCCCTTCAGGCTTCCAGCCAGTCACACGCTCCACCGCCGCGGGGCTCCAGTAGGTCCGCACGTCATGGAAGCAGGGGGCCGTGTTGGTTACCAGCGTGCCCAGCAGCATGGCCACGCCGTTCATGGTGTCGTTCTCGGTGGCAAAGGCCGTGGGCTGCTTGGGACCGTTCCAGTCAAAGGTGGAGGCCATGATGGCTTCGGTAAAGTCGCCGTTGGGCAGCCAGTCTGTCCATTGGCGCTGGCCCTGGAAGCCGCCGGCCACCGCGTTCTTCCCCAGCGCCTCCTCATGCCAGCCCAGCTCGTCCAGCTTGGGGTTGCCAAAGAGGATATCCCGGACGATCAGCGTGAGCTTCGCCACGAATTCCCAGTCCTTGTCCGGAGGAACCACCTTGCTGCGCCGAAGAATCTCAATAAAGTCTTTTCCGGCGTTGCAGTCAAAGCCTTCCTTGCACTTGGCGCGGATCCAGGTCAAGGCCTTTTCGTATTCTTCCTTGTCGTAAATTTCCAGGGTCATGCGGCGGAGCAGCTCGGTCATGTCCACCCACTCGGCGCGGATACCCAGGTATTTTTGCATCACCTGCGTGTCGCAGAAGGAGCCCATGATGCCCATGGCCACGCCGCCGATGTTCACGTAGGATTTGTTCTTCATCCAGCCCACGGCCACGGCGCACCGGGCAAAGCGGAGAATTTTCTCCGCCACGTCAGCGGGCACCGTGCGGTCTCCCAGGTCCTGCACGTCCCGGCCATAAATGCTGAAGGCAGGCAAGCCCTTCTGGGCATAGGCCGCCAGCACCGCCGCCAGATACACCGCGCCCGGCCGCTCGGTGCCGTTGAAGCCCCACACCGCCTTGATGGTGTTGGGGTTCATGTCAAAGGTTTCCATGCCGTAGCACCAGCAGGGCGTTACGGTAAGGGTAGCCACCACGTTCTGCGTGGCGAAGAACTCCTCGCACTTGGCCGCCTCTGCGCCGCCGCCGATGGTGCAGGGGCTGACCACCACCTGCACAGGCGTGCCGTCGGGGTACCGCAGGGAAGTGATGAGCTCCTTGGCTGCCTGGGCCAGGCCCAGGGTCTGCTCCTCCAGGCTTTCGCGGATGCCGCCCCAGCGGCCGTCGATGACGGGGCGGATACCAATCTTGGGATACAACATGCAATCATTCCTCCTTGCTGTATTTCTTGTAACCGGGATGCCGTCCGGTGATGTGGTAATAATTCTCTCGCAGTTCCAGAAGCTTGTCGATTTGATGCCGCGGAATCTCCTGAGCGCCGCCCAGCAGGTGGGCCGTCAGGCTAATCTTGGCGTACAGTTCCAGGGTTTCCATGCGGTAGTAGGCGGTAATCAGGTCGCAGCCCACGGTCAGCGCCCCGTGGTTTTGCAAGAGCAGCACGTCGTGCTCCTGCAGATAGGGGGCGATGGCCTCGGGTACCTCATAGGTGGAGGGCGTGCCGTAGGGCGTTACGGGGATGGAGCCAATGGCGATCACCGTTTCAATCATGCTATACGCATCCAGGGGCTTGTTGGCCACGGCAAAGCCCGTAGCCGTGGGCGGATGCGCATGCACCACCGCGCCCACGTCCTCCCGCTCGGCATAGCAGCGCATGTGCATTTTCATTTCGCTGGACGGGCGATACTCCGCCGGACCCTCCACCACGCGCATGCTCTCATCCACACGGATGAGCTTCTCCGGCGTGATGAAGGACTTCGAGATCCCCGAAGGGGTGATCCACCAGGTGCCGTCCCCCATCTTGACGGAGACGTTTCCGTCGTTGGCCGCCACCCAACCCAACTGCCACATCTTGTGGCACACATCGCAAATCTGTTCTTTCACCGCTGTTGCGTCCATGGCGTTCACCTCGCGCGCAAAGTTTTGTATCTAGCTTTATCATACGGCTTGCCAACCCGCCGCGCCTGTGTTATCATGTCAAAAAGTAGCACAATCTTCACTTTTTTCAGGAGGCTGCCCATGCGCTCCCTTCGAGACCACGAAAGCCTGCAGCGGGGTTCCCCGGATTATCCCCTGGACTATTACCTCATCGACCAGAACCATCCCCGGTATGAGATGCCCTACCACTGGCACGCAGAGATGGAGCTTCTGCATGTGGTATCCGGGAGATTTTCCATCACCATCGACGAGGAAAGCTTCCTTCTGGCCGCCGGGGACGCCGTGTACATCGCTCCCGGACGCCTGCACGGAGGCAAGCCCGAATGCTGCGTGTATGAGTGCGTGGTATTCGACGCCCATCAGCTGATGAAAACAAACGCCTCTTGCCGCCCGCTGATCACGGATGTGGAAAGCCGCCGGGTGGACATTCTTCCCTGTTTCCCCGCCATGGGCGGAGAACTGCGCCCGGTGCTGGAGGGCATGTTTGACGCGGCGCGGCGGCGCGAGGAAGGCTGGGCGCTGACCACCCTGGGCTGTCTGTTCGCCTTTTTCGGCGGCGCCTACCGCTGTGGCGCCTACCGGCTCAACGCCACGCCCCCGGACCGGGAATCCCGCAACGTGCTCAAGCTCAAAACCGTTTTTGAGCTGATGGAAAGCCGCCTGGACAACCCGCCCACCCTGCGGGAGCTTTCCGCCTGCATCGGCATGTCGCCCAAATATTTCTGCCGCTTTTTCAAGCTGGCCACCCATCAAACGCCCATGGAATACCTGGGCTACTACCGCATTGAGCAGGCCTGCCTGGAGATGGCCACCACCGACAAGAACGTCACGGAAATCGCCCTGGATCTGGGTTACGGCGAGCTCAACTACTTCATCCGCTGCTTCAAAAAGCACAAGGGCATGACCCCCAAGAAATACATGGACAGCGTCCGCCCCTGAAATCATGCGTTCCGCACCAGGCAGGCGGCAGGGTACAAAACAAGGCGCCCATGGACCGGTTTCCCAGCCCATGGGCGCCTTGTGCAATCCTCGCGTGCCATGCGCGCCGCTTCATCCCTGCCTGGCGGCAAACCGGATGCCGCCGTCCTCCACCTGAGCGCAACGGTGAAACCGGGCAAACCGCCGCACGCAGCCCCGCACTGCCGCCTCCAGCTTTTTCGTAGGGCGGATCTCCGGCTCCAGCCAAAGATTGCGCACGGTAAGCACCCCCGCCTTGGCGTCCGCCGTAATTTCCGTCCGCCCGGCAAAGCCTTCGCCATAGAGAAGCGGCAGCACATAGTAGCCATATTTCCGCTTCTGGGGCGGGGTGTAGATTTCCCAGGTGTACGCGAAGCCGAAAATCGCCCGCACCAGCCGCCGGTCCCACAGCATGCAGTCCAGGGGCGCCAGGAGCTCGCAGCGGGGCTTCCAGCGCTCCTCCTCCAGGGTCTGGCACAGCAGGGGCACATCCGACGTGCGGCAGTAGAGGGTTTCCCGCATCCCTTCCACCTGAACCTCCGTCAGCAGGCCCGCTTCCGTCAGTGCGGCGAAGGCTGCGCTTCGCCGTTGCGCATCCAGCTGGGGAATGCCCAGCCAGGCGTCCGAGGGCCTGTTCCACAGAAGGCCCACCGCGCCCACGCGGCGCAGCACGCGCCAGCGGAGATGATCCTCCAGCTCCGGGTATGGGTCCGGGGCGTCCAGCAATTCCCCAGGCAGCTGACGGCGCGCCAGGTCGTAAAACTTCCGCGCGCCGTTTTTGTGGTGAATCACCATCTCGCCGGTGCTGTACAGCTGCTCCAGCACCGACCTGGACGCGCGGCTGGACCCGTGCCAGTTGCCGCTCCAGTGAATGGCGGAATGCCAGCGGATCTCCCCCGTCAGCGGCAGTTCGTCGGCGCTGACCGGGCCATGGTCCGCCACATAGGCCCGTGCAAAGTTCTCCAGCTCCTCCAGCCCCGCAAAGCCTGCCCCGCACGCCCGCGCCGCCTGCCGGTACCGGGCGAAGCAGGGCCAATCCTCCCGGGGCCATATGGACAGATTCTTGTCCGGGTAATCCACCAGCAGCCGGTCCTGATACAGCAGCTCCGCAAGGATATCCTTGGTAAACCCCTGGACACGGGATTGCAGCGTTAGCTCCGCGTTTCGCCCGCAGACGTCCACCAGGTCAAACTGAATGCAGCCTGCCTGCCGCACATAGGCCAGCGCTCCCGCCTTGCCCAGGAAGCGGCGCTCCCCCAGAAGGCCCTGATACCGCAGCAGAAAGCGCCGGGCCTGGCGGTTGGTCAGCTGTAGCATGGTTTTCGCTCCCCCTTGGCGGCTCAGTTCATCTCCCGCAGCATGCGCGCCTGTTCCTCCATGCGCAGGGCGTCGATGATCTCGTCCAGATCGCCGTCCATGATTTCGTCAATGCGGTACAGGGTAAGCCCGATTCGATGATCCGTCACCCGCCCCTGGGGAAAGTTGTAGGTGCGGATGCGCTCGCTGCGGTCCCCGGTGCCCACCTGTCCCCGCCGGTTCTCCGCGTAGGCGGCATCCTGCTCGGATTGCAGCTTCTCCAGCAGGCGGCTTTTCAGCACCCGCATGGCCTTATCCCGGTTCTTGATTTGGCTCTTCTCATCCTGGCAGGTAACCACCAGCCCCGTGGGCAGATGGGTGATGCGCACGGCGGAGTCCGTGGTGTTGACGCACTGTCCTCCGTGGCCCGTGGAGCGGTACACGTCAATGCGCAAATCCTTGGGGGCGATCTCCACCTCCACATCCTCCGCCTCGGGGAGCACCGCCACGGTGCAGGTGGAGGTATGGATTCGCCCGCCGGACTCCGTGCTGGGCACCCGCTGCACCCGGTGCACACCGCTTTCATACTTCATTCGTGCAAAGGCGCCTGCCCCGCACAGGGTGAATACCGCTTCCTTCACGCCGCCCAGCTCCGTCATGTTGGCGGAGACGGGCTCCACCCGATAGCCATGACGTTCGGCGTAACGGACATACATGCGCATCAGGCTCGCGCCGAACAGGCTGGCCTCGTCTCCCCCGGCCCCCGCGCGGATCTCCATGACCACGCTGCGCTCATCGTTGGGGTCCCGGGGCAACAGCAGCAGGCGCATCTCGCCCTCCAGCGCCTCCCTCGCCTCCCGCAGCGCTTTCAGTTCCTCCTGCGCCATGGGGGACAGCTCTGGATCCGCCAGCATTTCCTCCGCCTGCTTTTCCTGGACAATGAGCGCCTGGTAGCGCCTCCAGGCCGTTACCGCGGGCTCCAGCTGGGCATGCTCCTTGAGCAGGCGCTGCCACCTGGGCGTATCCGCAATGATCTCCGGCTGGCTTACCGCCTGGGAAAGCTCCTCATACCGCTCCTGCATCCATTGGAATTTCTCGATCATGCAACCTCACACCGCATCGCTTCATTTCCGCCAGGCCTCCACCATGCGCAGAATGCCCTGGTAATCCCGGTGGCAGGCCGTAGCAAGCCCCGTCCGGGACAGCATTTCCGCCACGGCGTCCGCCTGGCCGCAGCCCACCTCCAGAAACAGCGCGCCCCCGGGGAGCAGGTGCTCCTCCAGCCCCGCTGTAATCCGCCGGTAAAAATCCAGGCCGTCCGCGCCGCCCCGCAGCGCCATGGCCGGTTCCCGCATAACCTCCGGCTGCAGCGTCCGGCAGTCGTCGTCCGGGATATAGGGGGGATTGCTAACAATCAGCGCATAGGTTCTGCCCGCCACCGCCCGCCACAGGTCCCCCTGAAAAAAGCGCACCGTTGCCCCCAGCCGCGCCGCATTGCTCCGCGCCACCGCCAGGGCATCCGCAGAAAGATCGGCGGCTTCCACCTGCGCTTCGGGCGCCTCCAGCGCCAGGGTGACGCCCAGGCAGCCGCTGCCGCAGCACAGATCCAGGGCGCGGGGAGCGCCGGGAAATCCCCGCAGCGCCTCCGCGGCGCGCTCCGCCAGCAGCTCCGTCTCCGGCCGGGGAATCAGCACCCGCCCGTCCACCTGAAAGCTCCGGCCCAGAAAGCTCTGCTCCCCCAGGATATATTGCAGGGGCTCCCGGTTCAATCGCCGGGCGCACAAAGCCGCAAAGGCCTGCGCCTCCCCCTCCGTCAGCTGGCGCTGGCTGAGCCGGGCCAGCAGCGGCGGCTCCCCGCTCGCCCGCTCCATCAGCAACCCGCTGTCCCACGCCGGATCCGGGATGCCCGCAGCCTTGAATGCCGCCGCCGCCTTGCGGCACGCCTCCTGCAGGGTCATGCCTGCTCCGGCGCTTCCGGCCAGGCATAGTCCGGCTCAGACTCCCGGTAGCTGTGCAGCACCGCGTATCCCTCCTCGGTGCGCGGGGCTTGCTCCGGCATGCCATGAAGCGCCACATTCATGGAAACGATGGCCACCTCCAGCATGCCAAGATCCGGCTTGCGGGTGGTCAAGCGCTGCATCTGCATGCCGGGCCAGCGCAGGGCGCGGGCCAAGGGCGTTTCGCTGTGGGCCAGGCCCTTGAGCACCTCATAGCTGACCCCGGCCACCACCGGCAGCAGCGCCAAGTGGCTCAGGAAGCGCCACAGAAACACGTCCCCGTTATACCCCACTACGGTGAACAGCAGCATGGAAATCACGAAAACAATCAGCAGAAAGCTGGTGCCGCACCGGGGATGCAGCGTAGTATACCGGTCGGCGTTTTCCGGGGTCAGGGGCAGGTCCGCCTCATGGTTGTAGACGGTTTTGTGCTCTGCTCCATGGTACTGGAAGGTCCGGCGCACATCCGGCACAAAAGCGCAGAAGATCATGTACCCCATCAGGATGAGGATGCGCAGCAGGCCGCTGAGCAGGTTCACGCCCACACGGCCCATGCCCAGGCTCTTGAGCCACTGGGCAAAGCCGGCGGGAATCAGGAAAAACAGTCCCACGGACAGCACCACCGCCAGCACCACCGCCACGCCCATGACGATCTTGTCCACACCCTTGCCCAGCTTTTTGCTCAGCCACAGCTCAAACTTGCTGGGTTCCTCGTCCAGCACCCCCAGCATCTCCGTGGACTCCTGCAGGGTGGTCATGCCCATGGCCAGCATGCTGCACAGGTTCACCACCCCGCGGACGAAGGGCCAGCCCATCCACTTGTGCTTCTTGGCCGGAGAGACGTATTCCCGGCGCTTCACCACGATGGTCTTGTCCGGCCGCCGCACCGCAATGGCGATGGCGTCCGGGGCCTTCATCATCACGCCTTCCATCACCGCCTGGCCTCCGATATCCACCCGGGGGCAGGCGCTTTGCTTTTGCTTGTTCAAGATCCGCAACCTCTTTCTGCGCGCAGGGGCGCGCCGCTAATTCGTGTATGTATTCGCGCCCTCCGAGGCTTTTCCCTGCCCCGGCGGGGCCGATTGCAAAGAATCCCAGCCGAACCTACAACAAAAAAGCGTACCGAACGCTTGCTCGGTACGCTGTGAGGGCTTATTCGATGCCGAAACGCTTCTTGAAGCGATCGACGCGTCCGCCGGTGTCCACCAGCTTCTGCTTGCCGGTGAAGAAAGGATGGCACTTGGAGCAGATATCAACCTTCAGCTCCTTCTTTGTGCTGCCGGTTTCAAACGTCTCACCGCACACGCAGCGAACGATGGCCTTGCCGTACTTGGGATGGATTCCTTCTTTCATGACTTTTCACCTCTTTCGCGCATGCAATGATCGGGCTTTTCTGCCGCGGAGAATATTCTACCATAGTCACGCCCGAATTGCAAGCGGTTTTTACAAGATGTTTCCCGACCCGCTCAGCGGCTCTTGTCCAGCAGGGCCACCCATTCCTGGATCTTGGCCAGCAGTTCGTCGTTGCCGCTGGCTTTGTCCATCATGCTCAGCAGCTGCGGGATGGCGGTGGCCGAGTGGGTGGAGCCCAGGATGGACCGCACGGCCTGCAGGCCCTGCATCTCCGCGGGGGTCATTAGCAGGTCCGCGCGCTTGGTGCCGCTCTTTTGCAGGTTGATGGCCGGGGTGACGCCCGCCTTGGCCACCTCCTGATCCAGCACCAGCTCCATATTGGCGGTGCCCTTGAACTCCTCCACCACGGTGTCGTCCACCTTGGAGCCGTTGTCCACGTTCATCGCGCCCAGGATGGTCAGGCTGCCGCCCTCCTTCACGCAGCGGGCGGTGCCAAACAGCTTCTTGGCGCGGAACAGGCTGGTGGGATTCACCATGCCGGGCAGGTTCCGCCCCTGCTGGGCGGCGGTGGTGGTATAGGTCTTGGCCAGCCGGGTGAGGCTGTCCACCACCAGCACCACGTCCTGCTTCTGCTCCACCAGCCGCTGGGCGCGCTCCAGCACCATATCCGCCAGGCGCAGATGGTTCTCCGGGGCCTGGTCAAAGGTGGACGCCACCACTTCGCACTTGACCTGCTCCCGGAAGAGCGTCACATCCTCGGGGCATTCGTCGATGAGCAGCACCAGCACCGTGGCCTGAGGATAGTTCTCCGTGACCACGTTGGCGAAGTCCTGCAGAATCTGTGTCTTTCCGGAATCCGGCGGGCACAGGAGCAGGCCGCGCTGGCCAAAGCCGATGGGCGCGATCAGGTCCGCGATGCGCATGGCGTCGCTGCCCTTGCCGTTGTGGGATTCCAGGTCAATGCGGCGGCTGGGATAAACCGGCGTCAGATCCTCAAAGGCGGGACGCTCCCCCAGCTCGTCAGGGACAATGCCATTGATTTGCGTGATGTACAGCATGGCCGCATACTTGTCCCCTTCCCGCTGGGGACGGGTCTTGCCCACCACCAGGTCGCCAGTGCGCAGGCCAAAGCGGCGGATCTGCGCCATGGACACGTAAATATCCTTGCTGGAGGGCAGGAAGTTTTCCGGCCGCAGGAACCCGTATCCGTCGGGATGGATCTCCAGGATGCCCTGACCGTCGCCGCATTCCCCCGCCGCCAGCATCTCCGGCACCGCGGGGTTGGAGGTCCCCAGCTCCTGGTTGTAGTAGCCCGTATCCGAGCGCCGGGAAGCATAGCCCGTGCGGGGCGCATAGGCAGGCGCAGGATTGGGCGCGTAGGAGGCAGGCCCGAAGCCGCTCTCCTGAACGGACGGGCGCGCGGGCTCATTCCAGCTGCGCTCCCCATAGGCCGGCCGATTCTCCCCATACCCGCCAAAGCTCCGCGGCTGCTCCCGGAAGGCGCGATATTCCTCCGCGGGACGCTGCGCCGGCGCGGGATCCACCGCATCCGGGCCGAAGCGGGGCGCATAATTGGCCGGGCGGGTCGTATTCACCCGCACAGTGTCCGCGCCGGAAGGGGTGCGCGGAGCGGCGGCGGCAGTACGTCCCTGCCAGGACGGGCGCGGCGTATAGGCCGGCGCCTGGTAAGCGGGCTTTGTGCCGTAGCGGGGCGACGGATTATGCCAGGCAGCCTTAAACTGTGTGGACGCAGCGCGTTCTTCCCGTGCCGGAGGCTCCGCTGACGCATCCGCCCCGGCAGGCGCGGCAGGTTCTTCCTTGGCCGCTTCCGAGGTTTCTCCCGCGTCCTCCGGCTCCTCCGCCGCCAGCGCCGCCTCCGGCGCAGCAGCAGTCGGTTCTTCCGCCAATGCAGCGGTCAGCTTTTGAATAATACCGTCTTTGGACAAACCCGCGCCAAGCCGGACATGCTTTTCCTTCGCCAGCTTGCGCAGTTCGATAACGGTCATGGAAGAAAGCTCAAGACTTGACAATTTTCCATCCTCCTTGCGTGGTCGCAACAATAAATAAACTCAAGACCGCTGCCAGGCACAGACGATTTGCCGTCAACCAACAGACAGATTTGCATGCCCCAGGGGCCATTGCCCCCGCCGCCATCCGCTACACCATAAACGCCCTTATTGAAAACGGACAGGGCCGTCTGCCGCTTCAGGGCCTGCGGCAGAGCAATACATCCCGATTGACAGCCTGCTCCACATAATGCTCCAGGTCGTCCAGGGGCGCCTCCAGCAAAGGAAGCCACCCCGCCTCCTGCGCCCATTCGCTCAGGCGGCTCTTGGACAGGGTATAACGATTAAAGGACAAGGCCATGGCGCCCCCTGGACGCACGGCTTCGCGCCATGCGGGCAATGCGCCGCGAAGCAGCTGCGCAAAGCTCTCGGTTCTGCCCCCGTCCTCCGGGGCATGCTGCACGCCATAGGGCAGGTCGGCTACCAATAGCTCCACGGGGGACTTGCGCAGCAGCGCCCCTGCCTGCCTGGTATCTCCCAGCAAAAAGCGCAGCGTGCGGGTGTCTCCCGCCTGATAATGCTCCCGGGTGTCCGCCAGGGTATAAACCGCCTCCGGCGCCGCAGGGCCCTTGGGCGACGAGCGCGACCCCTGGGACAGGCTGTGTTTGATCCGCTCCATTTGAAAAAAGCGGCTCACGAAATCCATCGCTTCCTTCAGATCCCGCCGGTCCTTGTCCATCCCCACGGCGTTCATCCCCTGGGCCAAAGCGCAGTACAGGGTTGTGCCTTTGCCGCACATGGGATCCAGCACGGTCAACGGACGCTCCTCCCGGGCAAAGGCGCTCTGGCTCCGGGCCAGATTGAGCATCAGCGAAGTAAAGGCGGCGTTTGTCTTGCCTTTATACTTCAGCAGTTCCGCCATTTCTCCGGGCAGATAA
This sequence comes from Candidatus Egerieenecus sp., assembly GCA_048201975.1. Lineage (GTDB taxonomy): Bacteria > Bacillota > Clostridia > Christensenellales > Aristaeellaceae > Egerieenecus. The sequence continues at coordinate 28,014 of DBFBGQ010000036.1, read as the reverse complement.
CATTTTGCCGGCCGCGTCAGCGCCATGAGCGCTTCTCCCTCCCGGCGTGTCCACAAATAGACGCCGCTCAGGTAGGAGAGCCACCCCAGCTCCTTCTGAGTCAGCTCCCGGCACTCAAAGGCCAGAAAGGGAATGCCGCCTATAGATTCCATCCGCGGTTCCGTGAAGACGTCCAGTGCCCGCAGCATGCACTGCAACTCCGCTTTTCCAAGTTTTTCAAGTGCGGCTTGATAGCGAACGTTCGGGTGCGGCAACAGTTGAAATGCGTATTGCATGACATCCTCTTTCTTGTCCATTGATAAGGATAGTATAACAAAATCCGCGGCGCAACGCAAGGGAGAAACCTGGTTTTTTTCGTATCATTATGTGAATAATTTGCGAACGATTTTGCCGATGATGTGTATATTCTTTACCACTTCATGGCGAAAAAAGGCCCCTTCCCGCATAGTTCGCGGAAAGGGGACATTTGAAAAAAATCAGTACTTACGCTTGCGTGCAGCCTCTGCCTTCTTCTTGCGCTTCACGCTGGGCTTTTCGTAATGCTCACGCTTGCGAACCTCAGCCAAAACGCCGGCACGAGCACACTGGCGCTTAAACCGCTTGAGCGCGCTCTCCAGGGATTCGTTCTCACGAATACGTACCTCGGACACTGTTATCCCTCCCCTCGCTCATCTCGCCTTGACATCAGCCGGCTAGACGGACGGATGGCGAACCGTATTGTCATTATATCGCCTTTGCGCAAGCTCGTCAACAGCAAAATCTATTTTTTCAAAGAATTTTTGCCCGCGCCCTGCGCAGGCCAGGCAGCTCAAGCCATTTGCTCCGCCATGGCGCGTCCTCCCAGCACGTGGAAGTGCAGGTGACCCACCGACTGGCAGGCGTCCTTCCCGCAGTTGGACACCACCCGGAAGCCCGTTTCCTTCAGCCCTTCCAGCTCCGCCACCTTTGCGCAGGCGCGCAGGCAGGCGGCCAGCTGCTGGTCCGTAAGCTGCTCCGCCGCGCCCAGAGAAGCGGCGTGGACCTTGGGAATCACCAACACATGCACCGGCGCCTGCGGGTTGATGTCCCGGAAGGCATACACCTGATCATCCTCGTACACCTTGGCGGAGGGAATTTCTCCCCGGATGATCTTGCAGAAAAGGCAATTTTCCATCGTGTGTTCGCATCCTTTCCATAAATAGCAACGCAGTGCGCTGTCTCTTTCATGCCATGTCACAAAAAGTTCACAATTCTTTCCCGGAAAGTCCCTCCGCCGTGCAGGCCAGGGCGCATACCCGCCGGTACTGCCCCTGCGCGCCGTCCGGGCAAGGGAACTCCACCCGCAGGTACTCCGGGGTATACCCCACCCAGGAGCCATCCGGCAGGGTTTCTTCCAATAAGACTTCGACCTCCCGGCCCACAAATCCTTCCCGGTAGCGCCGTCCCACCGCTTCCCCCAGGGCGATCAGCTCCCGGGCGCGCCGCTCCTTTTCCCCGTTGGGCAGCTGACCGGGCATGGCCGCCGCCTTGGTCCCTTCCCTGGGGGAATAGGGGAACACGTGGATCTTGGCGAAACCCACCCGCTGGATCATGCGCCGGGTTTGCTCATATTCCTCCTGGGTCTCTCCGGGAAAGCCGGTGAGGATATCCGTGGTAAACGCCGCCTCAGGGTACTCCCGGCGCAGGTTCTCCACCCCCGTCCAGTACATGGCGGTGTTGTACCGCCGGGCCATGCGCGCCAGCACCGTATCCGAACCGCTTTGCAGCGCCAGATGAAACTGGGGGCAGACCTTGTCCATCCCCTTCAGCCGGCGGGCAAAGTCCGGCGTGGCAATGGTGGGCTCCAGGCTTCCCAGGCGAATGCGCCGCACCGCGGGGACAGCCTGCACCTTTTCGATGGCGTCCAGCAGGGTGGCGCTCCCCTCCATATCCTTGCCATAGCTGGACAGGTGGATGCCGGTGAGCACCAGCTCGGTAAAGCCGACCCCGGCCAGCCGCGCCGCCTCCTGCCCGATCTCCTCCAGGGGGCGGGAGCGTATGGGCCCCCGGACGCTGGGAATGATGCAGTAGGTGCAGCGGTTGTTGCACCCCTCCTGAATTTTCAGCGTGGCGCGGGTATGCTCCTGCTGGCCGGTGATGTTCAGCCGCTCAAACTTCGCCTGCCCCAGCGCCTCCACTGCGCAGATCTGCCGGTTTTCCCGGATGGCGCGCTCCAACAGCTCCACCACTTCGCCCCGGCGTTGGGTGCCCAGCACCAGCCGCGCCCCCGTGGCCAGCAATTCCTCCCCCTTGCGCTGCGCCAGGCATCCGCAAAGCACAATATGGCTTTGCGGATGTTCCCGCCGCAGCCGGCGGGTCAGCTGCATGGACTTTTTATCCCCCGTGCCGGTGACGGTGCAGGTATTCAGCACATAAACCTCCGCTTCCCCGTCGAAGGGCGCCACCGCGTACCCCGCCGCCCGGAACAACTCCAGCATGGCCTGGGTATCATATTGATTCACCTTGCATCCCAAGGTGTGAAATGCAACCGTATGCAATTTGCTTCTCTACCTCACGTTCCATCCATGTCTCCGTACAGCGCCAGCAGCGCGGCCACAGCCGCAAGGCCGGCGGTCTCCGTGCGCAGAATGCGCGGGCCCAGGGTAACGCTTCGCGCCCCCGCCGCCTCCATCCGCGCCACTTCCTCCGGGCTCATGCCGCCCTCCGGACCCACGATCAGCGCCAGTCGCCGGACCTGGGGCGCTTCCAGGCTGAAGCGCCGCAGCCCATAGCCGCGCGCATCCTCCCATGGGGTCAGCACCGCGTCAAACTCCCCCAGCCTGTCCAGCATTTCGCCAAAGCGCAGGGGGTTCCCCACCTGGAGCGTCACCGTCCGGCCGGACTGTTTGGACGCTTCTCGGGCGATCTTCTGCCAGCGCTCCCGCTTCTTTTCCCCGTCCTTGTCCGTCAGGCGCGCCACGCAGCGCTCCATGGCCACGGGGGTCACCTCCGCCGCGCCCAGCTCCGTGAGCTTCTGCACGATGAGCTCCATTTTCTCAGCCTTGGGCAAGCCTTGAAACAGCGTGATCCGCAGCGCGGCCTCGGTGGAGGGAAGCTCTTCCATGAGCTGGCAGCGGACCGCTTCCCCCGCGATCTCCGCAATTTGTCCCCGGAAGCGGCGCGCACCGTCCATCAACTCCACTTCCTCCCCGGGGCCCAGGCGGAGCACCCGGGTAGCGTGGCGGGCGTCGCTCGCCTCCAGGCATGCCATCTCTCCCTGAAATCCCGCCTCGTCCACATAAAAGCGATGCATCAGCCCGGCCTCCTGGCGATCATGGCCACCCATTCGCCCTTCTTCCGCTCCTCGATCAGCGCATAGCCCGCCTGCTCCAGCGCCGCCAGCACATCCTGCTCCCGTTCCCGGATAATCCCCGAGCACACGAACAGGCCGCCGGGGGTGATGTGATCCTTCAGCGGCGCCGCAAAGCCGCAGATCACGTCCGCGATGATGTTCGCCACGCAAAGATCGCAGCGCTCCGCCCGTTGATCCAGCAGATTTCCCTGGACGCAGGTAATGCATCCTTCCAGGCCGTTGTGGGCCACATTTTCTGCGGCCACCTTGACCGCCACGGGATCGATATCGATGGCCAGGACCTCCCGCGCTCCCAGCAGCGCCGCGCCGATGGCCAGTATGCCGCTGCCCGTGCCCACGTCGATCACCCGGGCTCCGGGAGTCAGATAATCCTCCAGAAAGTCCAGGCACATGGATGTGGTTTCATGGGTGCCGGACCCGAAAGCCATGCCGGGGTCGATCTCGATGATCCGATCCCCCGCCTGCGCTTCATAGGGCTCCCAGGTGGGCTTCACCACCAGGCTCTTGCCCGCGCGGAAGGGCTTGTAAAAGCGCTTCCACACTTCAGCCCAGTCCTCTTCCTTCACGTCCTGGGTTTCCACGGCCAGGCTGCCCAGGTCCATCTCCAGCTCCATGCTCCGCCACTGGGCCAGCCGGTCCCGCAGCGCCTGCATCCTGTCTCCATAGCGGTGATCCGGCTCAAACCAGGCGTGCACCACCACATCCTCGGGCATGCGCTGGATCAGTTCGGGGTCAATCATCTCCCAGAAGCCGTTGGGCTTGTCCGGGTCGGGCACATCCGCCCGATCCTCCACCATGGTGCCCGACGCGCCCTCCTGCATCAGCTGCTCCGAAACCAGGTCGGCCCCCGCCGTGGTGGTGTGCACCTTGACCTCTACCCAATCCATACGCTCATCCTCCTTGCATAGCTCCCTGGTATTATAATGCATTCTCCACCGAAACGCAACGGAAACCGGACAGTCCCCCGGCGCAGCTCCCGCTTCTCCGCCCAGGTGAAACATTCGCCACGCAAAAAGCAAGGCCCGCTTCACCGCGCGAGCCTTGCCTGCCGCCTGTGCCGTTACTTCATAAAATAGGTTACCGCATAGCCTGTATAGCCATTGTAGTTCACCTTGGCCCAGTCATCCCCGGGGATCAGCACCGTCACCACCGCCCCGTGGGGCATCTGCGTCAGGATCTGGTTCCCGGACATGCTGGGGGAACTGCGCAGGTTGACAAAGGAGCGTTTGGGATGATCCACGGTCATGGTGGGCGTGCCGGGCAGGTTGTACAGTGTGAGATACTGGGTCATCATGTAGCCTTCCTTGCCCGTAAGGTCCACCCGCACCTTGCACCACTCCGTGCCCTGGGCCAGCACGGTCACCCGAGTGCCGTTGCCATACTGGGCAACGACCCGGCTGGTGGTGGATGCGCTTTCCCGCAGGTTCAGCACCTGATTGGACCGCGGATTGGTGACAACGGCGTAGCCCTTGCCCTGACTGCCCGAGCCGGTGCTGAAGCTGGGCTTGATCACGCCGTCCTTGAGAAAGGACACGCTCATGAAGCCCACATAACCGTCCACGGACACCTTCCACCAATCGTTGCCCTTTTGCAGCACCATTACATAGCTTCCGCCTTTGAACTGCTTGAGGGAAGCATACTTGGTGCCGGGACCCGTGCGGAGGTTCAGCCCCGTGTTGTTGGGCGTTTGAATGGTGGCCACCGCGTCGCTGCCCACCCAGGTGTGCTGGCGGATAAACTCTGAGCGGAAATATCCGTTCTTGCCGTTCACGCTCACCTGGTACCAGCCGTTGTTCAACCCCTGCAGGATGCAGGGCACGCCATTGTAGTAATAATCTAGCACCCGGGCGTTGTAGCTGGGCGTTTCCCGCAGGTTCAGGTAGCCCCTGTCCGAAGGATTGGTAACGATGCCCACAGCGCGCACCACATCCGACTCCACGCGGATAAAGTTTTTGCTCATCCAACCGCTCTTGCCGTCCGGGCCATTGACCGAATACCAGTTATCGCTCTCGCCGGTGATCTCCACCCACACGCCCGGCTGATAGGAACCCAGGCGGGTGCTGTTCTGGGTGGGTTGGCTGCGCAGGTTGACATAGCTGCTGTTTTCCACCACCCCATAACCGATGGCGGAAGCCGCCCTGGCCGCCGCCGGCAGCAGACAGGGCATCCATAGAACCAGCGCCAGCACCAGAACACCCCAATACCTTCGTGACGCTGAACGAAACATGCTCTCATCTCTCCTTCACCCCAAGGGGATTCGTTCCCCTTGCACCTATGCAACGGAAAGGGAAAAGGTTTCCTTCCCATGCAAAAGAAGGAAAATTCCTGGTATATTCTTCCATTTTTTAAGGGCTGGGCTGCGCAATTTTCGCCAATACGGTAGCCGCCTGATACATCAGGTGCACAAAGGTCTTTGCGGGAATGTCGCACCTGTCCATCACCCACCGCACAATGGCGTCCCGATAAATATGCATCATGAGATCCGTATAGAAATCCCGGTAAGGATCCGTGGCAAAGTAAGGCGCCAAACGGTTGTTGATCACCGGCGAAATCACCTGGCCCAGGTATTCATAGAAGGAATCCTGCCCCCGCTGCGCCAACGCATTGCGGTAAAAATCCCGGTGCTTTTCAAAAAACTCGCACAGGCGAAGCATCGCGTCCGGTCCATTGGACGTGTCCCGGTGAAACTCGTCGAAGAACTCCGTATAGAAGATCCAGTTCACCAGATCGTATTTATCCCGGAAATGATAATAGAAGCTTTTGCGGTTCATGTCGCAGGCTTCGCAGATGTCTCCCACGGTAATCTTGCTCAGCGGGCGCGAGGCCATCAGGCGCTTGAGCGCATAGGCCAGCACCTTTTTCGTCACCCCCGACTCCGCCACCGCGTCCGCCCCCCTTATCCATGCCTTTCAGTATAGCAGATCGTCCCCGCAAACGCAAGGCGCGGCTTACCCCAACACCTGCAGCATCTCCCACGCCTGGCTCCACAGGGTCAAGGGCGCGGGGCTACCGGGGAGAATGCGGCCGGCCAGCCCCTCCCCGATGGATTCGGCGGGGGTCAGGGTGCACATGCGCACGGCCTGCTCCGGCGCGATGCCAAAACGATGGATCATATGATGCAGCGCCACGGGCATGGTCAGCACGGATCCTGCCAGCACGCCGCTGGCCAACCGCGCCGCCCCCTCCCGGACGAACACCTGCTGCCCTCCCAGGGCGTAGGTGCCATCGGGCATGCCCGCCGCCTCCATGGCGTCGGTAATCATCACCGTGCGGGCCGCACCCTTGGCCAGCACCGTCAAGCGCACCACATCCGGGTGCAGGTGGATGCCGTCGCAGATGATTTCCGCATACAGCCGCGAATCGGTCAGGGCCGCGCCGGGCACGCCGGGTTCCCGATGATGCAGGGGCGGCTGGGCGTTGAAGGTATGGGTCACATGGGCGGCACCCCAATCCGCAGCCTGATGGGTCTGCTCCGCAGTGGCCGCCGTATGCCCAATGGACACGGTGATCCCTTTGGCGGTTGCCGCCCGGATGAAGGCCTCCGCGCCGTGCCGCTCCGGGGCCATGGTCAGCATGCGCACCCACGAAAGGCGGCCTCCGGTCATGTCCTCCAGCGCCGCCATGGACGGATCCTCAAAGAATTCCTTCAGCTGCGCCCCGCACTTGCTCTCCGCCAGGAAGGGCGCTTCCATGTGCGCCCCCAGCACCCGGCTTCCCCGGGCCTCCGGGCGCTCCATCACCGCGCCCACGCCCGCCACCGCCCGGCGGGTATCCGCCCGGGAAGCGCTCATGGTGGTGGGCAGAAACGCCGCCACCCCCACCTGGAACAGCTCCCGGCTCATGTGCCGCACAGCCTCCTCGCCCTCCATGGTGTCCCGGCCGCGGAATGCGTGGATGTGCACGTCCACAAAGCCCGGCAGCAGATATTGCCCCTGCGCGTCCAGGGTTTCCTCCCCGGGGCGCGGCGTCAGCGCCGGACCGGCCTCCACAACCGTCCCCGCCTCCATCCGGACGCAGGTATCCGGCACGAAGCTCCCGTTCACAAAGGCGTTTGCGCGTTGAATCAACATAGGCGTTCCTCCCTCTTTTGTCTTCCCCTGCGGGGCACGCTCCGGGCCAGCTCCGCCGCGTGCATCCCTGCCACCGCCCAGAACATGGGCGAAACCAGGCAAATGCTGAAGCTGAAGAAATCCTGCAGGGCATAGCATCCCACCGCCAGGGTGGTCATCCACAGCCAGGGCCGCTTCCTTGCCCGCCGGATGCCCAGCGTCAGCATGACCCCCAGAAAGGCCACATATGCCGCCAGCGCTGGCAGGCCGTTTTCCACCAGGATGGTCACATAGCCGTTGTGGGCGCTGTCATACGATTCGGGGTAGCTCAGCCCCGCCCGCTGCAGCTGCTCGGTGATGGCATACAGGAAAGTGTTGGGCCCCGTTCCGGTGAGCAGATGCTCCCGGGCGACGATCAGCGCGTTGCGCCACACCCCCAACCGGTAGGAGCCAAAGCTGTCCTGGGGACGCCCCTGGAGAATTTCGCTGAGCTCATAAAGCCCGCCCATTTCCGGAGGCAGCTGCGCCATGGACAGCACAAGCAGCGCCGCCAGCAACACGCTTAATGCGGCCAACCCCACCACCCGGGGCGAAAGGGCGAACCGGGACGTTCTTCCCCAGGTTTCCGCGCTGACCCCCAGCAGCAACGACAGCAGCAGCAGGCGAAGGACGTTTTCGGACCATGCGAAGGTCACCGTCTCCGAGCCGTCCAGCCAGGGAAGTCGCAGGGCGCTGCGCACCGCGGCGCACAGCAGCGCCAGGCTGAGCACCCACAGGCTCCCCCGCCGGCATTCGGGATGGCACAGGCCATAGCCCGCCACCCACACCAGCAGCGCCCCCAGCACGATCAGCCCGCTCTGGACCTCCATGCAGAAAAACAGCAGCATCCCCAGCGTACCCGACAGAAGCATCAGGCCCCGGTCCCAGCCGCTCAGCAGCAAAAATCCCCCCAACAGCAGCGGCACCGCCAGGCTCAGGTATCCGCTGACCATGTCGATGTTGCCGATGGTGCCTTGAAATTCGTAGTTGGTGAAAATGCTCCGCTCACCGGGAAACAGTCCCAATGGGTTCAGGCCTGCATATTGCAGGGCCACCACGGCGCAAAAAAGCGTCAACGCCACGGCCGCGGCGGATAACGTGATCCGCCACTTGGGCGGATATACGGTCAGGCACAAAAAGATTTCCGCGTAAAGCAGCTTGGCGGACAGGCCCTCATGACGGGTAGCTCCCGCCCACCAGACCATTTGCCCCTCGTCGTTCAGGCGATGCCCCATGGGGCCCAGCCAGGCGGACAGCGCCACCCATGCAAAAAAGCCCACCCCCAGCCAGCAGACCCAGTGCCACCGAAGGTAGCGCCGTCCGCCGGTCAGGGCGCAGGCAATCAGCGCCATTCCGGCGCACAGGAGGCAAAGTGCCCCCAGTCCCAGGGCGCCCTGCCACTTGGCCAGGGTAATATGGGCATAGGAAAGATCATTATACAGCGGAAACAGCGCCAGCGCGGCCACCGCCGCCACGGTTAAGCATCCCGCCAGCCACCGCCGGGCCGGATGCGCCTTGCTCCGGGACATAGGCGTCCTCCTCTTTGGTAGGAAACTTCTATGGCAAGGATACCACGTCAGGAAAAATGCGTCAATCCGTGCCGCCAGATTTTCCCGCGGACTTTTCCGGGCGGATCAGCGGGGTGGGCTCCGCGGCGGGCATGGCTGCGGAACCCAGCGGCGTCTTGCCTGCATGGGCCAGGGTGGACCGGTCCTCCGCCACGGTCTCCTCCGGCAGAGAGGGGCGGGCGCCTGCCCCGACCTCCCCGCGAGGCGGAGCTTCCAGGGCGCTTGTCACCTCGGGCGGCAAGGCCACGGGAACGGTGTCCAGCGTCCAGGCCTCCTCCTGGGGCAGCGAAGCCACCACGGTTTCAGCGGAAGCGTCCTCCGGGGAGGGCGGCGCCTCCGCGGCAGCCTCCGCGCTGCGCACAGGTTGCTGCGTCTCCTTAGGCACGGGGGGCTCCTCCCGTCCCCGGCCCACGCACAGCCCCACCGCCAGCAACGTGACGCCCACCGCTCCGTGGAGCAAAAAGCCCCCGGAAAGCAAATACGGCGATGTCAGCGTGGTGCGGAACAGCGTGCCCTCCACGGGAGGAAACAGGTCGTTCACCACCTCCATTGGCCCTGCCAGCAAGCGGAAGCATACGGCGCCGGCAACGCCGCCGCCCAGGGCGCAAAGCCCTGCCAAGGATTTGCCACCGCCCAGCTGCGCCAGCAGGATCCCCGGCGTATACCCGGTGACGCCGGCCGCCGCCCCCAGAAGCAGGCTTCCCAACACCAGGCCGCCCTGCACAGGCTGGATCACCAAATGATCCACGTCCAGCACCGCCAGCCACCCCAGAAAAGCCACGCACAGGGTAGCCGACCCCAGCGCCGCCAGCAGCATGCGCCATAGGGTACGGCGGCGCATGCGCACAGCTTCCTGCAAGGTTTGCGGCCGTTCCAGCCCTGCGCGCTGAAAAATCCATCCCAGCAACAGCCCCAGCGCTCCTCCAAGGCCCAGCTCCGTCATGACTTCGCCGCCTCCTTTCGCGCGCCGGCCAGACGCGCGCCGCCCCAGCCCGCCAATAGCAGCAGCGCCACCGCCGCATAGCCGCTCAGCGCGCCGGCGGCGGCTCCCCCGAACACCTGAAAAGATACGCCGCCGCCCGCAAGCCCCGCGCCAAATAGCAACGCAAACCCGCCCGCAAACCCTGTCAAGCATTCCCGGGCGGTGCTGCGCGCCCCGCGCTCCCCCTTGCGCCAGCGGCGTACGCGCTGCGGCAGCGCCGCCAGGAACGCGCCCACGGGAATCATTGCCGCGGCCCCCAACGCCAGCAGCGGCACAGCGCCGCTCTGCCCCGGAAGCGCCAGCGCAGCCGCTGCAAAAGCGTCCGTCAGCCGAAGGGGACCGGAAAAGATCATCGCCAGGACATAAACAAACCCGAGGAACATTCCCCGGGCGCCGGTATGCTTAGGAACCATGCGTCCACCTCCCTGTTCACAGTGTTTCCAGGGCGGGCGGCGCATATTCACCTGTACACGGTGCGGCTGATGACAATGCTGTTGCGCCGCAGAAACTGGCGATCCAAAAAAGCGTAGTACGTGCCAGGGGTCACAATCCCCTGCATATTCATCAGGTCCAGCCCCGAAGCCCCGCACAGCAGATCCGCCAGGGCTACGCAATTGGTTTTCAGCGCGTTGTAGGTCTGGAAAGGTCCCTTGCGCAGTTTGTGAAACACGGCCCCGGCGTCCCGGGCAAAATCCGCCTGTACCGTGCCCTCCGGGGGCGTCCACAGCTGGCTTCCCTCCATAAATTTCTCCGCCGCGCGCCGCACCGCATCCCGCTGGGCTGCGTCCAGGCTCACCCCAAAGCCGATGAGCTTTTTCTTTTCATGCTCCAGGCAAAATGTCACATAGCTCTCCCGCTCCGCTGTGACCAGCACCCCGTCGGAGATCAGCCCGAACAACCGGTTGCTGGAGGCGTCGTAGCAGCCGTAGGTATACACCCGCTCCCCTAGGGCAATGTCCACATGCCCCATGCCCATGGCGGTATTCTTCGAGAGATGAAAGAAAATTTCCAGATCCTTCCGCGCCTGCTCGTCGTTGGTTTCCCGGCGGGTCCAGCGGGCGGTTTCCTCCGCTTCGTCCGGATCATTGAGCATGCGCAAGAGCCACTGGGGGATCAGCGCAGTGAGCAGCACCGGAGGCGAGATACGGATGCGCTGACGGACCCGGCGGCCCTTCACGTCCGTACCCAGCAGCTCCCGAACCGCGTCCCCCAGGGTAAACAGCCCGTAACCCATGGCGTACAGCCCCAGCAGCAGCGTCAGCGGAAGCATGCTCCACACCGGGTAAGCAAAAAGCACCGCCGCAAAGATCCCGTGCATCACCCCGGCCAGCAGGTTGGCCAGCCATCCCCGTTCCCCGTCCGCCTTCAACTGCATGCCATAGAGCAGCTTGCACAGGCAGTTCAGCGCCATCCACAGCCCAAAGATCAGGGATACGGACAGGCTCACCGCCCGGGGCAGGAACGCCAGCGTCAGTCCCCCGGCCAGCAGCAGCGTTCCTTTCGCCAGGGCCACGCGCCTGATCCGCCCATGAATCAGCCACTCCGTCAGGTTGATCACGCCCCCGGCCAGCAGCAGCCAGCGCAGCGCGTCCACCGCCAGCGCCAGCGTTTGCTCCGGGCGAAAAAGCAGCAGCAGTCCCGCCGCAAAAAACAGCGCGCTCTCCACAAACAGCCTCGCCGGGGTATAAGCCTTCTTTAGCATATCGCTTCTCCGCCTCCATCGCCTGCGATGGGCTTTCCTTGGCCAACATCTTATCACAGCGCGCCCTCCTTGTCGAGCAGGGACGCGGCTTCCATCACCCAAAAAGCGCGGCGGAGCATTCGCTCCGCCGCGCGGGGATCACCGGTCAGATATGTCCGTTGGGGGCATGCAGCCAAGCGTACTCAATGGCTTCGGTATGGTAGGAGTCCACCTTGTTGCTGGTGTGCGTCTTACTGTTGGTAAAGTGGATGCACAGCTGCCCCTTGAAGTCGTTGTTGGCGATGGTGTCGCCTTCGGGATAGTTATGCGGGATGCCGTAGAGCGAGCAAGCAAATGTCCGCGTGCCGATGGTGACCAGCATGGGCCGGCGCTGCCACAGATTCTTGCTTTCGATCTCATCGGCGGAATCCACGCCGTAGATCTTGCACAGCCGGGCCGTATCCGCCGCCGTCAGCGGCTCCGCGTCCACATGGCTGCCGCCGCTCCAGCGGTGCGCCCACCAGACGATACCCGTCTTCACGTCGTATACCTTGAAGTTGGCGCCCTTGGGCCACAGCTCCTGAATGCCGCCGGTATACCAGTCGATCTTCTCGGCGGGATAGATGGTCATGGTCAGGTCGCTGGTGTCGCCCTCGCCCACCGGCACGGTGCCAAACAGCTTATGCAGCGTGTTGGGTCCGGCAATGCCGTCCACCGTGAGGCCGTTGGCCCGCTGGAAGTTCTTCACCGCGGTCTGCACCGCGCTGGTGAAGGAAGAGGTAATGCTGCCGGAATAGTACCCTTGCGCCTTCAGCTCAGCCACCATGGCCTTCACCTCCGTGCCGGAGGAGCCCAGGCGCAGCGTCTTGTAGGTAGCCTCCTGGCCCGCGGTGGAGCTAGAACTGGAGCTGGTGGGTCCCGGCGTTGCCGTGGGCAGCGCGCCGCCGTTCTGGTCGCACTCTTCAACGCAGTCGCCGCGCACATAGCCCGTACCCAGCGTGGTCTTCACAGGATACCACAGGTAGCCGCGCAGCTCCGTGGGCTCGGCACTGTAGGGCATCACGACGCCCTCGTCCAGGCGGCCGATGATCTTGGAACCGTTGGCCGTGGTGCGCAGGTTCACCCCGCCGGTCACCGTCACCACATAGCCTACCACTACATCCGGCTGCGGGGTGGTGGTGGGCTGCGTCGCAAGCCACTCCTCATACTCGGCCTGGGTCATTACGCTGACGCAGCTGCCCAGCACCCACACCTGGGTGTTGTCGTACACCACCCGGTACCACAGGCTTCCGCCCACGGTCTGCTGGTTGTTGTAGGCCATCACGGTGCCCAGAGCCACATTGTAGGGCGCGCTGGCGTCCTTGGAGGGCGAGGCGCGCAGGTTGACCTTGTCCAGCACGGTAATCAAATAGGTGGAATTGGTCACGGTGCCGTCGCCGGTATTGTTGCCTTCGTCCGGCACGCCGTTGCCGGCCAGGTAGCTTTCCTCCTGGCTGGCGGAGAGCTTGAAGGCGCAGTCGCCGCGCACGTAGCCCATGGTGCCGTTGACGTTGACGGGATACCAGGTGTATCCCTTGGCGGTGGTGGTATTTCCGGTCATGGGCCAAACGGTGTCCTTATCCACGGTCTGGATCACCGTACCGCCCGCGGTCTTGCGCAGGTTGGTCTTGGGCAGGGTTACCATGGCATAGCCATAGCTGGAGGGCGCAGCGGTGGCGCCGGGCTCCGGCGTCGCGGTAACCGTCGCGCCGCTGGCCACGCCGTTCTGGTCGCACTCCATGGCGCAGTCGCCGCGCACATAGCCCGTGCGCCCCGAGGGCGCCTTCACAGGATACCAGGTATAGCTGCCGGAGCTCACCGCCACCCCCGTCATGGGCAGGATCAGCCCCAGATCCAGCTGCTCCAGCCGGGTGCCCGCAGGCTTTGCCCGCAGGTTGACCTTGTCCTCGGTCAGCTTCACGTAACCGTAGCTGGAAACCTCCACCGTGGGCGTAGCCGTGGCGGGGCCCACCGTCTGGGTCACGTCGCTGCCGTCGGCATTGCACACCTCCGCGCAGTCGCCGCGCACATAGCCGCGTATATTGTCCACCTGCACGTAATACCAGGTATAGCCCTCAGTCACCGTGCTGGACAGATAAGGAAGGACCACACCCTTCTTGATTTGCTGAATGGTGTTTCCCGCAGGCTGAAGCCGCAGGTTCACCCCGCCCACGGTGGTGCGGATGTAACCCACCACCACCGGAGCCGCAGTCGGCGCAGGGGTGGCGGTTACCACAGTATTTCCGCCATCCATGGAGGCAACCACCTCCACGCAATCGCCGCGCACATAATAGATCACGCCGTCCTGGGCCACAGGATACCAGGTATAACCGCTCTTTTTCACCGCAGAACCGGCAATGGGCAGCACCTGACCGGTCACTTCCCACTGGGCCTTGACGGAACCGCCGGGGCTCTCCCGCAGGTTCGCGGAGGAGAGGATCAGCTTAACGTAGCCGCCGCTGGCGGGTGCGGTCATGGCCGGGGTGGGGGTGGGCGTCATGTTGCCCATCACCTGCAGGAAGGGGGCCTGGATATAGCCCACATAGCCGTTATAGCGCACCTGATACCAGTGGCTGGTATCAATGGCATCGGGAATGGTGAGCACCTCCACCAGGGTATCCCGATCCAGCTTCTGGATGACCGGGCCGCCCTCGCTCTCCCGGAAGTTTGTGCCGCCGTTGGTGATGCGGCCCATGGTGACTCCCGTCACCGGCGCGGCGGTAGGCGTGGCCGTAACCGTCTCCACCACCGTGCCGCCGCCGGCGTCTATCACCGGCGTAGGCGTGGCGGTAACCGCCGCGGGCGTGGGCGTGGCCCAAGTGGATTGCACGGGGTTCGCCTCCCATGCGGCGGCCTCCTCCTCGGTGAGCATCTCAAAGCAATCCCCGCGGATGTAGCCCACGTAGGTGTTATCCTTGTCCGGATCGGGATGCTCGGTGTCCACCTTGTACCAGGTGTAGCCGCCCTCCTCCGTGGTATCCGTCACGGTGCAGACGAAGCCCATATCCAGCTTAAACCAGTATGAATCGGAGCCGGGCTGCTTGCGCACAAAGGTGCCGTTTTTCAATACCCGGCCGTAGGAGCCCACGGCATAGGCGGTCTCCCATGCCCCCGGCTGGGGCGCCAGCGCCAGGATCAGCGCCAGCGCCAACGCCAGCGCGATCATGCGGTTCCACGACTTCCTCATTATTGCTTAACCTCCACCGTGTACAGCCAATTTTCTCTCGAAATTTGAACCTATGATTTCGTCCCTATTCTATTACAAAATTATTACGGTGTCAAGGACAAACCCGTAACAAACGCGCAGGTAACTTCCGCCTGTTCTGGCAGCTTCCTTCACTTTTCTCCCGCAAACAGCCCAGGCCCGTACTTGTTCAGGAGCCTGTCTCGGTCCGCGGCGGAAAGCAGCATGGTCAGCTCGGTGCCGGTGTCCGTGTGCCGCTCCTCCAGCACCTGGCCCAGGGGGCGGACCTGGCTGAGCAGGCCGTAGCTGGCGAAGGGAATGCGCAGGGTCACCGGGGCATGGGTACGCTGCAGCTGAGCGGCGATGGCGTCCATCAATTCCTCCACCCCCTGCCCGGTCCGGGCAGAAATCATCACCGCGCCCGGCAGGCTGGGAGCGGCCATGCCCAGGTCGCACTTGTTGATGACCTCAATGCGGGGCTGTTCGGTGGCGCCCAGCTCCGCCAGCACATCCTCCACCACCTGCCGCTGGGCATAAATCTCCGGGCTGGCGCCGTCGGAAACAATGACCAATACATCCGCCAGCGCGGCCTCCTCCAGGGTGCCGCGAAAAGCGCTGACCAGGGAATGGGGCAGCTTACGGATGAAGCCCACCGTGTCCACCAGCAAAAAAGGCATGCCCGTGGGCGTCTCCACCCGCCGGCTCACCGCGTCCAGGGTGGCGAAGAGCTGGTCCTGCACATACACCTGGGAACCGGAGAGCTGGTTGAGCAGGGTTGACTTGCCCGCGTTGGTATAGCCCACCAGCGCCACCACCGGCACCTCGCTGCGCTGACGGCTGCGGCGGCGGATGTCCCGCTGCTTCTCCACCTCCGCCAGCTCCCGTTTCAGTTCGGTCATCCGCTCCCGGATGCGGCGGCGGTTGATCTCCAGCTTGCTCTCACCGGGGCCCCGGGTGCCGATGCCGCCCGCCAGCCGGGAAAGCGCCACGCCCTCGCCCACCAGGCGGGTGGACTGATAGTTCAGCTGCGCCAGCTCCACCTGCAGCTTGCCTTCCCGGCTGGAGGCGCGCTGGGCAAAGATATCCAGGATCAGCATGGTGCGATCCACCACCTTCACCCGCAGCAGCTCCTCCAGGTTGCGCACCTGAAAGCCGGACAGCTCCTCGTCAAAAATGCAGGTATCCGCCTCCAGCGCCTGGCACTGCCGTGCCAGCTCCTCCGCCCGGCCCCGACCGATGAACAGCGCGCCGTCGGGCTTGTCCCGCTTCTGCACATAGGCGGCGATCACCTGCGCCCCGGCGGTTTCCGCCAGGCGGGTCAGCTCCTCCAGGGACTCCTGGCTCTCAATGCCCATGAGCACCGCCCGCTCGGCCTGCTCCCGCTGGTCGGCATCCTCGCCCTGCAGCACCGCCGCATCTGCCTCGGCGATCCGCTCCATCCATTGTCCCTGGGGGATTCTGTCATAGCGCAGGGGGTCCAGCATCAGCACCTGATTCTCCCCCCGGACCTTTTCCCCCAGGAAGGCCGCCTGCACCATGCCGGGCCTGCCCTCCCGCACGCCGATCGCGACCATGGCGTCGTAGCGGAAGGCCCGCAGCGCGCTGATGTCCACGTCGCTGAGGCATCCCGAGGCGCTGGGATGGGTATGGACGCACCGCACGCAGCTCAGGCGCTTGCCGTTGCGCCGCAGGCGATAGTCCCGCAGCTCCACATCCTGATGGGTGCCCACCATCACGTCCACAATTTCCCCATCCCGGGTGATGTAGACCGCAATCTCCCGGTTCATCAGCGTGGTGAACACCGCCAGCGCCTCGCTGAGCTCCCTGGGCAGAAAAGCGTCCCCGTCCAGTTCCAGGGCATACAGCCCCTTCATCTGCTCCAGCAGCGTGCGGCGCACGCCTTCGATATTTCCGTGTATTTCCTGCTTCATGCTTCCTCCCGCGCCTCAGCGCCGCCGGGCGCTCCGCTCCTCAATCAAACGCTGGTACTCCGCCACCACATCCCGCATGATCCGCTCCCAGGGGATGGGAATGGTTTCCTGGGCCCGCTGCCCGACCTCCCGGGTATGGGGCAAGGCACGGAGCACCGTCTCGGCAATGGCCTGTCCGCTCTCGTCCTGACAGATGAAGCCGTTATCCCCGTCCGTAATGCCCTCCGCCGAGCAGCTCCCCCGGACCACCACCGCGGGGGTGCCCATGGCCGCGGCCTCCCGCAGCACCATGGGCGCGTTATCGTAGATGGAGGGGAACACCAGCAGATCCGCCCGATGAAACAGCGCCATCAGCTCCGCCCGGTCGGAAAGGAACCCCAGCAGATGCGTTTGCCCGGCCAGCCCCTTCTCCGCCACCTCCCGGCGAATGGCCTCCATATCCGGCCCGTCCCCGGCGGTGACCAGCTCAAAGCGCGCGCCCCAGCGCTTCAGCAGCGCGCAGGCATCCAGGATCCCGTGAATATTCTTCTTATAATTGTGCTGCCCAACGAAGAGCAGCACCGAATCGCCGCTGAGCTGCACCCGCTCGTTCAACGCCTGAGCGCCTGCCGGGGAGAGCGGCTCCCGGTTGGTGCCGTTTTCCATAATCAGGATCTTGCCGTGGTAGCCATAGCTCCGCAGCACCTCCGCCGTGGCGTGGTTCACCGTCCACACCCCATCGCACTGGTCATAAAAGCGCACGATGTGTTTCACCACGCCCTGGGCGATCATCTTGGACTTGGTTTTGTCGTAGAAATCCTGATAATATTTGGAATGAAACGTGGACACCAGGGACACGCCCCGGCGGCGGGCCATCCGCAGCGCTTCGTCCCCGGCGGCAAAGGGGCTCTGGGCATGCACGATGTCAAAGGGGATATCCTCCAAACGGCGGCGGTAGCGCAGGTCGATACCCGGCAAGCCCAGCCGGAAGGGCTCGCCCGGCACCTTGATGCTGTGCTGCAACAGCAGGGGGAAACCATAGTCCGCCTTGGCGTCCGGCGCCTGGGGCGCGATGTACCACGCCTCGTGCCCCATGGCCGTCAGCGTTTCGCAATAGCTTTGCGTCACCCGTCCCACGCCGTCCACGCATGGGGGATAGGTGTCCACAAACTGCCCTATGATCATTGTTTTCCCCTCCCGTTTCCTGCCCCGCAGCCATTCCTTTCCGCGCTATTGTAGCACATTTCCACGTCCCGCACAACCTGGCTTCACCGGGTCCACGCCCGCCGGCCGCTGAGACATCCCGCCACCCTGCGCAGCCATTCCCCCGGGCGCAGCCTGGGCACATAAACCGCCGGCCGCCCGGGGCTGGTGGTAAACACGCCCCAGCCCTGCTCATCCACGCGCACATCGCGCTGACCTCCCAGCACGCAGCGGAAGGTTCGCCCGCCCAGGGCAGGCCCCACGCACATGCGCTTGCTGCCTCCCTGGCTGTCGGTGATCAGCGCCGCCAGCCCACTGCCGGGGGCCTCCGGCGTTCCCGCCCGCGTAAAGCCAATCAGGTTGGGATCGTCGAAAAAATCCCGCTCCTCCCCATGAGCGTTGTCCCGGCGCAGCCGCATCAATTGGGGAATTTCCGTCACCGGGCCGATGCCCCGGCTGGGTATCCCCGCCAGGTCCCCGTAAAACACGCAGGGATAGCCAAAGGACCGAAGCAGAATCAGCGCATAGGCGCTGGCCTTGAACCAGCCCTCCACCCAGCTCTCCAGGGATTGTCCGGGCTGGGTATCATGGTTATCCACAAAGGTGACCGCCTGGGCGGGGCGGCAGCCCACCAGGGTATCCTCAAACAACTGCCGCAGGTCGTACTGGCCATTGCCCCTGGAAATTTGATGAAAGTGCTGGTGCAGCGGCACGTCGAAAAGGCTCATGGCGTTGTTCACCGCCTCCAGATAACCGGTGAGCGCCGGGGCATGGTGGTGCCAGTATTCCCCCACGGTGAACATCTCCCGCCCCGTGTGCGCCCGTATGGCCGGCAGCCAGTCCCGGTAAAACGCCGCGGAAATATGCTTCACCGCGTCCAGGCGAAACCCGTCGCAGCCGGTGACATCCGCATACCAGGCGCCCCACAGGCACAGCTCCGCGCGCACCAGGGGATGGTTCACGTCCACGTCCGCGCCCATGAGGTAATCAAAATTGCCCTTCTCCCCGTCCACATCCGCGGCCCAGCGCTTGCCCTCCATGCGGTACAGCCCGCGCTGATGGGTCAGCTCGTTCCAGTCCACGCCGGTGAAGCAACGGTGATCCCAGGCGAAGGCGGAGTATTTCCCCCGCCGGCCAGGGAATGTGAAACGGGTGAACACCCGCGCCGGAATAACCGGGGTATCCTCCTGGGCGCGATTTTCGGGATCATCCTGATGGACGTTCACGTCCTCCCAGCCGTCCGCCCCCAGGCGGTGGTTGAGCACCACGTCCGCCAGCACCTGGATATCCGCCCGGCGCAGGGCGCGCACCGCCGCCAGGTACTCCCGGCGGGTGCCGTACTTGGTGCGCACGCTACCCTTCTGGTCAAACTCCCCCAGGTCGTACAGGTCATAGACGCCGTAGCCCACATCCCTGGGGCCAGCCGCGCCCTTGTAAGCCGGCGGAAGCCACAGAGCGGTGAAGCCCATCCGGCGCAGCCGCCGCGCTTGACGGCGGGTCTGCGCCCACCAGCGCCCGTCGTCGGGCAGCTCCCACTGGAAATATTGCAGCATCACGCCGTTCACGCAATCCCTCCTTATCGCGCTATTATACGCAATTCAGGACAAAATGGCAAACCCTTTCCAAAAAGAAAAGCGGTCCAATACAACAGCATGCCTCGCCGCCTGGAAAAGCATGCCGCCAACTTTTCCGCCCGATTTTCCAAAAAAATGGCGTGCGGCGCAGTTTCTGCGCCATGCCCGCCGTTTTATGGTTGGAATAGGGAAGAAACGGAGGAGAGAGAACCCATGAAACGCATGCTGTGCATTGTTCTGCTGCTGCTTGGTGCGACCGCCTCAGCCCTAGGAGAGGGCGTCGCCTATCAAAACGGACAAATCGACCTGATCCCCTATGCGGTCCCGGCTCCCGAATCCGGGAGCCTCTACGGGGACGCATCCATGGTCCTGACGGAGCAGGGGCAGGATGGAGCGCCCTCCCGCTATACGCTGAACAGCGGCGGCCAGGCTGTGGCCTCCCTGCTCCTGCCGGACAGGGACGAGCAGGGAAATCCGCTGAGCTATGTTCCCTTCGCCGCGCCGGACGGGCGCATGGGGGTCATTGCCCATTCCATAAGCAAGCGCTTCCAGCTGTATTGGCTGGAGGACGGCCAACTGGAGCTGTGCGTGGAGGACACGGATGTGTTTTTCCCGCAAGCGCTGCGCTCCTGCCTCCTGGCCTCCAAGTCCACGCTGCCCCTGCTCCAGTGCTGGAACCTGGACGGAACGCTGCGCTTCAGCCTGCCCCTGGGGCAGACGGGCGCCACCATTTATGAGGCGGCGGAGCTGGAGGACGGCTCCCTGCTGCTGGGGCTTTCCAGCAACGCCGGCTCCGACAGCGGCTACGCCTGGCAGGTCCTGCATCTATCCGCCCAGGGGGAGACGCTGCTGCAGGCCACCGTCAGCGACCGGGAAAATTTCAACAACGACAACCAGCATTACCTCGCCTCCGACGGGCTGGGCGGATGTTACTTCTTTGCTTCCCGCGCCGCAGATTACACGCAGACCGTGCTGCTGCACCTGGACGCCAGCGGAAAGCGTACCTTTTATAAAACGCTCCGCGCCGAAAACGCCCTTGTGGATATCAACCTGGCGCAAGCCGCAGGAGACGGCAACATCCGGCTCTACGGCACAGTGATGGCCAACTCCCGGGGACTGTTTCGCGCCTTTGCCCTGACCGTATCTCCGGAGGGGGAGATTCTCTCCCGCGATATTCGGGACTTCACCACCGCGTGCAGCTACCATTATGAGATAGAGGACGCCGAAGGCGGCATGGTGGTAACAGCCTATGTGGCGCACGACAACGGCTACGCGGCCCGCGAATGGTTCCAGGTGCCTTTTGAAGCGTTGGCCTCCGCGGAGGATCCCGGCCTGGTGCTGGAATAAAGTCCCACAAGCAGTTTGGCCCCCGCTTGCCGCGGGGGCTTCAATGTGTTAAATAGCAAGGATTCCCTTGGAAAGCCAGCGGCCGTACGCTGCGACCATGGGCGCCGCGGCACACCGCTTGCAAAAGTTGCGCAGGGAAAGCCTTGTCAGCGATGCGCGTTTTCCCCCGGCCAGCGCAGGCGCTGGGCTACCTCCCACGCGGTGACGGAGGTGGCGCCAAGCTCCTCCGCGGCCCGGCAGCCCGCCTGCCCGTGGAGGTAGGCTCCCAGCTGCAGCACGGTCAGGCTGTCCCAGCCCAGACGCCGGCGCTGGGCCAGCAGCGCCGCCAGCACGCCGGTAAGCACATCCCCGCTGCCGCCCTTGGCCAGCGCCGGAGAACCGGCGGCATTGGCCGCAGTCCGCACGCCGTCGCTCATCAGGGAGGTGGCGCCCTTCAACAGCACAGCGCCGCCCCAGCGGGCCTGCAGCGCCTGAAGTGCGGCCAGGGGCGCCGCCGTCACGCGGGCAATCTCCCAGCCCAACAGACGGGCAGCTTCCCCGGGATGCGGCGTCAGCAGGTCCTCCCGCTTGCGCGCGGGCGCGCCCGAGGCCGCCAGCAGGTTCAGGGCGTCGGCATCCCACACCACGGGGCACTCCGCTTCCGCCAGAATCTCCAGCAGCGGAGCCGCGTCCGCAGCCTGTCCCAGACCGCAGCCCACCGCCGCCGCCGCCGCGCCTTGCAGGGCTGCCCGCAGGCGCTCCGACGCCTCCGGAGCAAGCCGTCCGTTGGCCTCCGGCAGGGGAATGCATGTGGCGCAGGGCGCAAGCGACTGCAAAATGGGCACCAGGCTTTCCCGGCAGGCCACCTGCGTCAGTCCCGCGCCCATGCGCATGCATGCCTGGGCGCACAGCGCCGCCGCCCCCGCCATTCCCGGGCTTCCCCCCAGAAGAACCACCCGGCCGAAGGTGCCCTTATGGCTCAGCGCAGGCCGGGGCGGACACAGCCGCCGCGCATCCTCCTCCGTGAGCACCTGCATGCCGGACGCTTCTCCCCAACGCTCCGGGATGCCGATTTCCGCCAGGGTGATCCGTCCCGTATAGGCCGGTCCCTGCCCCAGCAGCAGCCCCGCTTTGAGCCGGTGGAAAGTGACGGTCTCCGTAGCTCGAAATACCGTCTCCCCCGCACCGGTCTCCCCGTTCAGCCCGGAGGGGATGTCCACCGCCACCAGGGGCAGGCCGCTGTCAGCGCACAGGCGCGCCAGAGCTTCCGCCTCCCCAGCCAGCGGCCTGGTCAGCCCCGTGCCAAAGAGCGCGTCCACCACGCAGGCAACCCCCCGGGGCAGCCTGTCCTCCGGCGGCATGGGCGTCACCCCCTGCAGGCAGAGCAGGGCGCGATTCACCGCGGCATCCCCCTTGGGCTGGCTGCTCAGCTCCCATACCAGGCTTTCCCCGCCGGCCATCCGCCACAGCCGCGCAGCCGCGTACCCGTCGCCGCCATTGTTTCCCGGCCCGCACAAAAAGAGCACGGCGCTCCCCGCCGGGGCATGGCGACGCACCGCCGCCGTCACCGCCTGGGCGGCCATCTCCATCAGGAGAATGCCGGGCGTCCCCGTCCGCGCCATGAAATCCTGCTCCAGGCGCTGCATCTGCGCCGGCGTAATGGTGATGCGCATAGGATGCCTCCTCTCTTTCTCTCAGGCCTGCCACAGCGCTGCCGCCGCCGCGGTATCCCCCTCGTGGGTCACGGTCAGCAGAAACGTGCCGC
Source organism: Candidatus Egerieenecus sp. (assembly GCA_048201975.1). Lineage (GTDB taxonomy): Bacteria > Bacillota > Clostridia > Christensenellales > Aristaeellaceae > Egerieenecus. The sequence continues at coordinate 5,363 of DBFBGQ010000036.1, read as the reverse complement.
CGCCCAGCTCCGCCAGGCGCCGGGCCGCCTGCCCTGTCAAACGCACCTGGGGCTGCCCGCCGGGAGCGTGCCAGATCTCCACCTCCCGCAGGGGCAAGGCAATGCCTGTGCCCATGGCCTTGAGCACCGCCTCCTTGGCGGCGTAAAGCCCCGCCAGGGTCTGCGCCGCCCCCGCGCCCTTGCCTCGGACATAGGCTGCCTCCTCCGACGTAAAGTAGCGGCCCAGAAAGCGCTCGTCCTCCACCAGCGCCGCCATGCGGGCAATGCCGCACAGATCCAGCCCCAATCCCTTACACATAGCCCATGACCCCCCGCACGGAAACATCCCCGGAGAGTACCCGGTGCAACGTTCCCCCATCGTCCCGCACCAGAAGCGCTCCGACGGCGTCCAGATCCTCGGCCACCCCGGTCAGGTTCACGCTTCCGCTCACCTGCACCCGGCTGCCCAGGGTGCAGCTCCGGGCCGCGTAATCCGGCAACAGCGCCGCAAAGCCCGCCTGCTCCAACCTATCCATCAGGGGTTCCAGCGCCGCCAGATAGGCCAAGAGCATCTCCCGGCGCAGGGGCGGCCGCTCCGTCACCTCCGCCAGGGAAATCGCCCGGTCCCGCAGCTCAGGAGGATACGCTCCCGGCTGCAGATTCACCCCCGTGCCCGCCACCACATATTCCAGACGGTCGGGATCGGCGGCCATTTCCAGGAGGATGCCGCAGCACTTTTTCCCGTGGATCACCACATCGTTGGGCCATTTGATCCGGGCATGCACGCCGCACAGGCCGTCGATGGCTTCCGCCAGGGCCATGGCGGCGCAGAAGGTGACAAAGGGCGCCTCCTGTGGCTTCAGGCGCGGCCGCAGCAGCGTGGAGCACCATAGCCCTTGCCCGGCCGGGGAAACCCACTGCCTGCCCAGCCGCCCCCGACCCGCGCTCTGCCGGTCGCACAGGCACAGGCTGCCATGGGGCGCGCCGCTCACGGCCATCTCCTTGAGCACGGTGTTGGTGCTGCCCATCTCCGGCCGGTAGCACACCTCTCCACGGCCCAGCTCCCGGGTGGTCAGCGCGCCCCGCCACAGCTCCGGATCCAGGGCGTCCCCGGGCAACAGGCGATACCCCCGCCGTCCCGCGCTTTCAATCTGGTAGCCCTGCGCCCGCAGCGCCTCCATGCGTTTCCACACCGCCGCGCGGCTCACTCCCAGCTCCGCGCTGATTTTCTCCCCCGAGACATAACCGCCTCCCGCCAGCATTTCCAGAATATCCCGCATAGACGCTCCTCTTCTATTGCAAAATTGTTACAAATGTGATACGATACTATTTGTGCCTGAACGCGGCCTGTTTCCTGGCTTCATGGCTATTGTACGACCCCGGCGCGCGTTTGGCAAGCCCCGGGCCGCCTTGCAACCCGGTGAAAAATTGGATATACTACAAGCGGGGCCGCCCCGTGAAAGGAAGTGTGCTGTATGCAGCCCAGGCAAATGATAAACGCACTGCAGCAGAATATCGGCAAGGTGATTGTCGGTAAGGAAGAAGCCATCGAGTATGCGCTGATCGCCCTGCTATGCAAGGGCCATGTGCTGATCGAGGACGTGCCCGGCGTGGGCAAAACCACCCTGGCCAGCGCGCTGGCCAAATCCCTGGACTGCTCCTTTAAGCGCATACAGTTCACCCCGGACCTGATGCCCTCGGATGTAACGGGCTTCACCCTGGTGAACTTCAAAACCGGCGAAATGGAATACAAGCCCGGCGCGGTGATGAGCCAGGTGGTGCTGGCGGATGAAATCAACCGCACCAGCCCCAAGACCCAGGCCAGCCTGCTGGAGGTCATGGAGGAATACCAGGTGACGGTGGACGGCATCACCCATGCGCTGCCCCAGCCTTTTATTGTTCTGGCCACGCAGAACCCCGGAGAGTTCGTGGGCACCTATCCCCTGCCAGAGGCGCAGATGGACCGCTTCTTCCTGCGCATCTCCATCGGCTATCCCAGCGTGGAGCAGGAGATGGACGTGCTGGAGCGCTACAGCGGGCAGGTCAAGCCCATGGAAACCCTGGAGCCTGTGTGCAGCGCCCAGGATATCATCATGCTCCAGCAGATGGTCACCACGATCTACTGCGCCCCCGAGGTGCGGGCCTATGTGGCCCAACTGGTGGCCGCCACCCGCCAGGACCCCGCCCTGCAGCTGGGCGCCTCCACCCGCGCGGCCATCGCGCTGATCCACGGCGCGCAGGCCTGCGCCCTGCTGGACGGCCGGGATTTCATCCTGCCGGAGGATGTGCAGCACATGGTGCTGCCCGTGCTGTCTCACCGCCTGCTGCCCAACCCCGAGGCGAGGATGAAGGGCATCACCGCCGAGCAGGTGCTGATCAATCTGTTGCAGAACGTGGCGGTGCCGCTGAAGCTATGAAATGCCATTTGATCCCCCTGGGGGTCTCCCTGGGCGCGCTGCTGCTGACGGCGCTGTCCACGGGTAGCCCCATTTTCCTGATGGCGGCCATTTTGCTGGTGGTGCTCCTGGGGCTGAGCCTGGTCAGCGTGCTCTGGGCCTCCAAAACCACCCGCATCCATTGCCTGCTCAGCGGGCAGAATGTGCGCCGGGGAGACACCGTGACCCTCACCATTCAGGTGCAGTGCGGCTGTCCCCTGCCCATTGCGCCGGTGCTGCTAGAGCTGGCCGCCACCCCGGAGACCCCGGAAACCCAGCTGCGCATGACCAACCTGCGCGGCCGGGGCCAGACGGTGACGCTGCCCTTCCACGCCGTGCACGTGGGCATCACCGCTCCGGGCGTCAAGCGCTATGTAATCGAGGACCTCTTCGGCCTGTTCTCCATTGCCAAGGAGCCGGACATGCGCTCCCGGGAACTGCTGGTGCTGCCCATGACCTTCCAGGTGGACGACCTGAAGTTCGCCTCGGGGGACGCGGGATCGGAAATCATGCACAAGGCCACCGAGGACATCAACGCTCCCGCGGACGTGCGGGGATATCAGCCCGGCGATCCGCTCAAGAAAATCCACTGGAAGCTCTCCCTGCGCAAAAACGAGCTGATGGTGCGCCGCTTTGAGGAGCCCATTCTGCCGGATACCCTGGTGCTCATGGACTGCTCTCCGCCCCCCACCTGGGGGCACCCCGAAGCGGAGGCGGACATTCGGGATACGCTGCTGGAAACCGCCGCTTCCGTGGTGGACCGGCAGATCCGGCACGACGGGAGCCTGCGCTTTCCCCTGCTGGGGAATCATCCCATGGAGTTTGAAAAGGCCATGGGCATGCCGGCGCTTCTGGAGCTACTGGCCCGGCTGGACTTTTCCGAAACGGACCGCTTCGAGCGGGTGCTTCTGCTGGAAACCCGCCGCATGCGCAAAACAGGCTGCACGGTCATCATCACCGCGCGGCTCAACGGCAACATTGTGGATGTGATCATCCGCATGCGCCGGATGGGGCCCTATGTGCGGCTGTATCTGGTGACCTTCACCCCCAACGACCCGCGGGTGCTGCCGCTGATCAGCCGCCTGCAGCAGGCCTCGGTGGAGGTTTGCTACGTGGCTCCCCAGGGCGGCGAAGCGCCGTAAAGCTTGGCGCGCTTCCGCCGCGAAACCGCAAAGAAATGAGGTGACAGCCCTTTGCAAAAAATGAAGCCCCTGTTGTCCAGGGCATTGGTGGCCTTCCTTTTTGCGCTGGGGTTGACGCTGCCTGTGCTGGGCGCGCTGGACCTGACCGCACACGCGCTTCCCTGCGCGGCGCTGCTGGCGGGGCTTTGCGCCGTGCTGGCCGCCGCGTCCCTTCATCGCGGGGTCAAGCTGGCGCTGGGCCTGGCCGCCCTAGCGGGCGTGGGGATTTACCTGAGCGCCCTGAACGGGTGGCAAGCCCTGCGGGAGATCCTGCTGGGGGTCTTCCTGCAGGTTTCCGGCGTCCAGGGAGCGCTGCCCCTGGTGGCCGCGCCCTGCGCGCTGCTCATCGCCGCGGCCTTCGGCCTGGTGTGCTGGGCCTTGACCTCCCCTGGAGCAGGCTTCTATCCCTCCCTGGCCGTGCTATTGATGGTAATCATGCTACTGTGGCTCACCAGCCGCACGTCGCTGCTGCTGTATACCCTGCCCGCCCTGGCCGCCGTCATCGTGCTCTATGTGCAAAACGGGCACGAGCACATTCCCCTGCGGCGGGTGTTGCCCATTGCCGTGCTTGCGGTGGCGGTGAGCTTTCTGCTCACCCCCTCCGGCGGCGTGACCTCCCCCACACTGAAGGAGTTCGCCGAGGACATCCGTCAAAGAGTCTTCGACTACTTCTTTTTCGCCGAACCCCGCAACGTGTTCTCCCTGTCCACGGAGGGATTCTATCCCCAGGGCGTTGCCCAGCTGGGCGGAACGGCCGAACCCACCGATCATCCCGTCATGCAGGTGCAAACCCCCAAGCGGGTGCTGCTGCGCGGCGTCATCATGAACGAATACACGGGGCGCATTTGGCGCAACACCACCGGTGGGCGGCGGTATCTCTACATCTCGCCCCGGTGGAGCAGCCTGCGCCAGACGCTGTTTGACATGGGGCTGCCCCAGGGGGATACGCTGAGCAACTCCTCCCTGCTGGAGGAGCAGACCATCACCATCCGCATGCTGTCGGAGAACGCCTCCAACCTGTTCCTGCCCCAGCGCGTCCGAGAGCTGAACGTCAAGGGCGACCTGGTGCCCTACTTCAACAACGCCAGCGAGGTGTTCGTCACCAGGGACCTGGCCGCCGGGGACACCTATTCGGTCACCGCGCCGCTGCTCATGGCCGGGGACGCGGGGCTGGGCACGCTGATCAACGCATGCGCCTCCCTGACCGACGAAAACTACGCCGCCGTGCTGGAAACCTACCTGCAGTTGCCGGACCACCTGCAGCAGCAGGTCTACGACCTGGCGGCGCAGATTACCCAGGAGGCGCAAACCCCCTACGAAAAGGCTTTTGCCCTGCAAAACTACCTTTCCCGCAACTTCCGCTATTCCCTGGAGGTGGAACCCCAGGATAGCAACATTGACTTCGTCACCAACTTCCTGTTCAACACCAAGGAAGGCTACTGCACCTATTTCGCCTCCGCGATGACGGTGCTGTGCCGCATGGTGGGGTTGCCTGCCCGGTACGTGGAAGGATATCAGGCCATCCCCGACGCGAACGGCATCGCCTATGTGACGGGCATGCAGGCCCACGCATGGACGGAGGTTTACTTTTCGGGCTTCGGGTGGCTGACATTTGACGCTACGCCAGTGCAAACCAACAGCGGTTCCTCCCAGAGCCGCTCCCAGGATGACAACAGCGGAGACGCGCCCACGCCTACGCCTACCCCGACGCCCACCCCCACCCCTGACCAGGATCCCCAGGCGCAGAGCGAGGAGCCTACGCCCACCC
>DBFBGQ010000035.1:0-19102 GCA_048201975.1 Candidatus Egerieenecus sp. | reverse complement strand
AAACCATGGGAAAATTGTCGAAACGGGAAGATAAAATGGGGAAAAACCGTTACTATAGGCGAAGCGGTCAAGCGTTGAGCCGGGCGGCCATAAGCAGCCCCAGGGCGGTTTTGCCGTCACGGAAGTTGCCGCACATGACCTGCTCCACCGCCTGCGCCAGAGGCATACGCACCACAGCCACGAATTCGTCCTCGTCCGGGTGGCTGTCCCCCTGGCGCAGTCCCGTAGCCAGGTACATATGGATGCGTTCATTGCAGAAGCCGGGGGTGGTTTCCAGGCATGTGAGCTTTTGCCAATGCTCGGCGGTAAGTCCTGTTTCTTCGGATAGTTCCCGTTGCGCGCAGAGGAAAGGGTCCTCTGTGGGAGAATCCAGCTTGCCGGCGGGAATTTCCAGGGTCACCCGGTCGATCGCCACCCGGTGCTGTCGCACCAGGATGACCTGCCCCTGGTCGTCCAGCGCCACCACGGCTGCCGCGCCGGGATGGCAGGCGACTTCCCGCAGGGCGGTCTCCCCGTTGGGCAGGCGCACCTGCCAATGTTCCAGGCGAATGATCACCCCTGGATATACCGTTTCACGGCTGAGCACTTCTTCGCGCAATGCCTTGTCATCCATGGTAAATCTACCTCCCTAAGCAGCGTTGATGCTCCATTCGACAAGGCAAGGGGGAAGTCCTGCCGGATTGGGGATTTCGACCGTTTTCACCAAGGAGTGTTCATTGACAATCCGTCACGGACAGGCTAAAATGATATCGTCCCATACGAACTCGGAGGAGGGAATCTGTTTATGAAAAATACCCATGGCGGGAAGCGCGTTTCGCGGATCTTGGCATTTCTTGCGGCGTGTATCCTTTGCCTTCAAATGACATTCATTCCCGCGCAGGCATTGGAGGACTGGTCGCTGCTCTCCATTACCCTGAGCTGGACGGATGCCTTGGGGAATCCTGGCTTTGCCATGGCCACCCCCGTTCCCTATGGAACGGAGCAAGCCTTCTGGGCGCAGGTGGATGTGGCAGCACCCCTGGACCAGCTGGTGATTACCATCAGCCATCCCAATCATCCGGAATACGTGTTTGACCCGGCAAACGGGAGCACGCTGCTGAATGTCGTGGATTCCGGCGCTGTGATGGATATGCTGACGGCTATTCCCATCACGGCCATGGCAAATGAAATGTTTGCAGATACCTATACGCTGTATGTATCCACGCAGATGATGCCGCAGGATCCCAGCCTTACGGCATCCGCGGTAACAGTGGTATACCGTTATGAGGACGGGGAAATCATTGACCAGCAGAGCCAGACCGTACAGAACGGGGAAATCGTAATGGCTACCAGCAGCCTGGTGAGCGGACTGACGCCGGTAGGAGCCAGCGAAGTGCAGGTGCAGGTGGTCAACGGCGTGGCGAGCCCGAACCCCGTGGAATTCGTCTATGCCCGGCCCATCACCACAGCGACGGTGGACGTGGTGTACCGCTATGAGGACGGGGAGATCATTGACCAGCAGAGCCAGACCGTGCAGGACGGCGAAATCGTAACGGCCACCAGCAGTCTGGTGAGCGGGCTGACGCCGGTTGGAGCCAGCCAGGTGCAGGTGCAGGTGGTCAACGGCGTGGCGAGCCCGAACCCCGTGGAATTCGTCTATGCCCGGCCCATCGCGGAGGAAGTGTATGCGGATATCACCATTTCCTTTGTGGACGAAGACGGCAATCCCGTGGCGACGGCTATTACCAAGCGGCTGACGGCGGGAAGGCACAATGTTGCGGCTGAGCCTGCCGACCTGCTGGACGGATATACCATTGTCGGAGAGCAGAATGTCACGGTGGAGGTAAGCGACGAGGGCGTGGCAGATCCCAGCTCCATCAGCTTTGTGTACAGCAAGCCTGCCGACGAGCCTACCCCGGAGGTATCGCCCGTGACCGCTACGGTGACGGTGATGTATCTGGCGCGGGAGGATAATAACCACAAGGTAGCCGCAGACCAGAGCTTCAACCTGGAGCAGGGCGTCATTCCTGTGGCTGCCACGCCGGAAAATCTGGAGGAGGGCTATACCCTGGACGGCCCCGCAAGCCAGGAGGTAACGGTGGATGCCCAGGGCAACGCCAGCCCCAATCCGGTAATCTTCTATTATCAGAAGGCCGAGGAACCTCAGCCTGCGGCGCAGGCCGAGATTACCATCCGCTATACGGATACCAAGAATGCGGATATCGTAACGCCTCAGACGCGCCTGCTGGATGCCAATAACGTGTATGCCATCGGGCCCGATGTGGCGATTGTGCCTGCAGGATATTCGCCCCTGAAGGCGGATGCCGTGACCGTTACCGTGGATGCGAACGGCGTGGCGGACGTGACGGAGGTTGTCTTCGTATATCAGGTGGATGTGGAGGACACGCCGATTCCCGTGGACACGCTGATTCAGCGCTGGGGTTATACCACGGCCAAAGAAGGAACAATCAATTGGCGCGATCAACCCAGCAAGAGCGGACGCCTGCTGGGCAAGCTCAGCCAGAATACCTATGTGTGGCTTATCAAGGAAGAGATCAACGACAAGAACGAAAAGTGGACGAAGGTGCTCCATAACGGCCAGGAAGGATATATCATGTCCGAGTATCTGGTCTGTTTGACGGAGGCGGAGGGCGACTACTACGAGCAGATCAACAACATTACGCCCGTACCTACGCAGTCGGCCGAGCCTACGCAGGAGCCCACGGAAGCGCCTACGGACACGCCTGCGCCGCCGGAAGATACCACCGAAGCGCCCACGGATACGCCTGCGCCACCGGAGAATACCACGGAAGCGCCTACGGACACGCCTGCGCTGCCTACGGATACGCCTACGCCCAAGCCCACGGCCTATGTGGGCTATGCGAAGACGAACCGTTACGTTGCCCTGCGCAATGGCATGGATAATCAGGAGGCATCCATCCTGACCATGCTGAACCAGGACACGCTGGTGAAGGTAATGCTGCAAACCACGGATGAAAACGGTACCCTGTGGAGCTACTGCTCCACCATGGACAGCAACCCCATTAGCGGCATGATCGAGGATAGTGCCCTGACCCGCATCAGCGATGCAGAGGCGCAGGCGATCATTGATGCCAATGCTACGCCTACGCCGGCACCCACAGCAGAGCCCCCGCAGCAGAGCGGCTATGCGGTGGCCCGTGGTGACAACGTTTACATGCGCACGCTGCCCAGCGAGCTCAGCGGTATCAGTCACGTGCTCTCCGCTGGCGCGGTGGCCTATGTGACAGGACAGCAGTATGTGCTGAACAACGGCACCTACGAAATTTGGCACGTGGTGCAGTACGAAAGCGAATGGGGGTACATTCGTGCGGATCTGATGCGGATGCTTGACCCCTGGGAAGAGGAGCAGTACCTAAACAGCCTGAAAACACCCTCTCCCACGCTGGTAACCACGCCACAGCCCTACGACGAGAACAATCTTTCCAGCTATGGCTACGTAGCTTCCTCCACGGTGAATTTCCGGCAGTCTGCCAGCACTTCGTCCACCCGTCTGGCCACGCTGCGGCAGTACGCCTTCTGCCTGGTGCTGGGCACCACGCAGGTGAATGGCACCACCTGGTATCGGGTCAATTATGGCGGTACGGTGGGCTACATCCAGGGCGATTACTTCAAGCAACTGACCATCGCGGAGCTGGAGGACTTCCTGCTCAGCCCGGAGTATACCCAGGGAATTGCCAATAATTCTTCCAATTCCGGCGGCTCCACCAGCGGTTCTGGCGGAACCTCCAACCTGCCCAGCGCAGAGGACCAGACCGTGCAGGAGTGGACGAACCCCAACAGCGGCATCAACGTGAGCTATGAGCCGTTTGATCCCTTTGCCACGCCTGCGCCGCTGGCGACGGAGTCTCCGTCTGCGTCGGCCTCTCCCAGCGCGGAAGCCACCACCATTGAACCTCTGGAGACCTTGCCCGTGGAATATCCCACCCAGGAAACGGAGAGCGGCGAAGGCGGCTCGGCCGTGGGTTGGGTGATTGCAGCGGCGGTGGTGCTACTGGGCGGTGGCGGCGGCGGATACGCCTATATGCTGCATAAGCAGAACCAGCGTAAGGCGGCCCAGCGTGCGGCCCAACGGCGCGCGGCAGCCCAGCGGACGGGTACGGACAATACCGGCCGCCCCTATGCCCGCACCGGCAGCGCTGCACAGCCCCGTACCGGTACCTATAACGCCAGCGGAACAGCCACGCCCGCACAGCGTACGGCAACAGGCGCCGCTACCAGCGGAACGGCCTCGCCCACGCAGCGTGCGGCGACGGGCACTGCCGCCGGCGCTGCAGCGGCGGGAACCTACGGTTCCGCAAGCCAGGCACGCCGTCCATACGGCAATGAAAGCGGCAAGGCAAACGCTGCGGGTACGAACAACTACGCGAATTTCCAACGTCCTACCACCGGTACCTACGGCACAGCCCAGGGCTCCAAGCCTGCCGGTAGCGCATCCACGGGTACCAGCGCCAGCAGCTACGGCACGCAGGGCAATGGCAACACCGCCAGCACATACGGGACCGCCGGAACGGCGACGCCCGGTACCAGCGCCAGTAGCTACGGTACGCAGGGCAATGGCAACGCTGCCAGCACCTACGGGACCGCCGGTAGCGCATCCACGGGTACCAGCGCTAGAAGCTACGGCACGCAGGGCAATGGCAGCGCCGCCAGCACCTACGGGACCGCCGGTAGCGCATCCACGGGTACCAGCGCCAGCAGCTACGGTACGCAGAGCAATGGCAGCACCGCCAGCACCTACGGGACCGCCGCCGGAACGCAAAGCACGACCTCGTCCACGGGCGGAAGCGGAACCTACGGCACAACTTCTTCCGGCAGAACCGGCGCCAGCAGCTATGGCAGGCGCGCGGCGGCAGGAACGAATGCCGCTGAAGAGCGCAATTCCGCTGCGTCCACCGGCATGTATGGCCAGGCCACCGGCGCCAGCACCGCGTCCACGCAGGCGACTGTTACCGGCGCTACGCCGGCAGCAACGCCCAAGCCTGCTTCGGACGCCTCCCCGGCACAGCCCGCGAAGCCTACCGGCGCATCGGCCTATGGTTCGCAGCGCAGAAGCGCCGCCAATGGGCAGCCCGTGCGCCGGGCATCCAGGCAAAACGAGCAGAACGTGGACTTCAGCAAGGATAACGACAGCGATTTGTAACACCAAAGCCAAACAAGCGGCCGCCTCCCGGAAAAGGAAGGCGGCCGCGTTTGTGTGGTTAGGCGATATGGCGCCGGCACATGGATACCGGCATTGAATCTATCCCTGTACGGCAGGGGAGGAGCGTTCCTGGAGCTCGGGACCGTCAGAGGCTGAGCTGCTGCTGTCGGGAGAAAAGCATTCCCGCTTCAGCTGATCCACCTGATCGTGGATGCGCTGCATCCGCTGATCCAGCAGCGCAATATCCGTAGCCGTCTGCACCAGCTCATCTGAGATGCTGGTGGGTATGGAAGGGATTGCTTTGTAGCGCAGCTGATGCTCCAATGTGGCCCAGAAATCCATGGCGATGGTGCGTATCTGCACCTCTACGGGCACCAGCAATTTGCCAGCGGAGAGGTAGACCGGTACCTGGATGATCAGGTGCAGGCTGCGGTATCCATTTTCCTTAGGTTGCTGGATGTAATCCCGGGTGCGGATGAGCCGGACGTCATCCTGCTGAAGCAGCAGCCGCGCCACGGAATAAATGTCATCCAGATAGGAGCAGATCACCCGCACGCCAGCGATGTCCGTTAGTGTGCTCACTGCTGCATCCATGGTCATGGGCAGATCCTTGCGCTGCAGTTTTTCAGCGATGCTTTGCAGGGATTTCAGCCGGGTTTGCATGTGGTGAATGGGGTTGCGGCGGTGACGCATTTGAAACTCAGCGTCCAGATTTTCCAGCTTGGTCTTCACCTGGCGAATGGCGGCCTCATAGCGGCACTGCACCGCAAAAAAGTCGTCCACCAGCTTTTGAAACTGATCGGTCAGCTGCTGTACGCTGGGATTTTCAAAGGTAGCCATGGCTCAAGACACCTCCTGGGGCACAAGGGTAGCGGGCGCAGGGGACAGCGGCATCCCCACCCGGAAGGTCGAGCCTTTGCCGGGGGCGGAACGGACGTGGATTTCCCCGCCGGATTGCACGATAATTTTTTTTACGATGCACAGGCCAAGACCGGAACCCTCCCGGGAATGGGAGGTATCCCCCTGATAAAACCGCTCAAAAATGCGCTCCAGGGTTTCCTGGTCCATGCCGCAGCCGTGGTCGGTAATCTCCACATACACCTGATCCGTGGCGTAGCAGGTGATCTGTATTACGCCCTCTGTCGGGGAAAATTTGATGGCGTTGGCTAATAGGTTGATCCAAACCTCCGCCATCAATTCCTCGTGGGCGGTGAGGGAAGTGGGCGGAAGGTCCAGCTCCCAGCTGATGGACTTACCCTCCCAGGTGGGCTCCAGCTGCACCACGGTGCGGCGCAATTGCTCGTCCAGGGCATAGGGCTTGGCCTCGGTGACAGGCAGCCGGTCCAGGTTGCTCAGCTGCAGCAGGTTTTTCGACAGGTGACTCAGCCGTTGGGATTCATCGGCAATGATGTCTACATACTCCCGCCGCGTCTCCTCGTCCAGCTGGCCGGACTGCAAGAGCCGGGCAAACCCCTGGATGGAAGCGATGGGCGTTTTGAGCTCGTGGCTCACGTTGGAGATGAAGTCCTTTTGCAGATACTCGTTCCGGGCCAGCGCCTCCACCATGTCGTTGAAATTCTTCATCAGGCAACTGAGCTCATCCCGGCCGGAAGCAGCCAGCCGCACGGTGAAATCCCCCTGGGCCACTTGCTGCGTAGCCTTTCGCAGGCGGGCGATGGGGCTTGCGACCCGTCCAGCAAAGGACATGCCCATCAGTATCAGCGCCATGAGAAAAAAGAGGGTGGAGAAGAAGAAGCGCAGAACGGACATGTGCTGCAGGTTATAATTGGTATTGGGGGAGATCCGCGCCAGGCTGTCGCCAATGCGGACATAGGTGATGGGCAGCGCGGTCAGGTTGCCCTCCCGGGTGATCATGAGATTGCTGTTCAGGGCCTCCTGGTCTGCGTCCGTGAGATGCGCGTCCTTTTCATCCACCAGGCGGATGTTCAGGGAGCTGTTGGCAGCCAGCGCGGCGATCTCCTCCATGGAAAGGTCCGTCTTCTGCTCCAGGCTCAGCAGGTAGACCGCCGCGTACCGTTCGTTGGCCTCCAGTTCGTCCAGAACATTGTAATTGCTGACCACGTAGGACGCAATGAAGGAAAGGGCTGCGGCAAGGATCACGCAAAAGAAGAACGAGCGCGCCACTTTGCGGCGAAACGTATACGTTTCCACTTGGTTCTTCATGCCACTTTTTCGGCCTTGTACCCCAGGCCGCGGACCGTTACCAGTGTGAAATCCGGGAAGATTTCGCATTTTTCCCGCAAGCGCCGAATGTGCACGTCCACGGTGCGCTCATCGCTTTCCGCATCCATGCCCCAAATTTCGTCCATGAGCTGGCGCCGGGTGAAAATCTGCTTGGGATAGCTCAGCAGCTTGTAGAGCAGGTAGAATTCCTTCTTGGGCAGCTGCAGCTCCGTTTCCCCGCGGGTAACGGTCAGGGTGTCATAGTTGAGGATGGTTTCGCCCACCTGGAGCTGGTGGCTGGTAACCGCCTGGGCCCGGCGGAGCAACGCGCCCACCCGCATGAGCAACTCATCCAGGTCCACGGGCTTGACCATGTAATCGTCCACGCCCAGGGAAAAGCCCCGTCGCTTGTCCTCCAGGGTTTCTCGGGCGGTCACCATCAGCACTGGGAGCAGGGGATAGCTTTGCCGGAGCTGTTCGGTGAGGGTATAACCGTCCATGACAGGCATCATCACGTCGGCAATGACCAGATCGGGCTGGGTGCGTTCCATTTCGGTCAGGGCCTCCTGACCGTTGGAGGCCTGCAGCACACGGTAGCCGTTCATGTGCAGGTAGGCGGTCATCAGCTTGCGCAGATGCACGTCATCCTCTACCACAAGTATTGTAAACACAGTCGGTCATCCTCTCTTGTCTGGAACGTACCGGCGCGGCCTCCGGCCTCAGCCGCCGCTCAATAGCTATATTGTATCACATACTGCGCAGGGCATCAATGGGGTTCAAGCGGGATGCCTTCCGGGCGGGCGCCCAGCCAAACACGATGCCCACCGAGGCTGAGAAGAGAAACGCCAGCAAAATTGCGCCGGTGGACAGGGCAAACTCCACATCCAGCCATGCCGCAAAGAGCATCGAAAGCAGATTGCCCAGCACGATGCCGATCGCTCCACCCAGCAGGCTGAGCATGACCGCTTCCAAAAGAAACTGGGTTTGGATGGTTTTGGGACGCGCGCCCAGGGCTTTGCGCAGGCCGATTTCCGTGGTGCGCTCGGACACGGAGACAAGCATCATGTTCATGATGCCAATGCCGCCCACCAGCAGCGCAATGGAGGCGATGCCCGCCAGCATGGTGGTCATCATGCTCAGCAGGGTGTCCATGGCGTCCAGCAGGGACTCCAGGTTGATGACGCGATAGGCGTCGTCCTTGTAATTGAAGGCGGCGTTGAGCACGCTTTCGATATCGGAGATGGTTTCATCCGTCCGGCTGGTATCCTGGATGTAGACGCCCAGGGAGGTGACGCTGTTGGAGCGCACCATGCGCTGAGCCGCCGCAAAGGGAAGGATCACCTTGCCGTTGTCGTTGGAGGCAAACATGGCGCTCATGACATCATCGTTGCTATCGCTGAGCAAGCCTACAATGGTAAAGCGTTGCCCGCCTACAATCAGCGTTTGACCGATGGGGTCCTCCCCGGGGAAAAGCGCGGATCGCAGCGTGGCGTCGATCACGCACACATGGCTGTTGCGGTCCATATCCATGGGGGTCAGTCCACGCCCGGAGCCGATCAGATCCTCCGAGCGCTGAAAATACACGGCGTATCTTCCCTCAATGGCCACATCCTCCGCCAGGCGATTGCCGCTGGCCACATGGCGGGTAAAGGAGACGGTGGGGTCCAGGCTCTCCACGTTTTCCAGGTCGTTTAACCGTTCCAGGTCCGCTTCCGTCAGGCCGCTTTTCAGCGCGGTACCGGTTACGGAAATGGAAACCTTCCCCGCGCCCAGCTCGGAGAATTGCCGGGTCATTTCGTTGGTTGCGCTCTCCACGGTGGTGATCAGCGCGATAATGGCCGTCACACCGATGACGATGCCCAGTATGGTCAGGAAGGAGCGCATCTTGTTGGCGCGGATGTTGCGCCAGGACATGCGCAGGCTCTCCTTAAGCATCCTCAATCCCCCCTTCGGTCAGCACGCCGTCCAGCAGGCGCACAATGCGCTTGGCATGCCGGGCGATGTTGCTGTCATGGGTGATCATCAGGATGGTATTTCCCTCTTCGTTCAGGTCGTGAAAAAGGGACATCACCTGTTTGCCTGTTTGCTGGTCCAGCGCGCCGGTGGGTTCGTCCGCCAGCAAAATCGCGGGATGGTTGCAAAGCGCCCGGGCGATGGCCACGCGCTGCTGCTGACCGCCGGAAAGCTGGTTGGGGTAATGATGCAGCTTTTCCTTCAGCCCAACCCGCACCAGCATCTTTTCCGCCAACGCCGCGCGCTGGTGTACGGACACGCCGCTGTAAATCAGCGGCAGCTCCACGTTGGCCAGCGCGTCCAGCCGCGGCAGCAGCTGGAAGGACTGGAATATAAAGCCGATCTCCTTGCTCCGCACCCCGGCCAGGGCATCCTCGTCCAGTCCGCCCACATCCCGCCCGTGGAGCACATAGTCGCCGGAGGTGGGCGTATCCAAGCACCCGATGATGTTCATCAGCGTGGATTTTCCCGAACCGGAGGGGCCCAGCACGGCGACGAACTCGCCCTTGGAAACTTCCAGGTTGATGCCCTTGAGCACCGTTTGCTTTTCTCCGCCCACATCGTAGACCTTGGTGATCCCGTGCATCACAAGAATTTTCTCATCCATGGGCGTTACCTCAGCTCTGTGTCCATGCTCATCATGGAGAAGGTGAGCGTCTTCGGGATCAATATGGTCTCGCCGCTGCGCACGCCGTCCTTGATCTCCACAATGGTCCCGTTGTTGATGCCCAACAGCACGGACTGGCGCACAATCTCGTCTCCACGGCCATAGCAGTAGACGTAGGGCTTGTTGTTTTCGTCATACTGGATGGCGTCCATGGAGACGGTGGTGGCGTTCATCGCGCTTTCCCGCAGCACGGATACCTCGCAGGTCAAGCCCATGGCCAGGCTGCCATCCTGGGGCACGGCAATCTCCACCACGTAATACGCCACGTCGTTTTCCACGGTGGCCTCCTGAGCAATGCGGGTGATTTCCCCACGGAGCTGCGCGCCGGTGGCATGCACGGTAATGGACACTTCCATGCCCTTGGATAGCGCGGAGATATCATATTCGTCCACTTTGATTTTCAGGATGGGGTTCGCGTAATCCGCCACGCGGAACAGCTCTTCGCCGGCGCTGTAGGCGTCCCCTTCCTTCACGTAAATGTCGGAAATAGTGCCTGCCATGGTGGACTCAATCTTTGAGCCGCTCTTGGGCTGCACCACGGCTTCCTCATCCTCCACCAGCTCGCCCTCCTCCTTGAGCAGGGTCTTTACCGTGCCGCGGCTGGAGGCGGTCACCACCTTGGCATCCCCCGGCTCCAGGTTACCGGAAAATGTGTAATAGGTCACAATATCCTGCGTCTTGGCAATCTCCTCATCATAGCTCTTGGCCTTCCGCTGGGTCAATGCAAATACGCATACGCAGATCAGGACGACCAGAACGATCATGCCCAGCGCCCATTTCCAGCGCTTCCGTGACTTGCTCATAAACATCCTCCTTCATCGAAACCAGTCCACTTTCAACTTATCCTATACGGTGCAGATGAACTGGGTATGAATTGCGCCGCAAGAAAAGCTCCGGGATCACGCCTGGTGGGGCGGAATCCCGGAGCAGCACGGCGGCCAACGGATCAGGCGTTTCCAGCCAGGATATCCAGGCCGCGCTCATCCTGAAACTGATTGGTATACAGCTGGTAGTAGTACCCGCGCTTGGCGATCAATTCAGGGTGCGTTCCATCCTCGGTGATTTTTCCATTTTGTATCACCAGGATCCTGTCCGCGGAGCGGATGGTGGACAGCCGGTGCGCGATGATAAAGCTGGTGCGCCCGGTGAGCACGGTTTGGATGGCGTGCTGAATGATCTGCTCCGTTTCGGTGTCCACGGAGGAGGTGGCTTCGTCCAGCACAAACAGGGCGGGATCGCACAGAATGGCCCGGGCGAAGGAAATCAGCTGTTTCTGCCCCGTGGAGAGACGGTTGCCGCCTTCGCCCACCTGGGTGTCGTAGCCTTTTTCCATTTTCAGAATGAATCCCTCCGCGTTTACCATCTGCGCGGCGCGGTGAACCTGCTCGTCGGTGGCATCGGGGCGGCCATAGCGGATGTTGTCCGCCACGCTGCCGCTAAACAAGTGCGGGCTTTGCAGCACATAGCCCAGGTTGCTCTGCAGCCAGAGCTGGCTGCGCTGGCGATAGTCGACCCCGTCGATGCATACGCTGCCTTCCGTGGGCTCGTAGAAGCGGCAGACCAGGTTTACAATGGTGCTCTTGCCGCTGCCGGTTTCACCCACCAGCGCAATGGTTTGGCCCGCCTTGACGCGCAGGTTGAAATGGGAAAGCACCTGCTCCCCGTCTTTGTAGCGGAAGGATACATCCTTGAACTCCACATCTCCGTGCAGCGCCGGCCAGTTTTCACGCTTGGGGTGGAAGTTGTCCCCAAAGGTGGCTACCACCTCGGGAGTGTCCACAATGTCTGGCTCCGTTTCCAGCAGGGAGAGCACGCGCTCCGCCGCCGCCTGGGAGGATTGCAGCTCCGCAAAAATGCGGGCGATGTCGCGCACGGGCTGGAAAAATTGCACCGTGTAGCTGACGAATACGTTCACCGTTCCCAGTGTCATGGCGCCGATGAGCACATCCTGTCCGCCCTTCCACAGGGCGTAGGCAGTGGCCAGGGAACCCAGGGAAACCACAATGGGCAGGAATAGCGCCGACAGCGTTGCGGCCCGAATGGAGGAGGAGCGCATCGCATGCGCCACCTGGTTGAACTCTTCAATGTTCATTTCCTCGCGCACCAGGGTTTTGGTGGTTTTGGCGCCGTTGATGCCTTCGTTGAAGCCCGCGGTGATCTGGCTGTTGGTTTTGCGTACTTGCCGGTAGGCGGAAAGAATGCTCTTTTGGAACTTCCAGGAGATCACGGCCAGCGGGGGAAGCACCAGGATGACCACCAGCGCCAGCCGCCAGTTGAGCAGGAACATCTGCACCGAGCAGCACACCAGAAACACCGCGCCCCAGCACAGGTCCAGCAGCGACCAGCCGATGGTATCCGCCAGGCGCTGGGTGTCGTTGGTCAGGCGGCTCATCAGGTAGCCCACGGGCATCCGGTCGTAGTAGGAGAAGGGGAGCTCCTGGAGCTTCTGAAAGCCCAAGCGGCGGATGGTATAGCAGGTCCCTGTTTCCACATAGCCGCTCTGGCGCAGGAACACAAAGATGCTTACCACCTGAATGGCCAGCAGTCCCAGATAGATGGCAATGAATGCGGGAATGCCCGATGTGGTTTGCCCGGCAATAAAATTGTCGATGGCATAGGATGTCATCAGCGGGAAAATCACATCCAGCACGGCGGATATGGCCATAAACAGTCCAACAAGATAGAGATTCTTGTGAAACGGCTTGGCAATGCGAAGGAGCTTTTTCCATAGGGTCAGGTCAAATCGCTTGGTATAGTCTTCTTCCTGAAAGGCTTGCATTAGTCGTTCACCTCGCATGCGGGCTGGATGGCGTCGCGGCTCAGCTCTTCCTCCAGCACGTTCTGAATGTTGTTGATCCGTTGATACAGGCCGGGGCGGGAGCAAAGCTCCGCATGGGTGCCCTGGTCCACCACGCGGCCGTCCTCCAGCACCAGGATGAAATCCGCCTGGGAGAGGGTGGTGATGCGGTGGCTGATGATCAGCGTGGTCATGCCATGCTGGCGCTGCTTGAGCGCCGCGCGAATCTGCGCGTCCGTTTCCGTATCCACGGCGGAAAGGGAATCGTCAAAGATCAGGATGTGGTTGTCCTTGAGCAGTGTCCGGGCAATGGCAACCCGCTGCTTCTGTCCGCCGGAGAGGGTTACGCCGCGTTCGCCCACCAAGGTATCCCATCCCTGATCGCTCTGGGTGATGAAGTTTTCCGCGCAAGCCACCCGGGCCGCGTCCACAATGCGATCCTGGGCGGGCTCCCGCAGGGCGATGCCCACGTTGTCCCGGATGGTTTTGCTGTACAGGAAGGGCTCCTGCAGAATCAATCCCACATGGCTGCGCAGGTGTTCCCGGTCAATCCTGGATAGGGGTACGCCCCCGATGGAGATGGAGCCGCTGGTGGGCTCGTACAGCCGCTGAAGCAGGTACATCAGCGTGCTCTTGCCGCTGCCCGTGCCGCCCAGCACGGCCACGGTTTTTCCGGCAGGGATGGTGAAGCTCATGTCCCGGAGTACCGGCGCGTCCTGGCCGTAAGCGAAGGTTACATGGTCGAAGACGATATCCCCATGCAGGTCGGGCTTCAGGGCGTCCGGCTCATCCGGCTCCGCGGGGGTGGAGAGAATCTCCTGAATACGCTCCATGGAGATCAGGCTCTTGCCCGCGTCTGAAAGCGTCCGTCCCAGCTGGCGGATGGGGAAGAGCAGCTGCCCCACATAGGTGGTGAAGATGATCAGCGTGCCCACGGTGATTTCCCCGCGGCTGGCATACACCACGCAAATCAGCAGCGTAACCATGGACTGCAGCATGCTCAGCGCATCTCCGCCGCCCCAATAAACGGCCAGCAGGTCGTTGAGATGCTTTGCCTTCTTGCGGAAGTCGCTGTTAGCGGCGTCGAATTTTTCCACTTCCCGCTGTTGCTGGCCAAAGGCGCGCACCACCCGCACGCCGGAGAGGTTCTCCTGGAGCACGGCGCTCATTTTTCCCTCGGCCTCGTCCATGACCCGGAACCCCTTGTGCACCTTGCGGAAAAACCACATGGCAAAGAGGAACAGCGCGGGCACCAGCACCATGGAATACAGGGTGATGGTCACGTTTTTCCCCAGGAGAATGATCAGCGAAAGGGTTACCAGCAGCAGCGTGTTCACCACTTCCATAATCTGCACGGAGAGGAATCGGCGGATGGTTTCCACGTCGCTGGTGCACCGCTGAATCAAATCGCCGGTGGAGGCCTGCACATGATAGGAGAAGGGCAGGCGCTGCAGGTGGCTGTAAAGCTGCTGGCGCAGGGTGAGGGCGATGTTTTCGCTGGCAACGGCGCTTAAACGCCCCTTGAAAAAGGTGAATACGCCGTTGAGCAGGTTGATTCCCACGAGAATGGCGCCCATGATCCATAGGTTGTTCCGCAGGAATTCCCGCCCTCCCAGGGCGCGCACAGGCTGAAGCAGCCAGTCCGGCAGGGTGGAGGGCGCGGTGCCCAGCACGCTGTCCACGGTTTCCGCCAGAAGCACCGGCGTGGCGAAGCTGATCAGCACCATCATCACCGTGCCAAGCATAGCGCCCAGGAAGCACCAGATGTTCTGGCGGATCAGTTCCAGCATACAGGCTGCCGGCTTTTTCCGGATGGGTTGCATAGGGGTGGAACCTCCTTATAAATTTTAGCGCCAGGGACAGAACCGGCGCATGGACGCAAAAAAGCACCGGCTGCGAAGATTGCAGCCGATGCGCATAGATTCAAGGCCAGCACAACGGGGCGGAACTACCTACCCCTCGCCTTGAACGCAAAAGGCCGCAACAAGCGCATGCAAACAGACGCAGCACAATGCGTGCATGCAACATTTCCCCACGGACGAACAGTCAATCTACGCATAGATGCGGCCTCCTTTCTTCGCTCTTTGTCGCCATTTTCACGGCAAAAATAGTGTAGCCCATCGGCGCAGGATTTGTCAAGGGATTTTTTGAAAAACTGTAAAAAAATGTATCAATTTTCCCCGGATCGGAAAGATGGCGCGCTGTGCAGGAATCCCATGCAGGTGCGAAGAATACCAGCAACGTCTTTGTTACGGCGAATGGGCGGGCTGCGGTGTCGCCGCCGCAGGCTCCGAAGGAGGAACAGTGCATGAATATAGGCTGGATTGGGCTAGGCATCATGGGCATGCCCATGGCGAAAAACTTGCAGCAGGCGGGCTATCAGGTATATGCATACGACCTGGAGAAAGAAAAGGTGAGGGCAGCAGCCGGCTTCGGCGCCATACCCTGCGCCTCGGTGGGGGAGGTCTGCCGGGCGTGTACGGAAATAATCACCATGCTGCCCAACGGGCCGCAGGTGCGCGAGGTGGTAATGGAGGCTGGCGGCGTTTATGATAGCGCGGTGCCGGGGACGCTGCTGATTGATATGAGCTCCATTGCGCCCGGCGTCAGCAAGGAACTGTGCGCGGCGCTGGCCGCCCGGGGCATTCATATGCTGGACGCCCCTGTTTCCGGCGGCGAGCCCAAAGCGGTGGATGGCACGCTGGCCATTATGGTGGGCGGCGATCAGGCTGATTACCAGCGCGCGTTACCGATTTTTCAGGTACTGGGGGCTTCCGTTGCCCATATCGGCGGTATCGGCAGCGGCAATACCTGCAAGCTGGCCAACCAGATCATGGTGGCGGTAAACATTGCCGCACTGAGCGAGGGCATGATGCTGGCCAAAATGGCTGGAGCCGACCCGGAAAAGGTCTTTGAGGGCATCCGCGGCGGCTTGGCGGGATCCGCGGTCATGGATGCGAAAATGCCCATGATGCTCGCGGAGAATTTCCGCCCAGGCTTCCGCATTGACCTGCACATCAAGGACCTGACCAACGCCCTGGAGACGGGGGAAGGCTGCGGCGCGCCCCTGCCCCTTACCCGGATGGTTCAGGAGATGCTGAAACGCTTGTCCGCCCAGGGGGACGGCGGCTGCGATCATAGCGCGCTGGTGAAATATTACCAGGAGCAGGCGGGCGCTTCGCTCAGGAGAGGCTGAAAACGCCAAGGCATGGAGGATTCACTGCGCATGAAATTTGTCTTTGCTTCAGATTCCTTTAAGGGCAGCCTGAGCGCAGTACGCATTGCGCAGCTGCTGCGCGCGGAGGCTGAGGAATGCTTTCCCGGCGTGGAAACCGTATGCATGCCCGTGGCCGACGGCGGCGAGGGGACGGTGGAAGCGCTGCTGATGGCTTTGGGAGGGCAGCGGCGGCAGGTAACGGTAACCGGCCCCCTGGGGGACCCCGTGTGCGCAACCTACGGTGTGACGCCCGGGGGCGTGGCTGTGATGGAGATGGCTCAGGCTTCGGGGCTGACCCTGACGTCGCAACGCGATCCCCTCCGGGCATCTTCCCGGGGAACCGGCGAGATGCTGGCGCATGCGCTAAAAAACGGCCAGCGGGAAATTCTGTTGGGCATCGGCGGCAGCGCCACCAATGATGGCGGTATGGGTATGCTGGAGGCGCTGGGAGCTCGCTTTCTCGATGAAGAAGGCAAGGCGCTTCCGGGCTGCGGCGCGTCCTTGCACCGGGTATGCAGGGTGGACTTGAGCCGCCTGCTGCCCAAGCTCCGGGAAGCGCGCATCACCGTGATCTGCGACGTGACCAATCCTTTGCTGGGGCCTACGGGGGCCACAGCGGTCTATGGCCCGCAAAAGGGCGTGACCCCGGAGCTGATGCCCCTGCTGGAGGCCGGTATGGCGCGCTATGCGCAGGCGCTTGCCCTGGCAGTGGGGCGCCAGGTGGCGGATGCTCCCGGCTATGGCGCTGCAGGAGGCATGGGCGCGGCGCTGGGCGGCGTGCTGGGCGCCACCCTGCGCCGGGGAATTGACGCGGTCATGGACCTGGCGGGATTTGACGCTTTGCTGGCGGGAGCTGATTTGGTGGTTACCGGCGAGGGCCGCCTGGACGGTCAATCCCTGGCTTACGGCAAGGCGGTGGCCGGCATCGCAGAGCGGGTGGATGGCAAAGGCATACCGGTCTGCGCGCTGGTGGGCGGCATGGGGCCCGGCGGCGAAGCCTTCCTGACCATGTCCCCACGGCATAGCGTGATGGTTGCGTCGGATGGCCCCATGCCGCTGAGCTCCGCCATGGAGCAGGCGGAGGAGCTTTATCGCAGCGCGGCGCGGCGGATGTTCCGGATGCTGCGCGTGGGCATGTCGCTGGGCCTTTAACGCAAGTTGTTTGCTTCTCTGTTTTGCCGGGAGGATTTTCCAGCGCTCATCCGTTGAATGGGTACAAGAGAAAACAGGCGTCGCCTGAGAATATGGGAGGCATGGGGATGCGTGGGAGAATCCGGTGGAGCGCGCTGTTGCTTGCGCTGTGCTTGGCGGCATGGATTCCGGCGCAGGCGGGAAGCGACAACTATGGAACGGCGGTTGTGGAGGGCAGAACCTCGGATCGCGTGCATTTGCGCGCGAAGCCCAGCGCAGGTTCTCCCTCGCTGGGGCTGTATTATAGCGGAACGCAGGTGGAATGTCGCTCCAGCGTGAACGGAGGCTGGGTCTGTGTGACCATTGGCGGACAGACGGGCTACATGATGTCGCAGTATCTGTACGATGGATACTACACCTGGACCATTGAATCCGATGCGCCGCAGGCGTCTGCGGCCTATGGCACACAGGTTACCCGGGAACCGCTGAGCAACGGGCAGGGGATTTATACCATCCAGGGGAACGAGAACATCGCCGTCCTGGGGGAGACCTGGGACCACTGGTGTTACGTGTGGGTCAGCCCCGTCCACGGCCAGGCGGTGCAGGGCTATGTGCCCGCATCTTACCTGAGCATCGGACGCGCCAACCACTCCGGCGGAAGAAAAACTTATGGCTTGGCAAAAATCGACGGCATCAATTCGGACCGGGTCCATCTGCGTCAGGAGGCGTCCACCGGGTCCCGCTCGCTGGGGCTGTTCTTTACGGGGACGGAGGTGAATTGCCTCTCGCCGCTGACGGATGCATGGGTGCTTGTGGAGGCGGGCGGACAAAAGGGATACATGCAGTCCAGATACCTGCGCGGAGGGAGCAATATGCAGGCCGTGCAATCCCGGCAGCCTTCCGCCAGCGTTCGCAGCTCGTCGGTGAACCTGCGGTACAGCCCAAGCCTCCAGGGGGCGCTTATCGCGTCGCTGCCCCGGGGCGAGACGATGACGGTGCTGGGGGAAACCAACGATCACTGGTATTTTGTGCGTACCCGCTCCTACTTTGGTTACGTGAAGGCGGATTACATTACGCTGAAATAGCGGCTGATTTCCCGAAAACGGCGGAGAAAATGCGCCGTGTTCATGAAACTTTCATGGGCGCTTCATGGTAGGTTCATCCAACGCGGCTATGATAACACCATCAAGATTCCCCCATGGGATCAGTGCAACGGCGGTTTGGGGGAACGCCGCCGATGAATTTCCGTCCGGGACGCTCTCCTTCTCCCGGGCGGGTTTTTTATGTATATTCCGGGCGGGACGGCGTACACTTCCCTTGAGGAGGGATGTGGCATGGAGTCAACGTCCGAAAAGCCGCGATATACCTGGAAATCCCTGGTGGCGCTGCTGGCATTTACCCTGGGGATGGCTGGCCTGGCAGGCTTTCTCACCCGCAACAGCATGGATGTATACAAAACGATTGTGTTGCCGCCCTTTGCGCCGCCTGGCTGGGCATTCCCGGTGGCCTGGGGAATTCTGTACCCGGCCATGGCGGTGGCTGCTTGGTTGGCCTTGCGCAACAGCCAGGGGAACGCTCTTCCCACGCTGCTGCTCTATGGCGCGCAGCTCCTGGCGAACGTCATCTGGCCGCTGCTGTTTTTCCTCCAACAGGCATGGGGCTTGTCCTTTGTTTGGTTGCTGTTGGTTTTTGCCCTGGCCCTGGTGACCTGCGTACGCTTTTTTCAAAGCAGCAAGTGGGCGGGCGCGTTGATGCTTCCGTACCTGGCCTGGCTTGCCTTTGCGGCAGCGCTGAATTTTTCCATTGCGCGGCTCAATCCGCAGTAACCAAGTGTCGCCAGGCCGGCGGCACTTGGTGCGGCGCCGGCCTGGCGCATGGTTTTATCGATGGCAGCAACAGCAGCAGGGATGAGAAATCTGTACGGGGTAGCAG
>DBFBGQ010000034.1:0-9580 GCA_048201975.1 Candidatus Egerieenecus sp. | reverse complement strand
GCACAGATATCCATGGACCATGACCTTGAACAACACCCGTGGATCCGCTGCCGATTTTCTCCCTCTGGGCGAATACGCTTTGTACAGTTTCCCGTACTCCAGTTCCTCAAGCTGTGCGCTTAGCAGGCGGACAGGCGCGTTCTGTGGTATGGTGATTTCCGAATTCAGCGCAAAAACCAGTTGACCGTGTCGCTCAAATACCTTATACTGGTCTTGCTTTTGATAAGTTTTTTTCACACCTTTATCTTAAGCGAAAAGACGAGGTTTGGATACCCTTTTGAGGTTCCTTGCCTCGTCTTTTTTTGCTCGGGGTGTTTTGCAACGCGCCCTAGTGTGTTATACCTTTTGTGACCGCTGACGACGGAAAGGGGTGTGCCCGGTATGGCGCAGCGCTTTCCGGTGGCGGCTGAAGTCGGGCAAGTGTAGCCAGCGCAGCCCTTGTGGTTGTGATGGCCGAAAGCGTACAGGGGCAGATGCGTGATCGTTGTATCATGCACCTGCCCCTGTTCGTATGTAGGCGGCACCGTCGCCGGGGTCACAAGAGGTATATTACCCGCTCCGCCCGAGAATGACGCAAGATCATTTCCCAGCTTCGCATAATCCATTTTTCATCAGTTGACACACCAAACATGCGGGCGATTTTGATAATATTCTCCGCTGCGATCTTTTCCGTCTCCCCACAGATGTAGCGGTTCAACGCCCTGCCTGCGTCATCCCCGTTCCCACAGTAAACCCTGCCTGCGCCCCCGGCAATCGCCCGGCAGATACTTATGCACCTTATTCATTGGTAGATCACCGCATTTTTTACCGATATGCAAACAAATCAACTGGATGAATCGTGCCATCTTCTCTTGCATTTTTGCAAGAAATTTTTGTTTTTGGCCTACGAAATTGCAAATACGCCGGATTTCAAGCGTATAGCCGTTTTTTCCCCTATATTCAAGTCGATGGGCGCACATCAATCCATTTCCCAAGGAGGAATCCATAGTTGACCATCTACGAAACCATCAAAGCGGCGGTCAGCGTACCACAAGCCGCCGCCTACTACGGCATGGAAATCCAGCGTAACCATATGACCCGCTGCTGCTTCCATAACGACCACCACCCCAGCATGAAGCTGAACGACACCTATTACTATTGTTTCGCCTGCCTCGAACACGGCGATGTGATCGACCTCGTTGCCCAGCTGCACCGCGAGAGCCATTATGCTGCTGTGCAGCGGATCGCCCGTGACTTCGGCATTGGCCCGAACACCCCTGCTCCGGCAGCAGCAAAGTCCCGTCCGCCCCGCCGCAGTCCCGATGAAGATCTCTGTCGATCCGTGCTCACCGATTATGAGCAACTGCTGAAGCGCTGGAAGCATGATTATGCACCGGCCACAGCAGACGCACCGATCGACGACCGGTTCGTGGAAGCATGTCAGATGCTGCCCGCCGTCACGGATATAATCGACGTTCTCTTCCAAGCCGACGCTAATCTACGGGCCCGCGTGGTGCGGCAGGTTGTGCAGGACGGCACCATCCCCCAGCTGAAAGAGCGGCTGGACAAGCTGCGGAAGGAGGTGCCGGATGGCAAGGACAGCCCCGCAGCAGCGGCTTGAGAGCTGGCCCATCTGGTATGATGGGAAATACATCAACGAGGTGCTGTTCTGTCACGATTTTCTCACCCGGCATCCCATGCGTTGCGTGAACGGCACGCTCTTCACGGTCGATGGCCCCGTCATCAGCGAAGAACTGATCAAGCACCAGATCATCGAGGCCATTCAGGACTGCATTACCACAGGTCTATCCAAACGATCCGCGAGCCTGCTGGAGGCCGTCAAGATTCAGGCCTACGCCGAGCCATTCCCCGTGGAGCTCGACCGCATCCACTGCGCCAACGGCATCTACCACCTGAACGGCGACTTTGAAGCGCTCAAGGTCTTCTGCGCAAACCGGCTGGCAGTCAGCTACAATCCGGCTGCTGCCAGCCCCCAGCGCTGGCTGGCCTTCCTTTCGGAGCTGTTGGAGGCGGACGACATTCCCACCTTGCAGGAGTTCATGGGCTACTGCCTGATCCCGTCCACCAAGGCCCAGAAGATGATGCTCATCATCGGCAAGGGCGGCGAAGGCAAGAGCCGTATCGGACTGGTACTGAATGCCATGTTGCGCAACGCCATGAACATGGGCAGCATCCAGAAGGTCGAAACGAACCAGTTCGCCCGCGCCGATCTGGAGCACCGGCTGCTCATGGTGGACGATGACATGGACATGAACGCCCTGCCCAAGACGAATTACATCAAGTCCATAGTTACTGCCGAGGCAAAGATGGACTTGGAGCGCAAGGGTATTCAGAGCTACCAGCAGCAGCTGTACGCCCGGTTCCTGTGCTTCGGCAACGGTGCGCTGACCTCCCTGTACGATCACTCCGACGGCTTTTACCGCCGCCAGTTGATCTTGACCACGAAGGACAAGCCCGCTGACCGCCGGGATGACCCATACCTTGTTGAGAAGCTGCTGAGTGAGCTGGAGGGCATCCTACTGTGGTGCCTGGAGGGGCTTCACCAGCTGCTGGCGAACAACTATCGTTTTACCGTCAGCCAGCGTACTGCCGCCAACGTGGAGAACATCAAGCACAGCAGCAACAATGTGCTGGAGTTCCTGCAGTCCGAGGGCTACATTGCCTTTGATCCCTCCGCACAGGCCAGCTCCAAGGCGCTCTACGCCAGCTACAAAATGTGGTGTGAAGACAACGCTGTACACTGCCTGTCCGCCAGACGTTTTAGCTCCGAGCTGACGCAGAACGAGCAGCGGTATGGCATCCGCGCCACCAACAATATCTATCTGCCCAACAGTAAACGCGTCCGGGGATTTACCGGCGTGAAGGTACTGTTCCACTCGCTCAATTTCTCGTGATGACCTTCAAAAATGCTGTACGTACTGTACCGCGTACGCGATGGCGTACAGCGTACGGTACGTACAGCTGAAGTCAAACTTCTCCCGCAAAAATCGCATATATGATACCACCCATTCCCGACAGACCGGGGATCGTCTACAAGAATCGACACATAAAGGAGAAAACCATGAGCAACCAATACGCAATTGAGAAAGCAGAAGAGCTGCAGGCCGAGAACGAGCAGCTGACCAGGGAGCTGGATGCAGCCACGCGCCGCAGCATTACCGAGAAGCTGGAGCATGCCAAGCTCTGGCAGGAATACCGGGAGGCGAGCGCTATCCTTGACCGGATTCCCCCGGAGATCCTGAATCAACTGAGAAAGGAGAGCCGCGCTGTCCAGCGGGATACGCCGGAAGACTTGTGCCATTGACTGTCCCTATGCTACAATTATCGCAGGATGAGCTCCAGCAGATGCTACACACCGCCGCCAAGGAAGGTGCACAGACGGTGCTGGAGGCCTCCGATGCGTTCGTGCACCTTGACAATTACACCAACAGCCATTCAGAAATGTCGGACATGTCGAAGGAGGAAAACGACGATATGTCCCGTAACCGCATTAGGCATAATCTGATTATCGGCCATAATCCCGATGGAACGCCCATCATCCGCTGGATCAACGGCTACACCATGCAGGAGCTTATCGAGAATGGCGCTGCGCTGCTGCGTCCGGAGGCCCCGCAGGAGGCTCCGGAGAAGCCCGGCGTGCCGACCTTCCGGAAGTACGCCACCAGCTGGCTGGAGCTCTACAAGACCCATACGGTACGCCACACCACCTACTCGGAGTACGCCAGCATCCTGCAGAAGCACCTGATCCCTGCCTTCGGCGACCTGCCGGTGACGGAAGTCACCACAGACAGGATCCAACACCTGCTCAACGAGAAGCGCGACTACGCCAGTAAGACCCTGCATGAAGTCCAGATGGTGCTGGGCATGGTGCTGGAAGGTGCGGTGGAAGACGGGCTGATCACCCGCAATCCAGCCAAGTCGAAGCGACTGCGCAACCCTTCCACGAAGAAGAACGAGCGTCAGGCGCTGACGGAGGAGCAGGTGGGCGACATCATCAACCACCTGCCGGATCTGAAGCAGAAGCGCGACCAGCGCTATCTGGCCCTGCTGATCTATACCGGCATGCGCCGGGAGGAGGTGCTGGGACTGCGCTGGGAGGACGTTGACGCGGAGAAGGGGCTGCTGCATGTGCGCCGAGCCATCACATTCAAGGGGAATCTGCCGGTCATTGGCGAAACCAAGACCCGCAACGGCAAGCGCACCATTCCGCTGCACCCCGATCTGCTGCAATGGCTGACCCACGAAGAGGACAATGTGGAGTACGCGATGCAGGACAACGTGACCTCGTCCACCATGAAGCGCACCTGGGAGCGCATCCGGACGGAAATCAATGTGTACGGCGCGACGCCGCATTGCTTCCGGCACACATTCACCACCGTCTGCCGCCGCAGCGGCATGGACGAAAAGACCATGCAGGTCATCGGCGGTTGGTCGGATATCGCTACCATGCGTAACGTTTACACCCATGTGCAGCAGACAGATCTGCAACGCGCTGGGCAGCTGAGGGGAGGCATGTTTCAGATGAGAAATTTGCCGGCCTGATTGCCACCGCTGAGAGCCCGCAAGCCCTTAAAAATCAAGGGTTTGCGGGCTCTCAGCGCACAAGAAAATTGCCATTTGTCTTGCCGGATGGACGCTCTGGAACCAAATGAGCCATTGTCCCATCTGGCCGGATGTATCGGCATGTATAAAACGTAACAAAAAACGACCAGATTTCACTTGAAATCGGTCGTTTTGCTGGTCGAAGTGGCGGGATTCGAACCCGCGGCCTTTTGGTCCCGAACCAAACGCGCTACCAAACTGCGCTACACCTCGGTATAGAAAAATGGAGCCAATAATGGGACTCGAACCCATGACCTGCTGATTACGAATCAGCCGCTCTACCAGCTGAGCTATATTGGCAAAACTCAACGCGAATTATTATAACAAAGGTTTGCGCATTTGTCTAGAGGGAATTTCCGTTTTTTTCATTGTTTTTCCTGGAGCGCCCCCTGTGCCTGCCGGTTCCCCCATGAATTCCGCTGTGCCGGTCCCCCTAAGGAAAGAAACCCGCCCGTTGCGGGGCCGGCACAGCCATTGCCTTTCGCGGGAAGCGCCCTAATAAGGGCGTATATCCTCCATACGCAAAGGATATACATGCGTCTCCCCCTGGGCGTTACGGTTCACCTGATAAAAGCCGATTAGGTTGCCTGGCCGCGTATGCTGGTAGACATCCCGCACTGCGCTGGCGTCCGCCAGCTCAAAGCGCACGGATAGCCCGCATCCCAGCGCCACGTCCCGCGGCGTGGTGACAATGCTGGTTGGCACGCCCATGCGCCGGAGCGCGGACTCCAGCTGGAGCACCTGCTGCCGCGAGCGAAAGGACGCAATGCCAAAAATTTCTTCTCGCATGTCAATTCCTCCTCCCCTCCTCCATAAGATATACCGCCACGGCCCCAGCGGTGCGCCGTCCCCTTGATTTCCGCCAAAGGAGAGAAAAGCATGATCTATTTTGATAATGCCGCCACCAGTTTTCCCAAGCCGCCTCAGGTGATTCGCGCCATGTCAGGCACGTTGGAAAAGCTCGGCGCGAACCCAGGACGCAGCGGCCACCGCCTGTCCCTGTGCGCCGGAAGAGTCGTACAAGCCTGCCGGGAGGAAGCGGCGCAGCTGTTGGGCGCAGAATCCTCCGAGCAGGTGATCTTTACCTCCAGCTGCACGGAAGCGCTGAACCTGGCCATTCTGGGCACGCTGCACCAGGGCGACGAGGTCGTTTGCTCCCACGGCGAACATAACGCCGTCATGCGTCCACTCTATCATTTGGCGGCCACGGGGCAAATAACGCTGCGGGTGCTCACACCCGACGCCATGGGAATCGTGCAGCCGCACACGCTCCAGGGCGCCATTGGCCCCAAGACGGCATTGGTGGTGCTCTGCCATGCCAGCAATGTAACCGGCGTGATACAGCCCATCAACAGGCTGGGCGCCGTGTGCCAGGAGAACGGTGTCCCGCTGCTGGTGGATGCCGCGCAGACCGCCGGGGTATTGGACGTGAGCCTGCACGCCTTGAACGCAGATATGATTGCCATGCCCGGCCACAAGGGGCTGCTGGGTCCGCATGGGGTGGGGCTGCTTGTGCTGCGGCGGGGCATGTACCCGCAGCCGCTGATTCGCGGCGGCACGGGTTCCGTCTCCGAGCGCATGGAACAGCCGGAAAGCCTGCCAGACCGCTATGAAAGCGGCACGCTGCCCCTGCCCAACATTGCCGGCCTGCTGCAAGGGATCCGTTTCGCCCGGGCGCATCTGACAGAAATCCGGGAATATGAGGAAGCGCTGAACCGCCGCCTGCGTGCGGGGCTGGAGAACATTCCCGGCGTGCGCTGCCTGGGGCATCCGGACGCGCCCAAGGTGGGCATCACGTCCTTTGTTCCCAGGCAAATGGACGGCGGCGAGCTGACGGATAGCCTGGATCAGGCAGGCTTTGCCCTGCGGGGCGGCCTGCACTGCGCGCCGGCCATACACACCTGGCTGGATACGCTGCGCTCCGGCGCCCTCCGCGCCTCCATGGGCATCTACAACACGGAAGAGGAAGTGGATGCCCTGGTGGCTTTGGTAGAGCGTTTCGTACAGGGTTAAAGTGTCTCCGTTCTGTGCGGAAGATAGTGGCACAGCACGCCCAGCAGCAGGCAGACCGCTCCCGGGATCAGATACCATCTGCCGCCGATGGTAAGCCCCATTACAACAAGCCCGGTGCCGTAAAGCACATAGCGCCTGGCTTTCTCCCGCCGCAGCATGCGTTCCAGCAATGCGGCCAGGGGAAAGCCTTTTTTCTTGCGCTTTCCCAGCGCCACCAGCTGTTCATCCGTGGCTGGCCATGCCTGCCCCGCGAGGGCCAGCAGTTCCTCCCGCTCCATCAGCCGCAGAGGAACCAGATTCTCCTCGGCATATTTTCTTGCCGCCGCGCCGCATTTGCCCGTCATGCACAGCACCCCTCGATCCGCCCGATGACGGCGGCAGGCGCGCTGCATCGCCAGCAGATGTCCCGGCGTTGCCGTTTCCTCCGGTGGCAAGGGCAAGCAAGCGATGAGCAGCGTTTCCGAGCCGTAGCGGCAGAGCATACCTTCCTCCGTTACCCGCTGGAGCACCACCGGCCACTTGGCGCTCACCAGCAGCGCCACCTGGAAGTGCGCCTTCTTCACCGGCGCAAGCAGCAACTCCTCCAGGGCAAGCTCTCCACCGATGCGGCGGCGCAGCGCCTGCTCTTTCCGCGCGACATTTCGCTTTTTCATCAGCCGCAGGGCCAAAAAAATCATCCCGGACAGCGCCGTGCCGGCCAGAATCGCCGGCAATCCCACGCCCCAGAGCAAAAAGAACCACAGCTCGCACCCAATCCATATCCCCAGGCGCAATCCCAGGGCGTCCAGCCATCCTGCCTGTGGCGAACGGGAAAGATATCGCTCCATTTTCTCGCTCCTTTTTGAAATTTCACCCTTTATTTGTGCATCGATATCGTTTATAATAATAGTATGTAAAAGGAGGTTCTCGGCCTGTGGCTAAGGAACGCATCGGAATCATGGGCGGCACGTTTAACCCCGTCCATCAGGGACACATCGATATGGCGCGGGCCGCCGCGGCCCAGGAAAACTTGGACAAGGTGCTTTTCCTTCCCACAGGAAATCCGCCGCATAAGCACGACGGCGTAGTCGACGCTGAGGATCGTTACCGCATGGTCGCCTCCGCCATTGCCCAGGACCCGCTGATGGTTCCCTCCCGCCTGGAGATTGACCGCCCCGGCATCATTTATACAGTAGATACTTTGACCCTTTTGAAAGAAAAGTATCCCAAGGCACAGCTTTACTATATCATCGGCGCCGACACCCTCATGGAGCTGAAGCACTGGCGCAATTATGAAAAGGTCCTCACTTTATGCGCCTTTTTGATCTGTCCGCGCATGGGGAGCGCCTCCCCCGCCGAGATGGAGCAGGAACGCAAGCGGCTTACGGAAATGGGCGGCGAGCTGAGCTATGTGCGCATGTCGCCGGTGGACACCGCGTCCACGCAAATCCGTCAGGCGCTGGCCCAGGGACAGGAGCCGCCGCTGCTTCCCCCGGCTGTGATGGAATACATCCGCGCATGCGGGCTTTATGGTATGGAGAGCCGCCTCTACCTGGGCCGAACCTGGCTTGACCAGCTTTGGGAGGCGCTTACATTGAAGCGCTTTGCCCATTCCCTCTGCGTGGCGTTTACGGCGCGGCGTCTGGCGCTGCTCCACGGGCTTGATCCCGTCCAGGCCGAAACGGCGGGGCTCCTGCACGACTGCGCAAAATGTCTGCCCCTGGCGGAAATGCAGCGCATTTGCCACGAGCATGCACTGACCCAGGACCCTTCCATTCTCGAGAGCGGGAACCTGCTGCATTCCGTGGCCGGGGCGTTTGTGGCGGCAAGCGATTACCATGTTTCCGACCCGGATGTGCTGCGCGCCATCTCCAGCCACACCACCGGCAAAGTGGGCATGAACGAGCTGGACATGGCGGTTTACCTGGCCGACAAGATCGAACCCAGCCGCGCTCCTTATCCGCTGCTGGATCAGGTGCGCGCCGCCGCCGCTCTCTCCCTGCCGCGGGCGATGCTAATCTCCCTGGAGGGAACTGCCAAATATGTAAAAAAAGGCGGAAAGCCGCTTCACCCGACCACACAGGCTGTGGTGGAGTGGCTGCGGTCCGCACAGAAAAGCGAAACATAATCAATCGCAATAGCGAAAGGAGAATCAATTCATGACCGATAGCGCTCTGGTTCAGTCCATCGCCTCCTGGCTGTACGACAAGAAAGCACGGGATATCATCGCCTTAAAGGTTGCGCACATGACCGTCATTACCGACTACATGGTCATCGCATCCGGACGGAACGCCACGCAGGTGAAAGCGTTGGCGGATGAAGTGGATGAAAAGATGGCTGAAGCCGGCTGCCTGCTTCGCCGCAGCGAGGGCGCAACGGAAGGCCGCTGGATTGTGATGGATTACGGAAGCATTCTCGTGCACATTTTCAACCAGGAGGAGCGCACTTATTACAACCTGGAGCGCCTGTGGGAGGATGGGAACAACCGCCTGCCCCTGCCCTTCGATCAAACCATTGAGGATTGAACCATGGATGCATGCGTGCTGGATTCGCCGGTGGGACGGTTGCTGATTCAGGCCGAGGACGGCGCCATTACCCTGCTGGAACGGCGTACATTGCCTCTTGCGCCGCCGCAGACGCCCCTGTTGTGCCAGGCCGCCCAGTCCCTGGAAAGCTATTTTGCCGGAAGGCTGCGCAGTTTCTCCTTGCCCCTTGCTCCCCGTGGCACGCCATTCCAGCAGGCCGTCTGGGCGCAGCTGCTGCAAATCCCCTATGGCGAAACCCGCTCCTACGGTGCGCTGGCCAGGGCCCTGGGGAAGCCTGGGGCCGCCCGCGCTGTGGGCATGGCCAACCACTGCAACCCCATTTCCATCCTGATTCCCTGCCATCGGGTCATCGGCGCGGACGGGAGCCTGACCGGCTACGGCGGCGGGTTGGATATGAAGCGCTACCTGCTAAAGCTGGAAGGTGCCGACTTTCTTGGCAA
>DBFBGQ010000033.1:0-18669 GCA_048201975.1 Candidatus Egerieenecus sp. | reverse complement strand
CATTATGCCGTGAGCCTCTGGCTACAAAAATCGCTGTAAATGTAGCCAATTTGTAGCCGCTAAAAAAGAAAAATCCTGAAAAGCGCTGTATTACCAACGCTTTTCAGGATTCAGAAAACACTAAATATTTATTCCCACTCGATCGTCCCCACGGGCTTGGGCGTCAGATCGTAAACCACGCGGTTGACGCCCTTGACTTCGGCAATGATACGCTGGGTGATGCGGTTCAGCAGCGCGTAAGGGATCTCCTCGATGGTGGCCGTCATGGCATCAACCGTGTTGACCGCGCGAATGATTACGGGCCACTCAAAGCTGCGCGTATGGTTGCGCACGCCCACCGACTTGAAGTCAGGAATCGCTGTGAAGTATTGCCATACTTTTCCTTCCAGGCCGTGGGCAGCAAACTCTTCCCGCAGGATGGCGTCGCTCTCACGCACAGCTTCCAGCCGGTCGCGCGTGATCGCGCCCAGGCAGCGCACGCCCAGTCCCGGACCGGGGAAGGGCTGCCGGTAAACCATATTATCCGGCAGGCCAAGCGTATGCCCCACCACACGCACTTCGTCCTTATACAGCAGGCGCAGCGGTTCCACAAGCTCGAACTGCATGTCCTTGGGCAAACCGCCCACATTGTGGTGAGCCTTTACCCCGCCGCTCTCCAAAATATCCGGATAAATCGTGCCCTGCGCCAGGAATTCAATGCCCTCCTGCTTGCGGGCCTCTTCCTCAAACACGCGAATGAACTCTCCGCCGATGATCTTCCGCTTTTGCTCGGGGTCAGAAACGCCTTCAAGCTTATTCAGAAAGCGATCCACCGCGTCCACATACACCAGATTGGCGTCCATCTGATGGCGGAATACTTCCACAACCTGTTCCGGTTCGCCCTTGCGCAGCAGGCCATGATTCACGTGGACGCATACGAGCTGCTTGCCGATCGCCTTGATCAGCAACGCGGCGACCACAGACGAATCAACCCCACCCGACAGCGCCAGCAACACTTTCTTTTCGCCAATTTGCGCGCGCAAAGCCGATAGCTGCTCTTCAATAAACGCATGGGCAAGCTCCGGCGTAGTAATCCGTACCATCGACTCGGGACGAACCATTGGTAATTGGGCCATACCAGCCACCTCCATCAATCCTTTGTGCACCGTATCCTTTCGGGGACGCCCACAGGCAAGCTGCCTTTCGCATCCGCGCTTTGCTTATGCAGCCGGTATAGTATACCATTTTGGTGGAAGATTCGCAATCCTGCGCGCAAAGGATTGCGGATTTTGCCTTCTGCCGGCGCCTTTCTCGATGGGCGCAGGAGCATATTTGACAACATTTTGGCATTCCCCCTTGACAAGGCTCGCCATTGAAATTATAGTAAATATGACAGTGTTTACCCCCATGTCACAACAGGAGGGAGAAGAAATGAACATCAAAAAATGGATGAGCCTTGTGCTTGCCGCCGCGCTGATGAGCACGATGTGTGTTGCCAGCGCCGCGACATTCACGCCCGGCGAGTACGAGGCGACCGCGCAGGGGTTTGGCGGCGCGATCGAGGTCAAACTGACGGTTGACGAAGAAGCGATCACCGCCATTGAGATCAACGGCGCCAGCGAAACGCCGACGCTGGGCGGCGCTGCCATTGAGCAGTTCGTCGAGGCGTACGTGGGCACGGCGGACGCGGAGGCGGTGGATAGCGTCGCGGGAGCGACGATCACCAGCGACGCGGTGAAGGCCGCCGTGGCCAACGCGCTGGCACAGGCCAAGGGCGAAGCCGTGGAAGCGGCTGAAATCGCCTTTACCCCCGGCACCTATGAAGGAACGGCCGCTGGCTACAACGGCGATGTGGTGCTGAGCGTGACGTTCACGGAAAATGCCATTACGGCCATTGAAGTGGTGTCTTCCGTGGAAACGGAGCATGTGGGCGACGTGGCCTACGACATCCTCTTCCCGGAAATCATGGAATACACTTCCACCGGAGTGGACGGTGTGTCCGGCGCTACCTTCACCAGCCGCGCGGTGTTCAATGCGGTGAACGACGCTGCGGAGCAGGCTGGCTGCGACGTGGCTGCCCTGCAGGCGGGCGCAAAGCCCTTTGCCTATGAGGCGCAGGAAGCGATCGAAGGCACCTACGACGTGGTGATCGTTGGCGCTGGCGGCGCGGGCATTGCCGCGGCGGCCCAGGCGGCGCAGAACGGCGACACGGTGCTCGTCATTGAGACGAACGCTGAGATCGGCGGCAATACGCTGGTATCCGGCGGTCAGTATCAGAGCGTCATGCCCTACCTGGTATGGGATCCCGAGAATCCGGACGCTACCACGGGCGTGGGCTTTGACGGCAACACCTACGACAAGGTCAAGTCCGTGCAGGGCTGCATTGACGAGCTGAAGACGATCCTCGAATGGAACGAAGAGGAGTTTGACGCCGATTACTACAAGGAGAACGAGTATGTGGCCGGCGACATGAAGGAGCTGTCCAAGCACGGCGTCCATGCGGACTACCTGCCCGTTCTGCAGGAGTTGAAGGCGGAGATTCATGCGTATCTGGATTGGGCGCAGCCCCAGCTGGATGCCGGCGTGCCGGAAAATCAGCTGACGCTGTTCTCGACGATCAACCTGCACATTTTCCAGACCTACTACGGCGGCCTGCGCCAGAGCGCAGACGGCAGCGAGTGGATCTATGGCGACATCGATCTGGTAACCCAGTTCATCGAGGATGGCCAGGATCTCAAGCCCTGGCTGGAGGCCATGGGTTCCACCTTTGTGGAGGACACCCAGCCCACCCTCATCGGCGCGCTGTGGTATCGTGAAAACGAGTTCATCGGCGCCGAAGTGGATACTGATGGCGACGGTGAAACCGAAAGCTATGCGGGCCGCTGGGGCACCTACTTTGTGGCGCCCATGAACGAGTTCCTCTCTGCCAACGAAGCCAACGAGATCATGCTGCGCACCACGGCGGAGAGCCTGATTACCGACGATACCGGCCGCGTTACGGGCGTCAAGGCAACCCGCTATGACGGCACGCAGGTTACCGCCTATGCCACCAAGGGCGTCATCCTGGCCACGGGCGGTTATGCCGCGAACATTGACATGGTGCTTGACACCAACGTCTACTGGTCCAGCGAGTATCTCACCAGCGCCACCAAGACCACCAACCGTTCTTCCCTGACCGGTAGCGGTATCAAGATGGCCGAGGAAGTGGGCGCCGCTACCACGGGCATGGGCTTCACGCAGCTGATGCCGATCTCCTGGGTGGATAACGGCAACCTGGCCTTTGGCGGCGGTAACTATGCCGTGTACATCAATCCCACCACGGGCAAGCGCTTTGTGGACGAGGGCTCTGAGCGCGACGTGCTTTCCCTGGCGGAGTTTGAGAACGGCATGGAGATCAACGGCACCAAGGGTGTGTTCATCGAAATCTACAACGCGGAAGAACCCATTCCCGGACCGATTCAGCTTGGGGAAGGCGACTTCGACGGCCGCTATTACACCCGCAAGGCCACCGAGCTGGGCGACCTGTTCACGCAGCTTGGCGTAGCGGCTGATCCGGACGTGGTGCTTGCAACCATCCGCAACTACGATATGGCTGTGATGGGCGAAGGCGAGTTTGAGGATGTGGGCAAGTCGATTGCTTCCCGCACCATCGGCGACGTTGAGAAGAACGAGGATGGCAGCTATAACGTGGATACCTACGATCTGGAAAATACCACGCTGCGCATTCGTTTGATGGCTCCCTCCACGCACCATACCATGGGCGGCGTTGCGGTGGATACGGACCGGCACGTACTGGATGCTGAGGGCAACATCATTCCCGGCCTGTATGCTGCGGGCGAGGTAACCGGCGGCATCCATGGCGGCAACCGCCTGGGCGGCAACGCGATTGTCGAGATCTTCGTGTCCGGCAGAACCGCGGCCAACGCGATCCAGAAAGATGCCGAGTAACCCGTTCAACCTTTTTCCCTGAATCAACAAGGGCGTTGCTTCTGAAAAGCCTACAGAAGCAACGCCCTTTTCTCATGGCGGACCAGTCCTCCGCGGAAGGAGAAAGCGCCGGGACCTTCGCCGCTTTTTTCCGGCCAGGCCGGACAAGCCCCGCTCGCCCATTTCAGGCGCGTGGGTCCGAACTACCGGAGCATTTGGCGAACCTTGGCCACGATTTGGTCTCCCAAGCACCGATGGGCTTCCGCCGTGAGATGAACGCCGTCCGCCTCGCTGGGAGCAATGATCGCGCCTGCGTCCAGAAAATCCACCTGTTCCTCCGCGGCTACCTGCCGATAGGCTGCGCCAAACAGATGGGAAAGGCGCAAGCCCTCTTCCCCGAACTGCTTCCACACGTCTGTTCTTCCCTTTGCCTTCTGAATATAGGTGGGAGCAATCAGCAGTATGCGCGGACGCACGCCATCCCGCCAGGCGGTGGGATAAGCATCAATCAAACGTATGAGTTCCTGCACGCCCTTGCCCAGGTCCTGTTCCGCGGGACAGATCTGTGTGTGCAGGTCGTTCGTCCCCAGCATCAGCAGGATCATATCCAGCGGCCGATGGGATAGCAGGCACACGGGAAGAAAGGCTTTGGCAACCTTGTATCTTCCAGTACCCAAAGGCGTAGAAAGCTCCCGAAGGGTCGTCCTGCCCCCCAGACCTTCTTCAATCACGGCAAATTGAGAGCCCAGGCTTTCCTGCAAAAGGCTGGTCCATCGAACGCCCCGGGGATAGCGCAGGGAAGGCTCCGGGGAATCCTGCCACTTGGGGACGCATCCCCAGGTATTGGAATCTCCGAAGCACAAAATGGTGTAGGGCTCTTTTTCATAATCCCGGTTGGCGTCCAGCATGGGAAAACGCCTGCCTTTCTCTGCTTTGCCCGGCAGATTGCCGCGCCTTTATTTATCTCCATACAGCATTTCCCTGGTCAGCGTGCAGTCATAGTCCGTCAGCCATTGACCCGTCAGGAAGTTTCGCGCCCTGAGCACGATCTCGCGCTCATACACGTACATGATCCAACTGGCGGGGATTTCCCGATATCCCCGCTTGGCGTTCAGGAAAGATGGAAGCGTGATTTCAACGAAGCGTCCGCCGCCGGTACCCTCTACCATAACCGGTCCCGTTACGCCCAGGGAAAGATGGAGATGCCCGCACAGGTAGACCACGCCTGGAAAACGCCCCAGCAGATTGCGCAAACGGCTATCCTGCGGCCCCACCGAGTTATCGCGGATGCGAATTCGCCGGAAGTACGACAAAGGCACCGTATCGACAAAAGGCGAGTGACTGAGCACAAAAATAGGCTTATGATCCTGGCTGTACCGCTCCAGGCAACTTTCCAGCCAAGCGAAACTATCCTCCGAAAGAAACAGGCCATGCCGGATTGGATCCAAAGCATTGCTATCCCAATCCGTGCGTCCATCCCCTACCTGCGGTAGATAGTCCGTGCTCAGCGCCAGGAAGTGATATCCCTTCAGCGTCATGGCATAGCTATCGTTTTGCACGCTGTCTAGCACGCCCAGGCCAAATTTCCGTTGCGGGCCGCCGGAAAGATAGCGCTGCATGTGCGTCCAAAAGGCGTGGCTGCCGGTAAAATAATTCTCCTCCGGGGAGACGTAATTGATTTCATGATTTCCCAGGCAGGAAATCATTTGCCAGCGCGGATGTCTTTCCATCAGGCGATCCATGACGCCGTACGCTGCGTTGGCGACCGCTGCCGATGCGCCTGCGGCAAAATCTCCCGGGTTGACAATGCCGTCCAGCTTTGCATCCCAACCCTCCAGATCCTGAAACACCTGCGTCAAGGCGGTAGCGCTGGCATCTCCTGCCTCCCTGATGTGTAAGTCGCTGCACATCAGCATGGCCAACGCAGCGTGCTCCTGCGGTTTGGCCAGGTAGCTTTCGTAGGCGCCGCGCAGCGACCGGTATAGCTGGCGTT
Source organism: Candidatus Egerieenecus sp. (assembly GCA_048201975.1). GTDB lineage: Bacteria > Bacillota > Clostridia > Christensenellales > Aristaeellaceae > Egerieenecus. The sequence continues at coordinate 12,770 of DBFBGQ010000033.1, read as the reverse complement.
GCGCTTCCGGCTGAGTGGCTGCGCGTATGGCTTCCTGCGCCGCTTCCACCTGCTTTGTCAGCCGGGATTTTTCCGCTTGCGTCCCGGGAGCGTTGGGCAGAGCTATGCGCTTTGCGATTTCATGCGCCAGAAGTTTCACCCGGCAGGAAGCGAATTGCGCCTGAATCATTTCCGGCGTCCATACGCCTGCATACACTTCCAGCTGGTCCACCCACGCATTGCCCAGGCCATATTGGCCCAAGGGATCGGCGCCCACCGCCAGGGTATTGACGCCCAGGCTTTGCCCCCGAAAAGCAGATAGATCCACGGTAGCCTTTTCATTGCCATCCACGTAAACCGAGCAGTAGCTCCTCTCCCGGCAGCACACCACGGTCAGGTGATGCCAACGGCCGTCCTGAGGCTCCCAGATGCCGTCCATGTCCTGCCGCATCCCATGCAGCCCGGTGACGCCCACCGAAAAATACTGGTGCAGGGGCAACTGCGCAGCCATGATGCCTGTTGCGTCAAAATCAAAGGCATCCCGATTGGCGCATACTACCCCGCCCATGGTTACGCCCGGCATATCCACGCCCCAGCCCGCCTGGCACACATCCCAGGAGGCTGCCCAGGCTTGCGTGCCACCGCAGCAGGTTCGATACCAGAACATGATGGTATAATCGTCTTGCGTCAGGTCCAAACCCTTCAGATCCCGAAATAGCAGATAAGCTGCCGGCTGATGACGGCCAAAGGGGTTCTGAAAGCGGATAGAACGTCCGCCGTCGTAGCCCTCGTCATAGACAGGGCATCCCATCATGGCGCCGTGATTCCCATTGCCTGAGCTGTCTTCCGCGGTATCGCGGTCAAAATGCGCCTGAAGAACCGCGCGGATCTTTGTATGCTCTTTCTGCATGGTAAACTCCAAACGGAGGTCAAGTTTCACGCAAGATCCTCCGCCACATTTTTTCTTGCGTCAGCCGAGGAAGCTGCCTTCCTTCAGCATTTGCGCCCGCACTGCTTGAACATCCACATCGCCGACTGCGCAGTTGGCTTTGACGGCCAGCGCGGCGGCTATGCCTGCTGCATGGCCCATTTCCATGCAAGGGGGCATGACGCGAACGGCGGCTGATGCTTCGGAAGTGGCGGACAGACTCCTGCCTGCCACCAGCAACTGTTGCACCTTGACGGGCACCAGGCTTTGAAAGGAAACGCCATACCATTCGCCATGCTGAATGGTCACATATTTGGTGCCGGATGCCTCCCCCGTGCCGGCATGAACGTCGATGGAGTTGGAGGCCAACAGGATGGCATCCTGCGGCACCTTGCCATTGAGCACATCTTCCGTGGTCAGCGTCGCCTTCCCCTGAATATGACGGCTCTCCCGGATACCGATGGTGGAAGCGACGGACATCAGCTTTGCCTCCTCGCAGCCGGGGATATACTTTCGCAGAAACCGCAGGATCTCGTCCACCTGCTGCCGGCCGATCATTTCCGCGCGGGACAGGTCCTCCGCGTTGGTGCCGTCGATATCCGCAATGCGGGAAATATTGACATTCCACTCGTCCTTCTTCACGCTTTGGTAGATGCCCACGGTCCACCGGTCAATATGAAAATCGCCGTTCCGTTTTGCTTCTTCGATTTTCCAATGAAATAATCCTTTTCGCAATCCATGGGATTGCACCTCCAGGCGATATTTGTTTGCCTGGGCTTCCTCGTCCACCCGCTTCCAATCCACATTGCCGATACGGAAAAACATGGTCGCCGGCTGCACATGGCCCTGGGCCGCGTTGCCGAACTCACAGGGGACCCCCGCGCGGTACGCCACATCCGCATCGCCGGTGCAGTCGATCACCACCCGGGCATGAATCGCTTCCATGCCGTTCTTGGAAAAAGTTACGATGCCCTTCATGCAGTCGTTTTCCAGCAGCGGCTCGGTGAAGCTTGTGTGGTACAGCACGCGAACATGCGCTTCTTTGAGCATTTCGTCAATGACCCGCTTGAGAATTTCCGGGTCGAAGGGCGCGCAATGGTCATGCCCGCGGAAGTGATAGCCGGCCACGGGGTCCCCCGCCCTGCACAGCTGAGGAAGGATCGCCCCGCCTTGCGCCGCCAGACGCTGGATAACATCCTCAAACATCCCGCGTATGATCATCTGATCCCCGGACTTGTTGTAGGAGGTCATGAAAGGTCCCACCAAACCGGAGGTTGCCATGCCCCCACAGCAGCCATATTGCTCCACCAGAATGGTATCGGCTCCGTTTCTGGCGGCTGCCACCGCGGCGCAGAATCCCGCCGGTCCGCCGCCTACGACAGCCACATCGCAGGTATATTTTATCGGTATTTCCATTTGCTTGATAATTTTCTCCATGCCGGTCTCCTCCACTCTATTTTCCTGAGACATTCCTTTTGCTTACCCCTTTACCCCGGATGTGGCAATTCCTTCGATGAAGTACCGCTGGCAGGTGACAAACAGGATGAGCGTCGGAATGAGCGAAATGGCGGAAGCCGCCATAATCCAGTGCGTGGGATCCGAATCCTCCTCCATGTACCAGCGGATGATCTGGGAGACCAAATAGCTCTTCTTGTTGATCAGGAAGACCAACGGCGACAGGTATTCATTCCAGGAAGAAATGAAGCTCAGGATCACCATGGAGACCACAGCGGCCTTGGTAAGCGGCAGCATGATCTGCACAAAAATGCGGAAATGTCCCGCACCGTCAATCTTGGCGGCTTCCACCAGGTCATTGGGCAATCCCATATAGAACTGCCGAAGCATAAACATGGCTGTGACGCCAAAGAGGTTGGGCAGAATAATGGCCCACAGGGTATTATACAGGCCAATGGTCCGAAACAGCATAAAGCGTGGAATGATCGTCACCTGGGAGGGCACCATCATGGACGCCAGAAACAGCGCAAAGACCAGGTTTTTCCCTTTGAAATTGATTTTTGCAAAGGCATAGGCCGCAAGGGATGCAAAGCTCAACTGCCCCACGATGCTGCACACCGCCACAACGAAGGTATTCAGAAAGCTTCGGCCCATGGGAGCGTACTCATTGGTCCATACATATGCGTAGTTTTTCCACTGCGGCACAGCCGGCAACCATTTCCAATCCCGCGCAAACACTTCGGGAATGGTTTTCAGCGACGTGCAGACCATCCAAACCAGCGGGAGCATGAAAAACACTGCAAGGACTCCCACCAGTAGCGTTCGGATGGTCACAACGACCTTCTGGCGCGTGTTATTCATCTTGCTTTCCTCCTGCCTTAATAATTAACCCACTTTTTCTGCGCCCAGAATTGGAACAGCGTAATCAGCAGGATGAGCACAAACAGAACCGTGGCTTCCGCCGACGCATAGCCAAACTCATACTTGCTGAATGCGGAATCATAGATCCGTTGCACAATGGACGTATTGCTTGCCTGCGTCGTACCCATGGTAATGATGTTTACGGCTGAGAACAGCTTGAACACGCTGATAAAGCGCACGATGCACAAATAAAACGTCGTAGGTGAAATCATGGGAAAGGTGATCTTCCAGAACTTTGTCCATCCGCTGGCCCCATCGATATCCGCCGCTTCATACAAATTTCTGGAAACATTTTGCAAGGCAGCCATGTAGATCACCAACTCGTAGCCCAACGCCGTCCAAATTACCAGGAGAATGATGGGCACCTTGTTAGCGCTTGGGTTGGTGATCCAATCGATGGCTTCCATGCCAAACAGCGCGTTCAGCGCCCGGTTGATGATCCCCTCTTTATTAAACAGGAACTTGAATACAGCGGCCAGCGCCACGGTGTTGGAAATATAGGGAATAAAGAACGCCATGCGCAGCGTTTTTTTCAGGTAAACCTTGTTATTGAGCAGGTTGGCCAACCCCAATGCCAGAAGAATCGACGTGGGAACGGTGGCTACGGCGTACACGAAGGTGTTGTTGATCGCCTGAACAAAACGATGGTCCTCCGTCAATTTTATAAAGTTATCAAGCCCCACCCATTTCAGACGCTCCCAGCCGCCGATGAAGTTCCATTCCGTAAAGGACAGCGCAATGGACGTAAAGAACGGAAAAGCGATAAAAACCAAAAAAGCAACCAACATGGGCGAAATAAACAGCCAGCCAGTGATTGTTTCTTTGCGCTTATTCATGCGACTCACCTCGTTTGATCAAGCATCCCCATATAATTTGCTGCTCGGGCAGGTTGCGGACCCACCCGAGCAGCAGCATCATCCTGAACAACCTGGCAGGATCACACCTTTTGTTGCGCCATTACTCCATGTCTTCCTGAATCAGCTTGTCAGCCTCTTCCTGCGCGGCGGCCATGGCCTCCTCCACCGTCATGGTTCCCTGATGCGCATACATGCCGTATTCATTGCAAATGCTAGCCAGGTCGGAGTACGCCCACAGGTAGGTATCGATATACGCTTCGGCTTCATAGTTCGTAACAACACGCTCAAAGCTCTCCAGGTCCACCAGCTTTTCCGCAGCCTCGCGGGAGCCAAATACCAGATCCACAATGCTGCTGGGGTCCGTGCCCTTCCAGGCAGATGCATGACCCGCATTGACCAGCCACTTCACGCCATAGGTGGAATACCATGCCAGCCAATACCAGGCGGCCTCTTCGTCCTGCACGCCCGTGCAGATGCCTGCGTGGGAGTAAATCGGAATGCCTTCCATGTAGTTGGTCTGTCCCTTTTCCTCCACGGGGTAAGGCGCAAAGCCGGTAATCCAGTCCACCGGATAGGTTTCCTGGTCCCGCAGGAAGCGAAGCAGGTTGCACACAATCACCGAAGAAGTATAGTGCTGCAGGTACACGCCCGCCGCGCTGGAACCGTCGGCACGATAAGTGGTCAGCGGATACCAGATCTTTTCCACCTGCTCGGCGTTGATTTCGCGCTGCAGCGCGTTGACAATCAGCGGATCGGAGAAATTCGACTTGGTGCCATCCAGCGCGTAGTACTGATCATGCCCGTACACCTGATACCAAGGATAGGTATAGTAGTTGATGGAGCTGTAATCGGAGCCGCCATAAACCAGCACGTCGCCGTTTTCATCCAGTTGGGTCATTTTGCGGCTGGCTTCCAGGTATTCGTCCCAGGTCCACTCCGTGGGCAGCTCTCCCAGGCCCGCATTGTTCCAGTCGGTCATGTTGATGGCCACATAGTTGCCCAGTCCGCCGCAGGGGAAGGTGTAGTAGGTGCCGTCGTAGATGTATTTATCGCTCCCCCACTCTTTCAAAATGTCAATGCCATACTCGTTGATGTAGTCGGTCAGCGGAAGATACATGCCGCCTTCCCATCTCTTGTACGTCTGATTCAGTCCGAAGCTCGCCAGAACGTCCACTTCGCCCGCCATGATGGCTGCGTTCACTGCTACGTTGCCCTCGGAGCCGTTGCTGTACGTGTTCAGCTCAATGGTAATATTGGGGTAGATTTCATTGAACTCCGCGATCATGTCGTCCATGCCCTGGTTGCCCTTGAAGGGAATGTAGAAACGCACCGTACCGGTAATGGATGCAGGATCCTCTGCAAACACCCAGTGTCCCAGCTCGTACTCTTCTGCATTTCCCTCTCCGAATGCCAGGAGCGGTAACATCATAACCAGTACAAGTAACAAAGCAACGACGGTTTTCACTTGTTTACGCATTTTCTTTCCTCCTTGTTCTGTTTTATCGATTTGTTGTGGTCAGTGTACATCTTTTCAAAGTTGACGTCAATAGCGGGATAAATGTTGATAAATTTGCACAATTCAAGGTGCTTATTTGATAAAAGTTGTATTCGGGATTTGCAAAACTTACCTATCGCTTCATGCTGTAGCTATGTCGCAGGGTTGATCGCGAACCCCCGCCGGACTGAAAAAAGCCCGCGCTTTCGCCAGGCTGAAGCCGCGGTGGCGTGTTGACAACGGGTCATAAGCTGTTATACTAATATTATCGTATTTTTCCACGAGCTGCGAGGTACGTTTATGAACATAGAAAGCCGCCAGGAAGAAATTTTGAACCTGATTCAGCAAGAGAAATGCACCTCGGTGAAGGAGCTATGCTCCATGATCTACGCCAGCGACGCCACCATCCGCCGGGATCTGCATGCGCTGGAGCAGAAAGGGCTGATTCAGCTGCTCCATGGAAGCATCATTCCCCTGACGGAAAAACCGCGGGTGCTTCCCCTGGCCTTCCGCGAACATCAGGCCAAGGAATCAAAGCGCGCCCTGGCCCGCTACGCGGCCAGCATGATTTCCCCAAACACCAGCGTCCTCCTGGATTCTTCCTCCAGCGCCATGTATATCGCCGACTATATCAACCCGGAGCATGGCATCATCGTCTTTACCAACTGCATCAAGACCGCCATCTGCCTGTATGAGCGCAACATCAAAGTGTTTCTGATTGGCGGCCTGATCGACACTAAGAGCCTGATGACCAGCAGCGCCTGGACCCTGGACACGATCCGCACCGTGAACGCGGACTATCTATTTTTTTCCGCGCAATCCTTAACCGCGGACGGGCGCATCGCCGGGATGTCCGATATTGGCGTGCAGATCCGGCAATATATGATCCGCCAGGCACGCCGGCAATATTTCCTGTGCAACGCCGAAAAAATCGGCACATCGTCCACCTTCACGCTGTGCCACACCTCCGACATCACAGGCGTCATTACCAACACGGATATCTCTTTTATCCCGAATACGGATTTTATCAATATCAACGACCAGAACGCCTGATCTTTTGCACGTCCAAAAGCCGGGGCAGATTCACTCCGCCCCGGCTGTCTTTGCGTCTCTGTCTCTATGCAGTTTACAGTTCCAGCTCGGTTTCAAATGCGTTCCATGGAATGTTCAGCGGTTTGCCTTGGTTGATGATTTCGTCCACATGCATCAGCAACGGGAAATCTTCCAGGCGCACCTTTCCAGCCTCCGCCAGCGTCCTGATCGCCTCCGCGGTTCTGGTGGCAATCACAATGGATTCCAGCGTTACCCCGGACAGCGCCCGCATGGCCTCCGGAAAAGGCATGCCCGTTCCCAGCAGCGTGCCGATCTTCCGGGTGCGCCCGCCAAACACCGTTACATACAGGTCGCCCGAGAGCAAACGAACATTCCCAGGGTGGCCGCCGCATAGCTCCAACAGGCGGATCATTTCCGTAACCGACTGGCCAAACAGCGCCGCCTGTGAATTGTAATGCTCCACTTCCCGGCCTTCCCGCTTGTAGGACATGCCAATGGCCAGGCTCACCCCCAGCGCATAGGCATTCTTCATGGCCACAGCGCATTCCACGCCGCGGACATCCGTGGAGAGGCTGACATGATAATAGTTGGTTTCAAACAAGGATTTCAGCCAGCGCAATGTGCGCATGTTCCGCCCGCAGAAGGTGACCTCCGTAAAATCTTTGTCCGCCAACTCATAGCTTGTGCATGGTCCTCCGATGGCATTGAAGGAAATTCCCTTGTCCGTGCTCTCCTCGAACAGCTCCGGGTAAGATTTCAACGTGCCGTCCGGAAGGTTTACCATTCCCTTGGTGACTGAAAGCACAGGCAGTTCCGCGGGAATCTGCGGAATCATTTCCTGGAGAAACCATGTCAGGCCAAAGCTGCTAACCCCATTGATGTACAGCTCCGCGCCCTCCATGGCTTGTTTGACATCGCGGAAAGCATACCACTGCACCCCTTCCGGCATCCTGCGCTTCAATGTCAGGTGTTCGTTGGTCTTTTGTCCGTGGGCAATAATTTCGTCATCCAGCGGAGAGCCAACCAGACGCACCGTGTGCCCGTTCTCGCACAAAGGCACTGCCAAGGCAGAGCCCATCATCCCGGAACCAACAATCACAATTGTACTCATACGCCGTTTCCTTCCTTTCCCAGCTTTGCTTGGCCTGCGCCAAGGAACCTTTCCGCATCCGCCTTTTGCTGACATGATTATACTGGTCATCCCCCGTTGGGTCAATGATGTTCGGAAAGTTGAAAGATTCTCATATTTCCTGCCGGTATTCTGCAAATTTATCATGGGCGGGCGTTATGGCAAAGGTTGCCGCAAGCGCAAAGAGGGCGGCCCTCAGCGCAGCGCTACCGGCGCGTCCTTGTTCGCCTCCGGCAGCAGACGCAGAAAAGCACGCATGGGCGCGCTGAGCACCCGCGTGCGTTTGTGAAACAGGCAAATGTTGCGCGCAACATCCTGACTGTCCAAGCGATAAAAATACAGCCTTTCATCCGGCGGCGCTGTGTAGACCAGCGTGTCGCTGATAAACGCCGCGCCCAGTCCATAGCCTGCCAGGTTATAGGCGGCCAGCTGCTGATCCAGCTGCAGGCGGATCTTCGGCGCAAAACCCGCCTGCGCGCAAAGGCGCTCTGCGCGCTGCCGGGTATCATTGCCCTCCTTCAGCAGCAAAAATGGCGTATCGTGAAACAGCTGCAGCGGCGCGTGCGGAACCGCCGCGTCCTGCAGGGTATGGGCCGTAAGGCGGTAGCGTTCCGCCGCGCCGTTTACCGAAAATGCGCGAGGCACAGCAAGGATCACCTGCTCCTGTTTGTAAAGGTGCGCCTGGTACATCCCAGGGTCCAAAGCGCTGTTATCCACGGCAAAGTCCAGCGTGCCTTCCTGCAGTTGCGCCTGGAGGCGAGCCGTGTGCGCCTCCTGCAGGCGCAGCTCCACCCCTGGATACCGTTCGGAAAATGCGCTGAGCAGCGGGGGCAGCACGTAGGAGGTAAACAGCGTCGTTCCGCCCAGCGTCAGCACGCCCGTAAGGCACTGCTCTGCATCCTCCAGGTATTGATGCAGCTCCGACTCAATCTGCATCAGCTGTTCCGCGGCGCGAATGTACGCTTTGCCCGCCTCCGTCAAGCCAATCGGCGATGTGCTTCGATCAAAAATGGGCGTGCCCAGGCGTCCCTCAGCCTTTCGAATCATTTGACTGAGGGAGGGCTGAGAGATATACAGCGCCTGCGCCGCTCGGGTAAAGCTGCGCTGCCGGTAGACCTCGTAGACGTAAACCATCTCATGGAGCAGCATGCGTTCTCCCTCTTGTATAGGCGTTTACCTATAACACTGTTCGATAAATTGGTATTTGAAAATAGTATAGCAGACATCTATACTAAAAGCAACCCAACATAACAGGAAGGAGCCAGGATGCCGCCATGTACAGAACGGAGCGGGACCTTGTAGGAGAAAAGCATATTGAGCAGGATGCGTATTACGGCATACACTCGCTGCGAGCCGCTGAAAATTTCCCCATCACAAACCAGCGCCTGCCGGACGCCATGATCGTCAGCATGGCGTGGATCAAGAAGGCCTGCGCCCGTGCCAACCGCCTGGCAGGCGTATTGCCGGAGCGCATTGCTTCCGCCATTGAAGCGGCCTGCGACGAGCTGATTGCCGGGAAGCTGCATGAGCAGTTCATCGTGGATCCCATTCAAGGCGGCGCAGGCACCTCCACCAACATGAACGCAAACGAGGTAATCGCCAACCGCGCCATTGAACTGCTGGGGGGCGTCAAAGGCGACTACGCCCTGGTGCATCCCAACGACCATGTCAACTGCGGTCAATCCACCAACGATATTTACCCCACCTGCGTCAAAATGACCCTGTACCTGGCCAGCCGCAGCCTGGTGAAGGAGCTGGACACGTTCATTGCGGCGCTGGAAGAGCGCGCCGTGGCCTTTGACAGCGTGATCAAAATGGGCCGGACGCAGCTTCAGGACGCGGTTCCCATCCGCCTGGGGCAGGAGTTTTCCGCCTACGCATCGGTGATGCGCCGGGAGCGGGACCGGCTAATCCGCGGAATGCGGGAAATGCTTCAGCTCAACCTGGGCGGCACCGCCGTGGGCACGGGCATCAACGCTTCCGCCTCCTACATTCAGCAGGTGGTGCGGATTTTGGCGGAAATTACGGATATCCCCTTTGCGCAGAGTCAGGACCTGGTGGATGCCACGCAGAACGCGGACTGCTACCTGGCCCTTTCCGCATCGCTCAAGGGCTGCGCCACCAGCCTGTCCAAAATTTGCAACGATCTAAGATTGATGTCCTCAGGGCCTCGAGATGGACTGGGGGAAATCAGCCTTCCCGCCCGGCAAAACGGCTCCTCCATCATGCCCGGCAAGATCAATCCGGTCATTCCCGAGGTCGTGAACCAGATTGCCTTCCGGCTCATCGGGTACGATATGACAGTCACGCTGGCCGTGGAGGGCGGGCAGTTGGAGCTCAACGCCTTCGAGCCGGTGATTTTCGACAGCCTTTATAGCGGAATTACCATGCTCCGCGGCGGATTGCATACGCTTACCATTCACTGTGTCCGGGGGATTCGCGCCAACGAGGAGATCTGCGCCCAGGAGGTACAGCGCTCGGTGGGGCTGGCCACCGCGCTATGTCCGCGCATCGGCTACAACGCGGCCTGCTCCCTGGCGAAGGAAGCGCTGCACACAAAAAAGACCGTGCGGGAGCTGGCATGCAGCAGCGGCTTGCTGCCCGAGCACGAACTGGACGCGCTGCTGAACCCCTACGCCATGACCAGCATCCAGGCCTGATGCGTCCTTTCTTCCTGCAAGCGCCGTCCCAAAGGGGCCCACTCATAAGGAAGTAATTGAATTGTCGCAGGGCGGCATGGCTGAAAGGTCATGTCGTCCTGCCTTTTCTTTGCCGTTCCACGGTCTGATCGTCGCCCGGCAGATTGACTTCTCCAATAAAATTCCAGATCAGTTCGATCTTCTGCCTGCGGTGGCTGCTGGACTTGTCCGGCGCATGGACGATGATCTTCTTTACAAACTCATTGACGATGGTGGGCGTCAGTTCCCGGATGCCCACATATTTTCGCACAATGGCCGCAAAGCTGGCAAAATCGGCTTGATCCTGTTCAAAGGTTTCTACTGCGTCCCGCCATGCCTTGACCTGCTCCGTCAGTTCTTTTTGTTCTGCCTCATAGTCAGCGGAGAGTTTCAAGAACCGTTCGTGGCTGATGGCCCCGCTGATGTCGTCCTCATAGATGCGCTTGAAAATCCGATCAAGTTCGGCAATGCGCTTTTCCGCTTGGGCAATTTCACGCTTGCGCTTCCTGGCCTCTTTTTCAGATTCTTGGAAACGCTGCTTTCTCGCCGCTTCCTCAAATGCCATGGCATCATCAAAGAACAGCGCCGTCACATCGAAAATCCGCTGCAACACAAACAGTTTCAGCGTTTCTTCCCGGATAAAGTGGGCAGAACAAGTTCCCGTGTTGCTCTTATAGTTGGAGCAAACATAGTGGTCTTGCTTGGGCGAAAAGCTGTTTGTCGTACAGAAATACAGCTTGTCCCCGCAATCCGCACAATAGAGCAGGCCAGAGAATAATCCCTGCTTTCCCGTCTTGCTGGGGCGGCGCTTGTTCTCCCGCAACTCCTGTACTCGCGCAAAAACTTGTTCGTCGATAATGGCGGGCTGGGTATTGGGGAAAATCCGCTGGTTCTCCGGGGCGTTATGCAGCCGCTTTTTCAGCTTGTGGGATTTGGAATAGGTCTTGAAATTCACCGTGCAGCCGGTGTACTCTGGACGCTCCAAGATTCCCGCCACAGATTTAGGGCTCCACTGATATGGATTCTCCGGCAGCGGCTTTCCGTCCCGTTGCGCGTAGTGAGCTTTAACCGTCAGGACGTGTTGGGCAGTCAACAGCTTGGCAATCTGCATGGGGCCTTTCCCCGCAATGCAAAGGTCGAAAATCCGTTTGACGATCTCGGCGGCTTCCTCGTCCATGATCCATCTCTTTTTGTCTGCCGGGTCTTTCTGATACCCGTAGGGCGGATTGGTGCAGAGGTGTTCCCCGGCGTTTCCTTTGGCCCGCATAACAGCCCGGATTTTCTTGCTGGTATCGCGTGCGTAGAAGTCGTTGAACAGATTGCGGAAAGGGGTGAAATCATTGTCCCCTTTGTCGCTGTCTACGGGCGTGTTGCAGAAAGCAACTTCTGCGGCACGCCCATTTTGCGAACAAATCAAGAGAAAAACGGCTGCATAGCGTCAAAAAGCAACCGGCTAAAGCGAAAAGAGGCATAAGAAACCAGGGCTGTCGAAAAGCAGACCCGCATGTGGATAGCTTTTCAATTTTTGCGTGAACTACGAAACCAGTTTGAGAGACACACGCGTTTTGAGCCGGTTGAGTTCCCGCTTCATCCATAGCTTTTTCAGGTCAAACGCCAGGGCCAGGAAAAACAGCTCCGTACGAATATTGCCTTTGCCTCTGGTGAGAAAGCGCCGAAACCCAAAATCGTTCTTCAGCAGCGCAAACGCGCCTTCCACCTGAATAGAGCGGCACACACGCAGTTGAATGCCGCGCTCGGATGATATATTGCGTGTAGCCTGTTCGCGCTTTTCCCAGAAGGTTCTTTGTAAAACAACTTCCTTGGGCTGGTTTTGGTCTTTTGCCCGGCAGCATTGCGCGCGGCAAGGACAGCCGGCGCAGTCCTCGCAGCGGTACCATGCGTCGGTTACAAATTGGCCATTTTGCTGTTCCGTCGTTTCACGCCTGAGCCTCAGTTTTCGCCCCTGCGCACAGATGAAACAGTCCTCGTCATGACAATAGGCCATGTTTTCGATCCGGCCGATCTGTCTCTTGAATTTCTTCGTCTTCTTCTGGTCGTAGTTGGCCGGCTTGATGAAACAAACCTGTCCATTCTGCTCCAGATACAGGTAGTTTTCCTGACTTTCATATCCCGCGTCCGCGACGGTCTCTTCATAGCGCTTTCCATGCTTCTCTGCCAGTTTTCGCATCATGGGACGGAACGTCTTTGCGTCGCTGCGGTCTGAGAACACCTCCAGACCCGTGATGTATTCGCTGTTGACTGCGATCTGGACGTT
>DBFBGQ010000032.1:0-6423 GCA_048201975.1 Candidatus Egerieenecus sp. | reverse complement strand
CATGCAATGAAAAGCAGCGCCTTGCTGGGTGGTTGATTTTGCTTGCAAAATCAATTCCTTACAACTTCGGACGACCTCTGGTTGGCCGAAGTTGCTCCCTCGAAAAAGTGGGTTTTCCCACTTTTTCGACACGCTGAGCGGAGCCCCCTACCGGGGACTCCGCCTGATACCAGCCGCGCCCATGAACCGACGGCGTCTTACTCCTCCGCGCCGTGCCAGCCCTTCCCGTGGCCCAGGCCGTGGCCGGAGCCATGGCCGTCTTCCTGCGTTTGCTTGCAGTCGGAAAGGGACTCGATCAGCTCCCAGAGCTCCCGCATGGACATGCTCTGCGCCTCCTGGGGCGTCAGCTCCGGGTCAAGCGCCTGCGCATCCAGAAACGTCCTGTACTTGCCATAGGAAAAGCCCAGGTCATGCGCCTCCTCCGCCTCCTCGGTGCGGAAGGCGCAGCAGGATATGTTCTGCCGTTCCCTGGCGCGGGCCTCCATCGCCGTCAGGATCGCATCCCGCTGTTTCCCCTCGGGGCCCACCACGGCGATGGTCATTCTTCCGCCCTCCGACATCAGGCGAACCACCGTCTCCTGGGCCAGCACCCGGTCCACCGCTTCCGCGTAGCTGGCGTTTTGCAACTTCAGCCCGCTGAGCAGCGCCTGGCCGTCGGCATTGTAGCCCGCAGCCCCGATCACGCGGTTGAAGCAATTGACGCTCAGCTCAATGGAGGGATTGATGTCCAGGCTGATGCGCACGGTGGGGGTGAAGTATAGCCCGCAGCCGCCCGCGCAGACCAGGCACAGGCACGCCAACGCCACCGCCAGGCGCGCCCGGCTCCGCGGCCGGGTTCCGCGCCGGAGCCGCCGGGCCAGCGCGTCCCGCGTTTTCTGCTTCAGATTCTCCTCCGCCCGCACCGCGTCGAAGGCCGCCGTGATCCTCTCACGCATCCAGCTCGCCTCCCAGCTTTTCCCGCAGCATCCCCTTCGCCCGCGTCAGCCATGTGTACACCGTATTCACGTTCTTGCCCAGGATGCGGCCGATCTGCGGGGCGGTGTAGTTCTCGTAAAAATGCAGATAAACCACCTCCCGGTATTTCAGCGGAAGCGACAGCACGGCCTCCAGCACCTCCCGGTGCCCCGAAGGCGCCTGCGCAGGCATTTCTGCCAGTTGCTCCAGGGACACCGTCCGGCTGCGGAAAAAGCTCCTCAGCACATCCCGGCACGCATTGATGGTCACGCGGATGAGCCAGGCTTTTTCGTGCTCCGGGCTTTCAAAGGCCGCGGCGCGCAAGGCGTATTTCAAAAACACCGTCTGAAAAATATCCTCGGTATCGGCGTAATTTTTCAGATGCACCATGCAGAGCCGCCGCACCATATCCGCGTACCGTTCCAGGGCGTCGTCCACCTCTTGCTCGCTGCGCATCCCCTCATCCCACCCTTACCGGCGTCAGCCTCCCCGGCCGCCGTGACCGTTTTGATTCCCTTGCCCAAGGCCGCTTCCAGTGTGCTGCCAGCCGCCGTATTGGCCGCACCAGTCGCACCAGTCGCACTGGCCGTCCCCGTCCTCATCGGTAGCTCCCTGGCATACATACTGGCCGTACTGGTCCCACCAGTCGCACTGGCCGCACCAGTCGCACTGGCCGTCCCCGTCTTCGTCCGCATACCGGCAGCACGCATCCTGGCGCGCGCACGCCGCGCCCCACCGGCAGCCGCCTGCCGCCAGCGCTCCGGAAACGCAAACCGCCAGCACGCCAATGACCGCCACAACCGCCAACAATTTTTTCATGCTTCGTTCCTCCTTGCCTTTGGGGAAAAATCCCTTTTGCCTTCAATACGGCCGAAAAGGCGCAATCCGCTCACCGGCGCAAAAAAAATTTTTCCTGGGCAGGAAAAGCCGCAGGCTCCGGGAGGAAGCTCCTCGCCGGGGCCTGCGGGACAACGGGCGGCAGGATAGGCATCTCCGCCCTTTCCAATGGATGCTTATACTCGCCAGATGAAGAAGCTCTGGCCGCTCAACTGCGCGCCAGCCTCCGTGGGGGAGACTTCGCCCATGCGGAACAGCGGCGCGTTCACCCGGAAGGGGATCTCCCGTGCATCCTGGGCAGCGTTCAGCGCCAGCATCACATCCCCCCGCCGGTAGACGAAGGGATATCCGCCCTGACCCGTCCACACCGGCTCAAAGGGTGCGTCCGCCTGCAGCTCCGGCATATCCCGGCGGAAATGCAGCAGCGCGCGAACATAGCGCAGCAGGGAATCCGCGTCGGCCTCCTGGTCGGCCACGGTGGGCGCGTCCGCCGAAAGATCCTGGGGCAAATAGGTATCCTGGCAGGTGGAGAAGCCGTACTGGGGTGAATGATCCCATTGCAAGGGGGTGCGGTCGCCGGTGCGGTCATAGCCGCCCTCCTTGCTGGGAAGGAACAGGTGGCGCATGCCGATTTCGTCCCCGGCGTAGACAAAGGGTACCCCAGGCAGGGTGAACAGCAGGCTATAGGCCATTTTCAGCTCGGAGGCGTCCAGCTCCAGGGCCGCCCGCCGGGTGTCGTGATTGCCGGTGATCAGGCAGATGTAGCCGCTGTCCCGGCTGAGCAGATAGCGGTGCATATATTCATTCAGGAAGCGGTCCAGGTCTCCCCGCGCTTCCTTGCGGAAGTAGCTCCGGGCGCCGTCCCGCATGAGGGTGCGGTAGCCGCTGCCCCGTGGGCCGTCGTGGTTCAGGTAGAAGTCCCCCTGGAACTGCGCCTTGCACAGCGCCTCCTCCGGATCGCTCCACTCCGCCACCAGCACCGCCTGGGGGAACTCCGCCGCCAACATCTCCTGGGCCCGCCGCCACAGCGCGCTGGTGGCCTCCTTGCCCGGATCATCCTTGACCAAACTGCCGGCCATGTCCACCCGGAAGCCGTCGCAGCCCTTGCTCAGCCAGAAGCGCATCACGTCGATCATCTCGTCCATGGTGGCCTGGCAGCGGCTGTCCCGCCAATCCATTTGCCAGGCATAGCGCACGTGGGCGAAGCCGTAGTTCAGCGCCGGCTGCATGTCGAAAAAGTTGATCAGCGCGCAGCCGTTACGCTGGGTGGTGCCACAGATCCAGTTATATTCCCCGGGCTTGTCAAAGGCGTTGCCCGTCCAAACGTAGCGGTCGCTGTACTCGTTGCGCTGGTGCTGCTGGCTCTGGCGGAACCAGGGGTGTTGGTCGCTGGTGTGTCCCGGCACCAGGTCCAGCAAAATGTGCATGCCCCGGGCGTGGGCCTGGCGGAACAGCTCCTCCAGATCCTCATTGGTTCCATAGCGGGGCGCCACCTTCCGGTAGTCCCGCACGTCATAGCCCGCATCCTGCATGGGCGAGTCAAAGCAGGGATTGAGCCAGATGGTGTCGCACCCCAGGGAGCGCACATAGTCCAGCTTGTCCATCACGCCGCGCAGATCCCCGATGCCGTCCCCGTTGGTATCCAGAAAGCTCTGCGGATAGATTTCATAGGCAATCGCCCGGCTAAACCACTGCGGCATACGCATGTTGCAGCAACCTCCTTTTCGATGCGTGCCGCGCCCGCGCGCGGCCGCCCCTTCTGCTTGGGAAAATACGACGCGCTCCGCCGCTTTCCTGCCGGTGATTGCGCCAAAAGAACGCCTGTGCTATAATGACGTGTACGCCCTTAGCACCAAAGCAACGCAGAAAGGATATCCGCGCCATGGCCGACTACGCACCGGAAACGCTACAGCGCCTTCAGCGAACGGAATTTGCCATCGCAAAGGCTTTCTTCACCTTCTGCCACGAGAACGGCATAGCCGCCGTCTCCCTGTACGGCACCGTGCTGGGCGCGGTACGCCACGGCGGCTTCATCCCCTGGGACGACGACATGGACGTAGGCCTGCTCCGCGAGGACTACAACAAGTTGCTGGCCCTGCGGGACCGGCTTCCCCAGGAGCTGGAGCTGCTGTGCCCGGAGTACACCCCCGGCTATACCCTGACCTTTGCCAAGCTCTGCCGGCGAAACACCACCTTCCTGGAGGCCAGCCACCAGGAGCGCACCTATCACTGCGGCATCTACATTGATATTTTCCCCCTGGACTTCGCGCCCGAGGAGGAGGCGGAGCAGCGCCGCCAGCAACGCCGCTGTTTCCTTTACGCCCGGCTGACCACCCTGGCCCAATACCGTAACCCCAGCCTGCCGGAGGGGGTAACGGGCCTGCGGGCGGTTCCCCTGCGCCTGGCCTGCCTGCTGGGCCACGGCCTGCTGAGGCTCACGGGCCAGAACCGGGAGCGGATGTACCGCCGCTACCTGCGCTGGGCAACCAAATACCCGGACGCCGGGCTGCTGGTGGATGTGGCGGACATGCGTCCCCAGGATACGCTCCTGCCCACGCCGCTGCTCTTCCCTGCCTCCTCCCTGCCCTTCATGGAGGGCGAACTGCCCGTGCCTGCGGACAGCCACGCCTACCTGACGGCCTATTACCACGACTATATGCGCCTGCCCGCGCCCGAGGAGCGTCACAACCATCCCCCTGCCGTGCTGAAATTTGAGGAGGATACGCCGTGAACATCCTGTATGCGTCGGATGAAAATTACCTGCGGCACGCCGCCGCGTCCATGGTCTCCCTGTGCGAGCATACCCCGCCCACCTCGGCGCTGAGCTTCCACCTGCTGTCCATGGGCGTCTCCGAGCGTGGCGCCGCGCAGCTGCAGGAAGCCCTGGCGCCCTTCGGCCGGACGCTGCGCGTCTGGGAGCTGGGCGACCTGCGGAAATGGTTCGATTTTTCCGTGAATTCCCGGGGCTTTGCCCTGAGCACCCTGGCCCGGCTGTTTGTGGGCCGCGTTCTCCCGGCGGAGATTCACCGGGTGCTGTACCTGGACTGCGACACCCTGCCCCTGGAGGACCTCTCCCCCCTGGAGCGCTTCGACATGCAGGGCTGCCCCCTGGCCATGGTGCAGGAGCCCACGGTCCGCCGCAGCCGCAAGCTGGAGCTGGGCCTGGCCCCGGATCAGCCCTACTTCAACGCGGGGGTGCTGCTCATTGACCTGGACCGCTGGCGCGCCGAGGGCGTCGAGAAAACCGTCCTGGACTATTACCAGGCCAAGGGCGGCGCGCTGATGGCCCCGGACCAGGACGCCCTCAACGGCGCGCTGGCCGGGCGCATCTGTTCCCTTCCCCCGCGCTACAACTATGGCTCGGTGCAGATCTATTATCCCTGGGAGGCGCAGCGGCGCATGTGCGCCCCAGCGCCCTTCTACCCCACGGCGCAGGCCTATGCCCAGGCCGCCGAACCCCCGGCCATCATTCACTTTCTGGGGGAGGAGCGGCCCTGGCGGGAGGGAAACCGCCATCCCTACCGGGACGCCTACCTGGCGGCCCTGGTCCGTACCCCCTGGCGGGACGCCCCCATGGAATCGGGCTGGAACGCCTACTTCCGCTGCTTCGATCTGTTCAACCGCCTGACGCGGCCCTTCCCCCTGCTGCGCTGGCGCATCATCAACGCGCTGATTCCCGCCTTTATGCGCTACCGGGAACAAGCTAGAAAGAAAAAGCAACATGGCTGATACGAAACGCTCCCTGGGGCGGGACATGGCTTTTCATTCCATGGGCTCGCTGTATTATCTGGTCTGTCAGTGGCTGCTGACGGTGCTGGTGGTTCCCCTGTGCTCCTTTGAGGCTGCGGGTATCCTGTCCCTGTCGATTTCCCTGACCAACGTGTTCTTTACCCTGGCCACCTTCGGTATCCGCATTTTTCAGGTGTCCGACGCCAAGGGAAAATACAGTCCCGGGCTGTACATTTCCACCCGGGTGCTCACCAG
This sequence comes from Candidatus Egerieenecus sp., assembly GCA_048201975.1. Lineage (GTDB taxonomy): Bacteria > Bacillota > Clostridia > Christensenellales > Aristaeellaceae > Egerieenecus. The sequence goes on along the minus strand of DBFBGQ010000032.1, from coordinate 648 downwards.
CCTCTGCTCCCTTGGCCTGTGCGCGATTTTCCTGCTGTGCAACCAGCAGTATTCCCTGGAGCAGATGCTTTGCGTATTTTTCTATATGCTTTACCGCATCGGCGAGGCGCTGGTGGACGTGCTGGCCGGCGAGGAGCAGCGGGCCTACCGCTTTGATTATGTGGGGCTCTCCTTCTTCTTCCGCGGCACGGCCACGCTGCTGGTCTTCGCCCTGATGCTCTATCTCACCCGGAACCTTGCCCTGACCCTGCTGGTCATGGCGCTGGTCACCCTGGGGGTGGTGGCGTTTTATGACGGCGCGCGGGTGAAGGCGCTGACGGACTTCCGCCTGCACGTGAGCCTGCGGGCAAGCCTCCCCCTGCTGCGGGAGGCCTGGCCCCTGATGCTCAACTCCGCCCTGCTCACCCTGCTGGCGGCCATTCCCCGCTACTTCCTGGAGATGTACCACGGCAGCGAGCTGCTGGGATTCTTCGGCTCGGTGTCCACGCCGGCGGTGATCATCCAGGCGGGTTGCAACTTCATCTATACGCCCCTGGTGGCGCCCCTGAGCAGCCGCTTTTTCAAGGGCGAGATGCGGGAGTTCCGCAGGATGCTGCTATTGGCCCTGGGCGGGCTGTTGGGCTTTGCCGCGTGCATGTTCGCCGGGGC
>DBFBGQ010000031.1:0-4647 GCA_048201975.1 Candidatus Egerieenecus sp. | reverse complement strand
TCGTGTAAGCCGGCTCCGCCGGCTTCGCGGGTGATTGATTTTGCTTGCAAAATCAATTCCTTACAACTTCGGACGACCTCTGGTTGGCCGAAGTTGCTTCCTCGAAAAAGTGGGCTTGCCCACTTTTTCGACACGCTGAAGCGGGATGCCCCTTGGGAGGCATCCCGCTTGCTGATTCATGGATTTTTAAGGAAGATTACTCCGCCTGACCAAAGGTTTCGTTCAGCTCATCCAGGGCGGGCTGCACGATGTAGGCGTTTTCTTCGATGACCTTCTTCCAGTTTTCCTCCAGGTCGCCCTAGGCCACAATCAGGTTGGCGTTCAGGCTCTGGTAATCAATGGCGGTCAGCGCCGTCTGCGCATCGCTGTTGAAGCCGTAGCTCTCCCAGTCGCGCTCCAGAATGCTGTTGTCCGTCAAGCGGCTGAGCTTGGCCTCGTATACCGCATTGAGCTGGTTGGCATAGAACAGGGAGTCCTCGCTGGCATCCACAGGATCAGGATTGAATCCGTTATCGTCGCCGCAGGCGCCCAGCAGCGTGTAAATGGGCCAGAAGTTGGAGTCGCTCATGCGCTGATACTTCGTGGTATCATAGAGCATGTAGCGGTTGCCGTCCGCGTCGAAGTCCCAGTCCACATAGCGCATGCCATTGCAGCGCAGGTCCGCGCCATTATCGGAAACCATAAAGTCAACAATGTCCATGTACCGCTCGAAAACGGCCTCGTCGATGTCCGCGGAGAAGTAGGTGGCGCCCCAGAAGTTATCATTGGCATAGTCGTGGTAATAGCCGTCTTCGCCAATGATCGCAGCCTGATACCATGCGGTCTCATCCAGCTGCAGGTCGTTCTCGAACCCGTCCTTCACGGTGCCGCAGATGCTGCCGGGGTTGACCACCGCGGCCGCCACACCGGAAATGCGGAAGGTATTCAGCGCGTCGCCTTCGCTGTACACGTAGAATTCCGGGCTGACCAGGCCTTCCTCATAGGCCTGCTTCCACAGTTTCAGGCCTTCCAGCGTCTGCTCGTCAGCATAGCCCCAGACGTATTCGCCCTCATCGTTCTTGTAGATCCGTTCATACTGGGGATAGGTGGCGCGAATGAACAGGTTGGCCAGGTAGCCGGTGTTGCCCGCCAGCGGGATCAGGTTCGCACCCACATTGCCGGGATCCTGCTCCTTTACCAACCGGGCGTATTCCATGATTTCGCTGGCCGTATAGGCGTCCTTGATCTCAAAGCCCACGGCGTTGGCCCAATCCTCGCGCAGATAGACCGACTCATGGTTCACCACCACGTCGCCAGGATAGTAATGATACATGACAACGCGGAACAGGGTATAGGTGCCGCCGTTGCGCTCCTCCAATGCCTGGGCCACAGGCACGAGGCTCTGGGTATAAGCGATGTTGGGCCAACGCTCCTTCCAGTCGTCCGGCAGGCGGTAGAACAGCCCCTGATCGATGTAGGAATTGATTTCGTTGATGTCAAAGCCGTTCCAGCGGAGCACATCCGGTACATCGCCGGAGTTGATCATGGTGCGGATCTTGTCGTTGGCATTGCTGTCCGGAATGGCCAGAATGTCAAAATCGTAGTTGAAATGCTCGGTGAACCACTGGCTGCCAACGCTGCCGTCGTTGTAGTCGGCGGTGTCGTCCAGCATTTCGCTGGCCAGCTCGATGGTCAGGTGCTCATCGTAGGTTTTCCCGGAGGTATCCAAGGTATCGGTATACTCCTTTGCCTTGACAATGTCTTCCTCCTGATACACCACTTGTTCTTTGTCCGCGGCCAGGGCGGTGGCGCTGCTCAGCAGCATCAACGCGCTCAGGAACAGTGCCAAGAGTCTTTTGGTTTTCATGGGTTACCCTCCTTGTATGAAATTATCATCTTCTGCCCCAAGGGGAGCAGAGCAATGACTGCCTTAGCCCTTTACTGCGCCAATCATGATGCCTTTCACAAAAAAGCGCTGCAGGAAAGGGAACACGCACATGATGGGCAACATGGTAACGACAATGGCTGCCATCTTGATGCCCATGGAAAAGGTTTTCAGATGGGTCAGGGCGTCTGCGGAGGTAATGGCTCGCTGGTCCGCGCTTTGATATGTATTGATGATATTCTGCAAAATCAGCTGCAGGGGATACATCTCCGTGCGTTTGATGTAGAGCATGGAGTTCCACCATTCGTTCCATTTATCCACCGTGTAGAACAGCGCGATGGTGGCGATGATGGGCTTGGAGAGCGGCAAGACGATCCGCAGCAATATGGTGGTCTCCGACGCGCCGTCCAGCCGGGCGGACTCCAGCAAAGAGACAGGCAGCGAACGAATGAAGTTGGTTACCAGCACGGCATAGTAGGTGCTCATCAGGCAGGAGAAGATCACCGACCAGCGGGTGTTCATCAGCCCCAGGCTGCGAATCAGCAGGAAGCTGGGCACCATGCCGCCGCTGAAAAGCATGGTAATCAACACAAAGATGTACAGCAGCTTGCGCCCCGGAAAGGTGGGGCGGCTCAGCACATATCCCAGGGAGAATGTCATGAACATGCTCACCGGCAATGCCACTGCAATATGGAACAGCGTGTTTCCATAGCCCACCAGGATGTTGCCCGTGTCCAGCAGGGTCTGATACGCCTCCAGCGTGGGCTCATGGGGGTAGAACACAAAGGGCGTTCTGAAATACTCTCCCTCGGTCACGAAAGAAATCATGATTGCGTTATAGAACGGAAGGATCACCAGCAGTCCCAGCGCCGACAGCAGCAGGCCCAGCACGATGTCCATCAGCGAGATACCGTTATGCTTGTACGAACCCCTTGCCCGCTTCATTTACTTGATTCCTCCCATCAGTCCTACGCCGCCAAACCGCTCCGCCTGTTTGTTGGTAAACAGCAGCAGCAGCATATTGATCACGGAGCAGAACAGGCTGACCGCCGTTGAGAAGCCGTAGTTGGGCGTGCGTTGGAAGGTAATGCGGTAGATGTACATGTTCAGCGTTTCCGCAGCGGAGGCAATGACGCTGTTTTGCAGGTTGTAGATTTGATCAAAGTGGCCGCCCATAATGCCGCCCATCTGCAAGACCAGCATGATGGCAATGGTAGGCATCACACCGGGAAGCGTAATGTGGATGATTCGCTGCAGCCGTGTCGCCCCATCAATTTCCGCCACCTCGTACAGCTCCGGATCCACGCCGCTGATGGCCGCCAGATAGATGATGGAGGACCATCCGGCCTCCTTCCAAATTTCGCTGCAATACAGCAGCGGGCGGAAAAAGTCCTTATTGCCCAGGAAGCTGACCTTGTCCATGCCCAATCCCGCCATCAGGCCGTTGATCACGCCGTCGATGCTGAACAGGTTTTTCACGATGCTGCCGATGATGACCCAGGAAAGGAAATGCGGGAAGGTAAAGACGGTCTGCAAAATCTTCTTATACTTGCCCAGGCGAAGCTCGTTGAGCATCAGCGCCAACAGAATGGGCGCCGGGAAGCACAGCAGCAGCTCCACAAAGTTGATCCAGAGCGTAATGCCCACGGAGCTGAAAAACGCTGGATCCTTGAAAAGAGACTCGAAGTGCGTCATGCCCACCCAAGGGCTGCCCCAGATACCGAGCTTCGCCTTGAAGCTCTTGAAGGCCAGTGTCAAGCCGCCCATGGGCATGTAGGAGAACACCACATACCATACCACCGCCGGCAAGGCCAACAAGTAGATTTCCTTGTTTTTGAAGATTTCCTTCCATACGTTTGTTTTTTTTTTACGTATGGGGACGCGAGGCTTCTCTGCGCGCTCAATGTGCTCTCCCCTCTCCTTGTGACTGCATACACCATACCATGACTGCCGGCAAAAAGATTAGATAGAATCTTCTTGAAATTTTGGACAATCTTATAAAATCACCCCAGTTTCTGCTGGGCATAGCGTTGACCTTGTAAATTATCAATGCTACAATAGCCATAAAATAAGAAACAGGGAGGCCCTTGCAGATGCCCAACGTCATCCTGGTGGACGATGAAATCTGGACCATTCGCTGCCTGGAAAGCCTGCTGGCGGATTATCCGGCCTATCATGTGGTGGGCTGTTTTTCCAACGGCCAGGACGCCTTGGCATATCTGCGCGCAAACCCCTGCGACGTGGTTTTCACCGACCTGCGGATGGACCGCATGAGCGGCCGCAAGCTGATCTCCGTATGCGTGCAGGAAAAAATTCCCGTCCGCATGGTGATCATCTCCGCCTACAGCGATTTTTCCGCGGCCCGGGACGGCATCCGCAACGGCGTGGTGGACTATTTGATGAAACCCATTACCCGCAAGGACATGGCCGCCCTGATGCAGCGGCTGGACGCCTCCTTCCTGACCGACCAGGCCGCCCGCCGGCTCTCCCTGTGCCAAACCGTCGAGCGCGCCTATCCCGAATGCAGGGTATTGTGCTGCCTCCACACGGACGCCGGCGGCAAGCGCGCCCTGGCCCTGCCGGAGGACAACAACTATACCCTGGCCCTGGACCCCGTCACCGAGGACGGCATGGCCCTGGGCTACCTGTCCCATCCTGTGGGGAAGCCTCCCGAGGCGCTGCGAAACCTGCCCGACGGCATTGGCGTCAGCCGGGCGCAAAAAGGCTTTGCACGGCTACCCCACCTGATTGCGGAAGCCAAGCAAAGCATGCAACTTCATTTT
>DBFBGQ010000030.1:0-15525 GCA_048201975.1 Candidatus Egerieenecus sp. | reverse complement strand
CTAATGACCTCCTTTTGCTTTTCTGTGCAGTTGGCAGACCGCACTCCCATTGTAAGCAAAAGGAGTTTTCTTGTCATCCGCATAACTATAAGTTTTCCCGAACCCCACGCCTAGCGTGGGGTTTTAGGCATGCAAAAAGCGCGCGGGAAAATCCCCGCGCGCCCAGAGCGTTGACAATATATTCTGCTTTATCTTTTTTGCAAGTTATATGATGCATTCTTGCAAGCGCAGGGGATTTCGCCTCTGCGGAGGCGACCAAAGGGCTTTCCGATCGCCCTTTGGAAACCTTCGGACCCCATACGTGATGAAACTTTTGCGGGCTAAGGAACCGCAAATTTCATTTTTCATGTTGGTGTGAAAAGGCATGCCTTTTTCAGCAGCCTGAGCGCGCGGGAAAATCCCCGCGCGCCTTGTGTTTTCAAGCCATGCCCACGCCAACCGGTTATGCCTGCTCCGCTTCGGCCTCGGCTTCCAGCCGGTCAATCAACGCCGGCCACTGGGAGGGCAGCGTGGTTAGGTAGGTGGGTTCTTCATCGGGCATGCTGGCCGTCTTCACATAACGGGGACTGTAATCCAGCAGCACGGAGATCATGCCCACGCCGTTTGCGCCCTTGATATCCCGCAAACGATTATTGCCAAACATCACCATGCGGGGGAAGTCCGCCTCCGTCAGGCCCAGCGCCTGACGCGCCCCTTGAAACATCTTGGGGCTGGGCTTCAATTCACCCACCGCCTCGGAAATGATATGGACCTCGAACCAGTCCCATACACCCAGCTTGCCCAGGATATTCTGGAAGGACGCCACCCGGCCGTCCGCCACCAACGCCATACGGTAGCCCTGCTCCCGGAAATAGTGCAGCGCTTCCAGCGCGCCTGGAATGGGTTCCGCGCTGAGCACGTCCTCGTTCTCCGCGAAAACCTGGGTGCCTTCGTCCACCAGCGTATCGCCGCAGTCAAAGCACAGAATCAGCTTTTTCATTCGTTTTCAACTTCCTTTCATGGATGGATGCGCGGCGTCAGCGCAGGGGCAGCGCCCGGAAGGTCCGCACCTGGAAGGGCGCGAAGCGCAGACGGAAGCTGTTCCCTTGTCCCAGCGCCGTGTCGCCTTGCTCGTCCATGCCGCATTCCGTCAGCTCCGCCGGGAAGGGCAGCTCCAACACCGCATCCTCCTGCATGCGCTGGCTCTCGTACAGCCGCAGGATGACGCCGCGCCCATCCTCAGGCAGCTTCACCGTCTCCAGGATCACCCCGGTTCCCTGGGTGCGGAAGCCCTCCGTCGCCTGGGGGCAGCGCCCGGATTCCAGGGTCAGCGGCACGTTCAGGGCGTACCCCTGCCGCACCGTATCGCTCTGGGCCAGGGACGTTTGGAATACATACAGCGCATAGGTGAAGGCATGCTCCCCCCGGTTGTTGGTATCATCTGGCACCAGCGGAGCGCGAAGCAGGGTCAGCGCCAGCTCTCCCCGGTTTGCACTAACGCCGTAACAGCCGTCGTTGAGCACCGCAAAGCCACGCTTCTCCTCGCACAGGGCGGAATAGCGGTGATTGCACACCTCGTAGCGGTCCGATGCGAAAGGCGTGGAGCGGTGCGCCGGACGGCAGACGTAGCCGAACTGAATCTCATGGACCGCTTCCTCCGACAGGATGTTGCTCTCAAAGTGCGCCTTGAGCATGCGGTGCCGCTCCTGCCAGTCCACACGGGTTTCGAAGTCCACCCGGCGACTGGAGGCGAACAGCCGCAAAACCTGCTCCGATTGACTGCTTCCGAACCGGCGGACGATCCGCAGGGCGGCGCAGGCAGGGCCCGCGGATTCCACGGTCACCTCCGTGGTGAAGCAATCCTGGATTTCCCGGGTCTCCCAGCGCCGGTCCAGCTCCCATGCATCGTAGACGGGCTGCACGTTCTTGTACAGGCGCCAGTCGTTCATCCGCTGGCCGGGACGCAGCAACGGTTGCCCATTGCCCTTGTCCGTGAGCTGTACAATGGCGCCCCGGGCGTCCACCAGCAGGGATACATGCTGATTTTCCAGCAGGTAACCCTCCGGCGTCTGCGTAAGGCGGGCGTCGTCCGGTTGCGGAATTTCCGTCAGCGGCGCGGCTCCGTCAGCGGGGACGCACACGTACCGCGGCCGCCCCTGCGCGCCCAGGATCCATTCCCGGCGCTCCCAGGGCAATGCATTATATAGCACGTAATCTGTTTCGCTGTCCTGCACATGGTAGTGGCGCCGGCGCAGCGTCTTGGTAATGGCCTGGGCGCCCTCCACCACCTCGCGCAGCATTTGCTCGGCTTCGCTATGGGTACGACGGATGCCCACACCCCCCGCCACATCATGGAACTGACAGATGAGCAGCTTTCGCCACAGCTCACGCAGCTGCCGGGCAACCGCCTGGTCAGGCTCTCCCTGGCGCGCCGCCATGGCCTCCGCGTCGTGCAAGGCAAACTCCGCCCGGCGCATCAGCGCCTTTGCCCGCCGCTGGGCGGTGAACACTCCCCGGTGCCAGGGCAAATACATCTCCCCCACCCAGCGGTTTTTGACGCCCTGGGCGGCAATGTGCTCAAAGTATTCCCGTAGCCCGCCATAGCGGGAGCGGCCCACGCCCTCCAGGTCGCCCAGGCGCAGGCTCAGCTCCACCATATCCCGGGTGGGACCCCCTCCGCCGTCCCCATAGCCAAAGGGATGAAGGATCGTGTCGATATCCGTGGACTGCACCCGGTTGATCTCCCAGCGCTCGTGGAAGGAAGCCGGGTCCACCGGTCCGTTATCCTTCATGAAGGAAAGCCCCAGCACCTCCGAGCCGTCCATGCCCTCCCAGATGAAGTGATGGTACGGGAATTTCTGGCATTCGGGGTCGGCCCGCTGCAGCTTCTGGGTACCGAAATAGCGCACCCCAAAGCCGCGCAAAATCTGCGGCAGCGCCGCGGAAAAGCCGAAGCAATCCGGCAGCCATCCCACCTGGCTGTCCACGCCGAACTGCTCCCGGAACCAGGCCTTGCCCCATTGAAGCTGGCGGATCAGGCTCTCCCCGGAGGGCAGGTTGGTATCGCACTCCACATAGAACGCGCCCTCGGGCAGGATCTGCCCCCGTGCATAGGCGTCCTTCACCCGCTGCCACAGCTCCCCATCCATCTCCCGGAGCATGTCCAGCAGCGCGGGTTCGCACAGCAAAAAGCGATAGTCGGGATATTCGTCCAGCAGGGTCATCTGGTTGGAATAGGTGCGCACCATTTTATGGTACGTTTCCTCCATGGGCCACAGCCAGGCCAGATCGATATGGGACTGTCCGATCAACCACATCAGGGGCGCGGTGGAGCCGTTGTGGCAGGCCATGACCTCCCGCAGCGCCTCGCGCGCCTTCACGAAGCTGGCCCGGCGCTCCTCGGGCGGCAATTCAAAATCCGCAATGTCCGTGAACGCCTGCAGCGCCGCGGCTACCCGCTGAGCCCGCAGGCTCTTGTCCGGCAACACCTGCAACAGCTTGTCCAGGGTATACACGTCCAGCAGCAGCTGATAGGCCTCCTCATTCCACAGCGCCACCACATTGACGCCCACCGCGCACTGTTTCTCCGGGGTGGGCGGAATGGCGGGCCGCTCCGGCGGGCAGGGCCCAATGTTTTCCAGCCTGGCGCCGTGTCCGGCATAGCTCTCCACCAGCACATGATAGGTCTCTCCCGCCTGAGCCGCTCGGGATAGGGTGACGTAGGTATGCTCCTTGTCCACGGCTCCCACGGCCCTGCCATTTACGTAATACAGCTGTTCGCCGCCCACTTGGCCCAACAGCACCACCCGCCGGCCCTGACAGCAGTCCGGCAGCGTAATGTCCGTGCGGAACCATCCGTATTCCCAGCACGCGCCCCAGGCCTCTCCCGCCGCATATGGCCGAAAAGCGCGGCGCTCCGCCTCCTCCGGGGTCAGGCGGTCATAGGTGGTAAAGCCCTCCACCGGCGCTTCCAGCACGGGCGTATAGAGGTGACGGCGCAGTTCCTCCATCCAGGCCCGCTGTCGCTGCCTAAACTGGCGGCCCAAATCCAGCATATGCATCCTCCCTTGCGTCAGATTTTTCCATATAGCGCCAACAGCCGGTCGCATTCCTGGCGAATGCGGCGGGGGATCTCCTCATAGAGCTCCTCCCAGGGCATATAGCGCGGGGTCACGCCCAGGTCTTCCACCGTTTTGGTAAAGCGCAGCGTGGGCGAAAATGCCAGGTTCTCTTTGAGATAGCGCTCACAGCAGGCGTTTTCCTCCTCTGTGGGCTGATAGACGCCGCCAAAGCAGCCGCCCACCATCACCCGGCCACCGCTTCCCGTGTTGCAGGACGTATACCAGTCCGGCAGCAGCCTGTACAGCTGGCCATCCGGCATAAAGGCGTGCTTCCCAGGCTGGCAGAAGGCATGAACATGCCCCTGGGTGGGCGGCACCGTGCCGGGCAGTTCGGGCAGCAGCAGCTTCAGGTAGCGCCCATGGAAGCTCCCCTCCGCGTCGATGACCTCGCCTTCCTGGCTGACCGTCACCCAAATGTGCTCCAGGTCATACATGTGCTGAATATCATAGTCCCAGAAATAGGCGTACTCAATCACGAAAGCCGCGCCCTGGGGAACGGTAATCTCCCGCTTGGGGAAGGATTTGCTCCGCACCGTTTCCCGGGCCACCGTATACCCCACAGCCTGCAGCGGAATCGTTTCATTGGCGTCAAAGTGCACAATCGGCGCATAGCGCAGCGCCAGTTCATGATCCGTCATTCGTGTTTCCCCCCATGCTTCGCAGCTGTTATGCACAAAGGGGGACGCCGCGCCTACCGCCAGCGTCCCCCTGCGCCATCAAGTTTACAGTCCCGTTTTTTCCGCAATGTATTTGCGGGCCTTCACCGCGTACTCGAAGGGGTTGGCCTTGGCGGGATCCTGCTCCGCCTCCACCACAACCCAGCCTTCGTAGCCGTTTTCAGCCAGCACGTCAAAGATGGGCGCGAAGTCCACATCGCCGTCCCCGGGCACGGTAAACACGCCGTTCTTCACCGCCTGCAGGAAGCTCCAGCCTTCCCGCTGTGCCTGGTCGCGGATGGGCAGGCGCACATCCTTCAGGTGCACATGCTGAATGCGGCCAATGTGCTTTTTCAGCACGGGCAGCGGATCAATACCCGCAAAGGTCAAATGGCCGCTATCAAACAGCAGGCCCACCACCGCCGGGTCCGTCTCCGCCATAAAGCGGTCAATCTCCGCCTCGGTCTGCACGCCGGTGCCCATGTGATGGTGGCAGGTAAGCTTCATGCCCTTCTCCGCCGCCAGCTTGCCCAGGCGATTAAAGCCCTCGGTGACCTTCTTCCACTCTTCCTCGGTGTACACGGGCTTTTCCCCGAAAATGTTCAGGGGCTTGCCCTGGATGGAGTTCCCCTGCTCGCTGGCGCCGATGACCCGCGCGCCTAGGGCGTACAGCCGGTCCCGATGGCGCAGGAAGGCCTCCTCCGTCACCTCGTAGGGCTGGGAGGTAAACAGCGTGGAGAACCAGGCGTTGCAGATGCGCAGCCCGCGAACGTCCAGCTTATGCTTGAGAATTTCCGTATCCTGGGGATATTTGTTGCCGATTTCGCTTCCCTTGAAGCCCGCCAGCGCCATTTCGCTGACGCACTGCTCAAAGGTATTCTCGCCGCCCAGCTCGGGCAGGTCGTCGTTGGTCCAGCCAATGGGCGCAATGGCGAGCTTTACTTTGTTGGGATCCAGCCGCATGGGGCTTGCCTCCTTTGTCGTTGTCGGTTAATAATCCCGGGTATCCCGAATGTGGCGCGCCAGGTCCTCGTAAGCCTTCTGCACCCGTTCCTGCTCGGATACCTCCGCCACGCCCACGCGCCACCAGCTCTCATAGCCGTCGGTCATGGACTTGGGCAGCACCTTGATGTCGTAAAGCACAGGCAAGGGCTGCGTCAGCGCGTCCTTCAATGCGGCGCGGAGCTCCTCCACCGTGCGGATGGTGTACGCCTTGAGGCCGTACGCCCGGGCGTTCATGGCAAAATCCACCGGCAGCGCATCCCCGTCCAGCTCCCCGGTTACCGGGTTGCGCTTGCGGAACACTGTGCCGAAGGTATCGTTGCCCTGGTTGTTCTGCAGATTCTCAATGCAGCCCCAACCGCTGTTGTCAAACAGGCAGAAGTGCGCCCGCACGCCCTCCTGCACGCAGGTGAGCATTTCGCTGTGCGCCATCAGGTAGGAGCCGTCCCCGAAGAAGGTATAGACCTCCCGGTCCGGCTCGGCCAGCTTGACGCCCAGCGCGCCGTTGACCTCGTAGCCCATGTTGCTAAAGCCGTATTCCATATGATAGGTGCCCGCTTCCCCGGCGCGCCACAGCCGCTGCATGTCGCCGGGCAGGCTGCCGGAAGAACCCATGGCCACGTCCTTGGAAGACATGAAGCGGTTAATCTCCCCCAGCGCCCGGGTCTGCGAAAGCCCCTGGGGCGGCTCGGCGGCATAGAGCTCATCCACGATGGCGTCCCATTCCTTGCGGGCCTGAGCAGGTTCCTCCGCCCAGGCGGAGCGGTATCCAGCCAACGCGCCTGCCAGGGCGTTCAACCCCTCCCGCGCGTCGCAGAGAATGGGCTCCGCGTCCATCTTCACCGCATCAAAGGGGCAGATGTTCAGCGAAAGCACCTTGGCAGTCTGCCGGAAAAGCCACTTGGAGCAAGTGGTGAAGTCCGTCAGCCGGGTGCCCACCGCCAGGATCAGATCCGCATCCTGGGCGATGACATTAGCCGCCTTGCCGCCGGTAACGCCCACGCCGCCCATGTTCAGCGGATGCTGCCAGCTCACGGTGCCCTTGCCCGCCTGCGTCTCCCCAAAGGGGATGTTGGCCTGTTCGCACAGCTTCACAAAGGCTTCTCCCGCCTCGCTGTACCGCACGCCGCCCCCCAGAATGGCGAAGGGGCGCTCCGCCTTGCGCAGCAGCGCCGCGGCCCGCTCCATCTGGCCCTGGGTCATGGGACGGCGATCCATATGCCATACCCGCTCCTCAAAGAAGGCCACCGGATAGTCGTAAGCCTCGCCCTCCACGTCCTGGGGCATGGCCAGGCACACCGCGCCCGTATCCGCGGGATCGGTAAGCACCCGCATGGCGTGGATGGCGGCGGTCATCAGCTGCTCGGGCCGCTCGATGCGGTCAAAGTAGTGGCATACGCCACGGAAAGCGTCGGTCACCGTCTGCCCATAGCTCTGGAAAAACTCCGCCTGCTGGAGCACGGGGTCCGGCTGACGGCAGGCGAAGGTATCGCCTGGCAGGAGCAGCAGCGGAATGCGGTTGGCCGTGGCGCAGCCCGCGGCGGTGACCATGTTCATGGCGCCGGGACCGATGGAGCTGACGCAGGGAATAATCTCCCGGCGGTTCTTCTGCTTGGCAAAGGCGGTGGCGGCCAGGGCCATGTTCTGCTCATTCTTCCCCTGGAGGAAGCGGATGTGATGCCCGCCCTGGGCCAGCGCCTGGCCCACGCCCACCACGCAGCCGTGGCCGAACACGCCGAAAATGTTGTTGACGAATTTGTTGGTCACGCCGTCCATTTCCACATACTGCCGGTCCAGAAAGCGGACCAGCGCCTGGGCCATGGTCAGGCGCACCCGTTGGGCCTGATTGCTGCCTTCACGCATGCTTGTCGTCCCCCCAATACGGAATGCCGGGCTCCTGCACCCACAGGTGCTCCTTGAGGAAGGTAGGCGTGCCGTAGCGGGCGCCGTCCAGATGGCGGATGCCCCACAGATACCACAGGGCATAGCCTGGCGGCGTGCACTGGGGGTGGGTCAGCCCCGGCTGGATAAACACCGTATCGTTATTGTGCACCTTCAGCACGCCCTCCCCCACCTCGGCATAGGCGAAACCGCCGGCAGGATTGGTCTTGTAGTAATAGATCTCCGGCTGGGGATGGTGGTGGGGCGGATAGCTGGACCACTTGCCCGGGAAGCCAATGACCTCCCCCAGCACCAGGTTGGCATAGGGCGCGTTGCTGTCGTCAAAGATGGTGCGCACGATGCGTGTGCTGGTTTCATGCATGGTGCCCGCGCCTCGGAATTCATCCGGGGTATCCTCCGGCAGATACAGCTTGGAGGGGAACGCCTTGTCATTGTCCGTGCGCAGGATGTTGATCTCGCACTCCTCCGAAAGGCACTCCAGGGTCACCTGCACGTCCTTGCACACATGCAGCGCCGTAGGCGGCACGTCGAAGCAGTTGGCCCGCTCCTGCTCATGCTGCCGGTCCTCCCAGGTGAAGCGCACCTTGCCATACACCAGCAGGTAGGCCTTCTCCAGGGGCTGGCTCTCCACCACGCGGTCGCCCTGGCGCATGCGCAGCACGCCAAAGTCCATCAGCATCTCCGCGTGGACGCCGTTCATTTCCGCCAGGGGGGTATAGCCAAAGGCATGCTCCCCCTGGGCACGTGTAATCAGTTCCATGCTCACGCCTCCAGAATTTCCGCGATCTTCACCGGGCGATGCTCGTCCAGGGACTTCTTGGCCGCCTTGGCCAGCACCACGCTCATCAGGCCCGCATGAATGCCCACCGGCACTTCGCCATTGGTCTGAATTGCCTGGATAAACTGCTTCATCTCCGCAATGAAAGAACCCATGTAGCGCTCCAGGAAGAAGAACTGGGGCTTATCGCTGACCACGCCGTCCACGGTGGAAACCCGCACGGTGGTATCGCCGTCGTTCTCGTCGGCGGCCATACCCAGGCTGCCGAAGACTTCCACCCGCTGGTCGTAGCCGTAGGCCGCCCGGCGGCTGTTGTCAATCACGCCCAGGGCGCCGTTGGCAAATGTCAGCGTCACAATGGCCGTATCCACGTCGCCGGCCTGGCCAATGCGAGGATCCACCAGGCTGGTGCCCATGGCATAGACCTCCGTCACATCGCAGCCCGCCAGGAACATGGCCATATCAAAGTCATGGATCATCATGTCGATGTACAGCCCGCCGGAGGACGCCGCATACTCGGGGGACGGCGGCTCGGGATCCCGGGAGGTGATCTTGATCAGCTCGATATTGCCCAGCTTACCCGAGGCGGCCAGCTGCTGCACCCGGCCATGATTGTGGTCAAAGCGGCGGTTGAAGCCGATTTGCAGCTTGCGACCCGTCTCCTTGGCCACCTGCGCCGTAGCCTGAATCTTCTCCACGGTGAGGTCCACGGGCTTCTCACAGAACACATCCTTGCCATGCTTCATGGCGTCCATGGCAATGTCCGCGTGGGTGGGCGTGGGCGAGCAAACCAGCACCGCGTCAATGTCGGGATCCTCCACGATCATCTTATAGTCCGCGCCGTACTTGGGAATGCCATAGGTCTCCGCCAGCTTCTTGGCGGCGGGTTCATACACGTCCGTGACGCAGACGACCTCCGCCTCGGGGATGTGGTAGGTGATGGACTGGGCGTGGACGTTGCCGATGCGGCCAGCGCCCACAATGCCGATGCGAAGCTTGCTCATGGTATGGATAGCCTCCTTACGTAATGTGAACGTTTTTCACAAAGCATCATTAGGTTTCAGCGGCCATGGCCGCGCGGGCCGGAGGATTTCCAGCCCGCGCGCGCCTGCTTACAGCGAGCCGTCCCAGGAGTCCACGTGCTCCTTCTTCATCTCTTCCTCGTCGAACCAGCGGGTGGTGACGGTCTTGGTTTCCGTGTAGAAGCGGAAAGCATCCTTGCCGTGGCAATGCAGGTCGCCGAAGAAGCTCTGCTTGTGCCCGGTGAAGGAGAAGACGCCGAAAGGCACCGGAATGCCCACGTTGACGCCCACCATGCCGCCATCGGTGCGGCGGGCGAACTCACGAGCATAGTAGCCGTTCTGGGTGAAGATCACGCTGCCGTTGGCGAAGGGATTGGCGTTCATCAGCGCCAGGCCCTCTTCAAAATCCTTGACCCGCTTGATGCACAGCACAGGGCCGAACACCTCCCGCTGGCCGATGGTCATTTCGGGGGTCACATGGTCAAAGATGGTGTGGCCCACATAGTAGCCGTTCTCATAGCCGGGCACCTTCACATTGCGGCCGTCCAGCACCAGCTGCGCGCCCTCTTCCACGCCCTTGGCGATCCAGTCGGTGATGAACTTCATGTGGGACGCGGAGCCTACGGGGCCCAGCTTGCTCTTTTTGTCATAGGCAGGGCCAATGACCTGCGCCTTGCACAGGCGGACCAGCTCAGCCACCAGCGCGTCGGCGATGCAGTCCTCCACCACCACCGCGGGCAGCGCCATGCAGCGCTCGCCCGCGCAACCGAAGGCGGAGTTCATGATGCCCGCCGCGGTGCGGGTCAGGGGCGCGTCACGGAGCACGAGGGCATGGTTCTTGGCTTCGCACAGCGCCTGCACCCGCTTGCCGTTGGCGGCGGCGGTCTGGTACACATGCAGGCCCACGGAAGTGCTGCCCACAAAGGAGATGCCCTTGATGTCCGGGTGGCTCAGCAGCAGCTCCGCCTCCGTGCGGGAGCAGGGCACGATGTTCAGCACGCCATCGGGGAAGCCCGCCTCCTTGTACAGCTCGGCAAACTTCAGGCAGGTCATGGGGGTGGTGCTGGCGGGCTTGAGCACAAAGGTGTTGCCGCAGACGATGCACAGGGGCGCCATCCAGCCCACGGGAATCATGGCCGGGAAATTCCAGGGCGCAATGCCCGCGAACACGCCCAGGGGCTCCCGGTAAGTGGTGGTATCGTAACCGGTGGAGGTGTTCATCAGGCTATCGCCCATCAGCTGCATGGGGGCATTGGCGGCCAGCTCGGTCATTTCCAGCGCCTTGCCCACGTCGCCCGCCGCCTCGGGCAGGGTCTTACCGTTCTCGGTGGCGCACAGCAGGGTCAGGGCGTCCATATCCCGGACGATCAGTTCCCGCAGCCGAAGCATCAGCTGGGCGCGCTTGCGCACAGGGGTATTGCTCCAGGCAGGATAAGCAGCCTTCGCAGCCTGAATGGCCATTTCGACCTCTTCCTTGGTGCAGGCAGGCACCTGGGCGATCTGCTCGCCGGTGGAGGGATCGAAGATCTTGTTGTACTTGGTGGATACGGAATCAATAAACTGACCGTTGATGAAAGGCTTCAGGGTTTGCATGTGCGTATCGCTCCTTTGCTGTGTCGCTGTGCATATTTCCAAGCAGGCCGCCGGCTCACAGGCGGCTAACCATGGTGCCGTGCTGCGCCTTCTTCTCCTGGATGAAGGCCTCCAGCGCCTCCTGGGAAGGCATATCCTTGGAGCAGGCATGGCTGGCCACCAGCATGGCCGCCGAGGCGCTGCCCATTTCCAGGGCGTCCGGGAGGCTCCGCCCGGTCATCAGCCCGTGCAGGCATGCGGATGCGTAGCCGTCTCCTCCGCCAAAGCCCTTCATGGCCGCCACGGGGAAGGGCTTCACCTGCCAGCGCTCCCCGGCGGTGTACGCCATGGAGCCTTCCTTGCCGTGCTTGATCACCAGCAGCTTGGCCCCCTGGCCCAGCCAATAGGCTGCGCTGGCCTGATCCGTGCCGTCCAGGCCCAGCAGCCGCTCCATCAGGTCGAATTCCTCCCGGGAGCCCAGAATGATGTCGCTCTTCTGGGCCACCAGGCTGGTATAAATGGAGATCTCGTCCTGGTTCTTCCAGGTGTAGGCCCGATAATCCGCGTCGAAGATCACCGTTACGCCGTTTTTCAGCGCATAGGTCAGGGCCTTCAGCGCCGCCTCCCGGGTGGGGCTGCAGCACAGGCTCGTGCCGCTGATGAGCAGCGACTTGCTGGACGCCACATAGGCCTCGTCCACATCGTCCGGATGGAGCATCAGGTCCGCCACGCCCTCCCGGTACATCAGGATGCTGGACTGGGTGGGCGACAGAATCTCCGTAAAGGTCAGGCCCAGCTTTTCGCCATGGACGCAGCGCTTCACATGGCTCACGTCAATGCCCTCGTTGCGGAAGAAGCCCTCCACAAAGTCGCCAAAGGCATCGTCGCTGATCCGGGCCAGAAAGCCCACCTTGCGCCCCAGCCGGGCCATGCCTACGGCAATGTTGGCCGGGCTACCGCCCAGGTATTTGTTGAAATGCTCGCTCTGGGACAGGGGGCGGTTCATGTCCGTGGGATTGAAGTCGATGGCAATCCGCCCCACTGGAATGATGTCCAGCGGGCGTGCCTCCTGAGTAAACAGCATGGGAAACGCTCCTTTCTATGATGATGCCCTTCCGAAGATGCGTATGTGTTCCCTGGCCACGTCGGCCACCGCATCGGTGATGGCCCGGGACATGGAGAACCAGTCGTCAGCCACCACCGCGTGCGCCGCCCGAGCGGACGCCTGAAAAATTGCCGTGGCAATGTTGATCTTGCGCACGCCGCTGGCAATACAATGGCGGAAGTTCCGCTCGCTGGAACCCGTGCCGCCGTGGAGCACCAAAGGCGTATCGCACCCGGCATGCACCGCGTCCAGCACCTCAAAGTGAAAGGTGGGCGTGCCCGCGTAAACGCCGTGGGCGTTGCCGATGGCCACCGCCAGGGCATCCACGCCGGTCTCCCGGGCAAAGACGATGGCGTCCGCCGGGTTGGTATAGGCGGCCACGGTCTCCTCCCCCGTTTCCGTGCGGCCCAGGTTGCCGATCTCCGCCTCCACCGCCGCGCCGTAGGACGCCGCAATCTTCTTGACCTGCTGGGTCCGGGCGATGTTTTCGGCCATCTCCAGCGCGGACCCGTCAAACATCACCGAGGTGAAGCCCAGGTCCAGCGCCTGTTGAATGCAATCCATGGTTGTGCCGTGGTCCAGGTGCAGGGCCACCGGGACCTCCGCCCGGCACGCCGCCTCGTACATGGCGCGGCCCAGCAGCGGCAAGGGCGTGGTGGCCAGCCGTATCTGCGCCACCTGAAGAATCACCGGGGTTTGCAGCTCCTGGGCGGCGCGCAGCACCCCGCACATCATTTCGATGCTGGAGACGTTGAATGCGCCCACCGCCCGTTTCTGTTCCTCCGCCTGCCGCAACAGGTCCCTCAAGTTGGCCAGTGCCAATTCGTCCCACCTGCCTTTCAATTGTTTTTCCCTTCCAAACCCGCCTCCCGGTCAGGGGGCGAGCACCTTGGCGCCCGCCCGTTTGACCGCTTCCGCGTAGGGTTCGTCCAGCATTTGATCCGTTACGATATATTGGAAATCCTGAAAGTCCGCATAAGTCATCAATCCTGCGTGACCGAACTTTTCCTTGCACAGCAGCAGGATGCGCTGGCTGCTGCATTCCAGCGCGGTGCGCTTGATCTCATACTCCTGGGGGGAGGAGTTGGTCACCCCCGTGAGCGTGGACCCCGTGGCCGCCAGGAACGCCTTGCGGATGTTGTATTGCCGCAGCGCGCGCACCGTCTCCATTCCCGTAAGGGAATTGGTCTTGCGCCGCAATTGGCCCGGCAACACAATCATCCGCAAATTTTCATAGGGAATGGCCTGCTGCACCAGGGCGAGATTGTTGGTGATAATGGTCAGTTCCTGCCGGTTGGCCAAATTATCCACCAGGTGGATCATGGTGGTGCCGGAATCCACAAACACCACGTCCCCATCCTCCAGCAGCTTCGCCGCCTCCCGGCAGATGGCCCGCTTCGCCGCGTCGGCGGTGGCCTGGCGCTCCGCAAAGGGGCGCAACACGCCGCCGCCGTTCTCCACGGCGCACACCCCGCCATATACTTTTTCCACGTCGCCCCGGCGGCGTAGCTCCGCCACGTCCCGGCGCACCGTATTCATCGACACACGAAATAAATCACATAATTCGGTCATGGAGATCGTTCCCGATTGCTCGATGACCTTTTCCATCTCCAATAAACGGTCGTTGCGCATATAAATCCTCTCCACGCTATCCTTTCTATTCCATTTTACAATAATCATCACCAAAAGTAAAGCGTTATATGGTCATATTTTGGATATAATGATACATTTTATTGTTGAATTTCTCATTTTGGTTTGGTATAATTTGAATTAGAAAACACCTCAATCACAGTTTGGAGGGATTTGCATGCATACGGACTATCTGGAAATATCCCAGCGCGTGCTAGGAAAGCTGCAGCACAACCGCGGCACCGGCGACGTGCATGATCATCTGACACTGGACACCTGGGAGTGGCCCCAGGGCGTGGCCATCTACGCCATGTTCAAGCTATACAAGGCCACTGGCAATCATCAAACCCTCGAAGACATGCGCGCCTGGTATGCCCGTCACCTGGCCAAGGGACTCCCGCCCAAGAACGTGAACACCATGGCACCCATGCTGGGCATGACGCTGCTGTACAAGGAAACCGGCGACGAGACCTACCGCCCCATCATCGAAGAGTGGAGCGAGTGGGTCATGACGCAGATGCCCCGCACCCAGGAGGGCGGATTGCAGCATATTACCTCCGACGACGTCAATGAGCAACAGCTCTGGGACGATACCCTGTACATGACCTGCCTGTTCCTCTACCAGGCCGGCGACGCCCTGGGCCGGGAGGATATGAAGCAGGAGGCCGAGTATCAATTCCTGCTGCACATCAAATACCTCCACAGCCCCAAAACCGGGTTGTGGTACCATGGCTATTGTTTCCAGGGCCGCCACCACTTTGGGCAAGCCTATTGGGCTCGGGGCAACAGCTGGTTCACTGCCTGCGCGGTGGATTTCGCAGAATGGATTGCCGATGGCCCTGTCCGTCGGATGATCCTCACCACCTGGCAGGAGCAGTGCAAGGCGCTGCTCCATGTGCAGGATCCGGAAAGCGGGCTGTGGCACACCCTGCTGGACCAGCCGGACAGCTACCTGGAGACCTCCGCCAGCGCGGCCATTGCCTACGGCCTGCTAAAGGGAGCCAGGCTGGAGTTGCTGGACGCGGAGTGCCGCGCCGCAGGCGAAAAGGCGCTGCAGGGCGTTCTGGCGCAGGTGGCGGAGGACGGCACCGTGGGCGGCGTATCCTACGGCACGCCCATGGGCTGGACACAGGATTTCTATCGCACCATTCCCATTCAGCCCACGGCATACGGCCAGGGCTTGACCTTCCTGATGCTTACGGAAAAGTTTGCGGAATAAGCCGCTTTGCGCAGCGCGCCCACGCTCCCGGTAAGGGAACGCGGGCGCGCTCAGCATGTTGACAAAGTATTCTACTTTTTTTTTGCAAGTTATTCGATGTATTCTTGCAGACGCAGAGGATTTCGCCTCTGCGGAGGCGACCAAAGGGCTTTCCGATCGCCCTTTGGAAACCTTCGGACCCCATGCGCGATGAAACTTCCGCAGGTTAGGAAGCCGAAAGTTTCTTTTTTATGCTGGTGCAAAAAGCGTGCCTTTTTCAGCAGTCCGAGCGCGCCCACGCTCCCGGCAAGGGAACGCGGGCGCGCTTTTGCATACCGGTAGGCACAAAAAGGTCCCCGCCGCAAAATTGCAGCGGGGACGCAGGCATTCAGTTAGGATTACTCGGCGGCAGCCTCAGCCTGAGAGGAAGCATACCATTCGCGGGCTTCCTGCACCATTTCTTCCAGACCGGAAGCGTTCATCTCGGCGATGTAGGCGTCCCAATCAGCGTCCACATCCTTGGCGCCGGTGATGAAGTCGATCATCCAGGTGTCCTTCAGG
>DBFBGQ010000029.1:0-3469 GCA_048201975.1 Candidatus Egerieenecus sp. | reverse complement strand
TGGCGCTGCCCATGCACGCCGTACAGGTCGTAGAGCGTATCGCACAGCCCCTTGAGCTGAGAGTCCGGCACGCCGGTGTAGAAGGTGATTCCCGCCTCCTTGCAGGCGGTCAACAGGGTAATCGCGTCCATGGTGCGCCTCCTTTTCAGGCGTTGCCGTGGGTCTGGTCAAAGATCTCCACGTCGCCCTCCTGCTCCTTATGGGTATGGTCCTGGAGGTTCAGCTTATCCCGCACCTTTTTCTTGGCCCGCCGCCAGTACACGGCGAAGAAGGCCCCGGCGGCCACGGCCACGCCCACCACCGCCTGCAAGGCGTAGGAGGTGACGGAGGGGTCCACGTAGGCGCAGGCCAGCGCGGGGGTGCATAGGGCCAGCAGGGCGAAGTAAACCAGGGCCGAGAGTTTCCAGCTGCGTTGCTTCATGAGGGTGCATGCTCCTTTCCGATGGTGAGGGGCGGCGTTCAGCCCGCCCTGCGGGCGGGGGAGGCCGCGTTGCCGGCGCGCCGCCTGGCCTGCTGGGCCATGACCTCCTCCAGAATGGCCTGGGCGGAGTAGGGGGCGCTGTCGGGGAAGTGGGCGATGAGGCCGTCCCGTATCTCCTGGATGCGCTGACGCCAGGCTTCAGGCTCGGCCAGCAGCGCGGCGGCGGTTTCGCCGGCGCGCCCGGCCTGCTCCGGGGGAAGGTCCACGCCGATCTGCGTGCGCAGGGTCAGCTCCTGGGGCGGAATGCCCAGGCGCAGGTAATCAGGGTTGTTGATCTTGGGCGGGGTGTGGATGAACAGGCAGGGCCGCAGGGTTACGAAGGAGAACTCCGTGGCCGTTCCGGACCAGTCGGTTACGGTGAGATCCGCCTCGTAGATGCTGGCGTTGGAGGTAAAGTCCTGCTCCAATGTCAGGCGGGCGCGGCCCTGCCAGGCCCTGCAGATGGCGTCCCACCGGGCGGGATAGCGCTTGACGTATTCCGGGTGGGGGCGCAGGGTCACATCCCATTCCCGCTCCAACAGGCTGTTCAGCAGCGGCTCCAGGCAGGTGTCCAGCAGGTTATCCTGCTGCCAGGAGGGGGCCACCAGGATCCGCGGCCGCTGGTGCTGCCGGGCGGGAGCGGCCGCATAGGCCTTGTACAGGCTGTCCAGTTGGCAGTAGCCGCACACGGTGAGCTGCTTGGGAGGCAGGCCGTAAATCTCCTCCGCCCGACGAATTTCCGGCACCTGGAAATCTCCCACGCACAGGATGTGATCGTAGTGGTCCAGCGCGCCGGTGTGCAGCACCATGTGGGTGCTCAGCGGATAGTGGAACAGGTACACGTAGCGGATGTCCTTGCGCACATAGCTGCGCTTGTAGTGGTAATTGTCCAGGTCGGTAAGGGTCATCACCACCACGTCGGCGTCCATTTTCATCATCAGGGCGATGAGGCGGCGGGGGCCCACGTAGTAGGCCCGCAGCCGGGGCTGCTGTGCCGCCAAAGCGAACACCGCGTCCTCCGGGTCGGAGGTGATGTAGTGAATGGTAAGGTTGGAGCGGCGGAGAATCTCCTGGATCACCGGCCCCATGTATTTATAGAACCCCTGGGACTCGGCGTAGAACACCAGGTGCTTGCCTTCCACGGAAAAGAAACGTTTGATGTCCGCCTTTTCCCTGCGCCGGTGGGCACGGTCCTGGGGAGAATGCCTGCCGTCCAGGGCGTTCAGCTCGTCCAGCTCCCGGCGCGTCTGCTCCAGCGCCTGGTAATCCACGACCTTGCGGGGATCCATCACCCGGTTGAGCAGCAGCTGCTGGAGAATGGTCAGCAGATTCCCCGCGATCCAGTACAGCGCCACCCCTGCGGGCACGAAATAGCCCAGATACAGGGAGAGCCCCACGGAAAAAGCGGCGGTGCTCAGCCGGGCTGCGCGGCCCTGCTCCCGTTGCAGGGGATTGAGCCGGTCCTGGCACAAGGCCAGGGCCAGGGCGCTCAGCCCCGCCGCCAGCGGGATGGCCAGGTAAGGCGTGGGAAGCGTTGCTGCCGCGGCTCCCAGCTCCAGCCCCAGAAAGCGCGTGTCAAAGCCCTGCAGCGTGGGCAGCAGCGCCGCCGCTTCCGAAGACAGCCCACTGGCCAACGCCGCGCCCTGCCCGGACCGCACCAGCCCCAGCAGCGCCAGCTCCGCGCCCGTGGCCGAAGGGTCCACCGCGGGGGACGCGACTGCAAGCCAGGCATCCAGCAGCGTTTTGTCCAACCCCAGCAGATAGGTCAGCGGGTGGTAGATCACCTGGATGACCCCCATGAGCAGAAGCAGCTGCACCGCCAGGGGGATCAGGCTGGTCAGGGGATTGTAGCCGTTTTGCTTGTACAGCGCGGCCAGCGCCTCGCTCTGCCCGTCCGGGTCCCCATAATGGGCGATGCGCAGGCGGTTGATCTCCGGCTGCATGCGCACCAGCTTCAGGCTGCTGCGGTGCATGGCCAGGCTCAAGGGGAACAGCAGCGCCTTGATCAGCAGCGTAAACAGCAGGATGCTTACGCCATAATGGGCGCACAGGGTATAACAGCCCCGCATAAAAAAGCCCAATAGGGCGCCAATGAACTCCAGGGCCGCGCTCATTCCATCACTTCAGCCTTCCTTGATTGAACCGCCTCTCCCGGGGACGGGAAAGGCTTCTGTATATTATAGCTTTTCCCGCGAATACCGTCAACTGATTTTCCCCCGGGGGCAGCGCCCGGCGTGTAAGAGTGTCAAACATAGGTTACACCCAAAGCGCAGCGAGGAAGTCAAGGGAAGGGTGGAGATTTGCGAAGCAAATGTAACCGCTCAATAATCCCGCGCCGTGACGATTGCCCCTAATCGTGCGATACTTATCCATAGCAGTTGATAAACTGGAATCCAGAAAAACAAGCAAACTTGAAAAACTATGGAGAGAAGCACATGATAATCCCAGAAGCAAAGCGAATCACGAGGATGAACGAGTGGAGACGGCTGATTCATGAGCGGCAGCAGAGCGGTCAAAGTGTGCGGGCATGGTGCCAGCAGAACGAAATCCGTAAGAACTGCTACGATTGCTGGCTGAGAATCATCCGGGAAGAAGCTCTTTGTAAAGCAGAGAACAAGAGCGATGCGCTCGTCAGAGTATGCTTCATCTGCTCCGCATATTGCCCGAGCGCGCAGCGCAGCGCAAGGACTTTGAGATGGATGATCTGCTCCCTTGGTCAGAAGAAATGAAGTCGTGGTTCTCGACGGTATGAGCACCGGGAACCACGACTTTTCTGTACCGGGGGATTATTGAGCGGTTACTGCGTAGTAGCTAGATACCCCTTGGAACAGAAGACCTTGGCGCCCTTGAAAAGGACTCCTCAAAGTGTGCCTGTCGTTCTAGTGCTTGCGCGCACATTCACTGCGCTATAGCTGGAGGATACCTGAACATAATGTCCTGCCTGCAGGCCGTTGCTGGTCGTGCCGCCGCCAGTATTGCCACCGGAGCTGCCGTTTGAAGTGCCTCATT
>DBFBGQ010000028.1:0-54204 GCA_048201975.1 Candidatus Egerieenecus sp. | reverse complement strand
CTAATGACCTCCTTTTGCTTTTCTGTGCAGTTGGCAGACCGCACTCCCATTGTAAGCAAAAGGAGTTTTCTTGTCATCCGCATAACTATAAGTTTTCCCGAACCCCACGCCTAGCGTGGGGTTTTAGGCATGCAAAAAGCGGGAGCTATTCCGAAGAATCGCTCCCGCATGGTGTTTGATGCAGCTTAGAACGCGGGGATAACGCCGCCGGCGTACTTCTCGTTGTTCAGCATGTAGTCTTTTACCTTGTCGCTCTGCAGGCAGGAAGCCAGGTCGGTCACCCACTGGGCCTCCGCATCCTCCGGGCGCACCACCACATAGTTGGTGAAGATCTTGCCGGAATCGGAATCAGAGGGCTCCAGGAAGATGGCGTCCGTAGCGGGAGACAGGCCGGCAGCAATGGCAAAGTTGCCGTTGATCACCGCCAGGTCCGCGTCTTCCAGGGTAGCGGGCAGGGTGTTGGCCTCAACCTCCAGAATATTCAGGTTCTTGGGGTTGTCCACGATATCCAGCACGGTGAGGCTGCTGGTTTCCACATCGGCATCTTCCGGCAGGGTGATCAGTCCGGCGTCCTGAAGCAGGAACAGCGCCCGGGTCTCGTTGCTGGGATCGTTGGTGATGGTAATGGTCGCTCCATCGGGCAGGTCTTCCAGCGTCTTGGTCTTGCCGGCATAAATGCCAAAGGGCTCATAGTGCACGGGAATGACGGCCACCAGCTGATTCTCCTCGGAGACGGTGGCATTGTAAGCATTCAGGAAGGGCATATGCTGGAAATAGTTGCCATCCAGCTCGTCATTGGCCAGAGCGTCGTTGGGCAGGTTGTAGTCGGTAAATTCCACAATCTGCAGATCGTAGCCCAGAGCGGCCATGTCATCCTTGATGAGTTCCAACACCTCCGCATGGGGCGAGGTGGTCGCGCCAATGACCACGGGAGTCAGGCTCTCGGCGGCAGCGACGCCCATCAGCAGCGCCAGGGTAAGAAGGATCGCGGCAATCTTTTTCATGGATTCATTCTCCTTCCGGTTCGTGATTGCCTGGCTGCGGCGAAGAATCGCCGCGTTGCCCGGCATCGGATGCTCCCCTACAAAGAAAAGGACGACCCGAATGCTGGATCGTCCTGCCATACGCCCGTTTGCTTTACCCATTGACGCAGGACGAAACAGAAGACATGCGCATGCACATCTCCATCATCATGCGGCAAAGAGCATTGCGAACCATGGCGCTTACCTCCTTGTATAGGATAGAAAACATTATACCCCTCTACCTGCCGTTGTCAAGAGGGATTTCTTCGAAAATACATCGCGGAAACAAGGGCGCGCATTTCGCCTCTTGTTCTGCAAAAAAAGGGGCGCCCCGCGAAAAGGGAGCGCTCCCCAAATTTACCGTCACAGTTTCAGCTCGTTGCGGTAGCCGTCCAGCTCACGCTTGTTGCCATACACGAAATGGTCCGGCAGCAGCTCGGTCCAGAAGGGCTTGTCCACGCTGTAATCATGCACGGAAGGATCGTACACCAGCAGCTTCTTGCCCCGCTCCAGATAGGGGTTGGGGTTGGGCACGGCGGACAGCAGCGCCCGGGTATAGGGATGCATGGGATGGCGGAACAATTCCTCGGACTCCGCCAGCTCCACAATCTGTCCCTTATGAATGACCGCAATACGATCCGATATGAAGCGGACCACTGACAGGTCGTGGGCAATGAACAGGTAGGTCAGCCCGCGCTTTTGCTTCAGGTCGTTGAGCAGGTTGAGCACCTGCGCGCGGATGGATACGTCCAGCGCGGAAATGGGCTCGTCCGCCACGATGAATTCCGGCTTCATGATCAGGCTGCGGGCAATGCCGATACGCTGGCGCTGTCCGCCGGAGAACTCGTGCGGGAAGCGGGAGGAGAACTCCGGCAGCAACCCCACTTCCTCCAGGGCACTCTGCACTTTTTCCCTGCGCTCTGTCTCGTTCTTGTACAGGTGGAAATTCAGCAGACCTTCCGAAACAATGTAGTCCACCTTGGCGCGCTCGTTCAGCGAAGCCATGGGATCCTGGAAAATCATCTGGCAGCTGCGGATAACCTCCTCGTCCAGCGCCTTGGAGATCTTGCCGGAAATGCGCCGTCCCTTGAAGAGTATCTCGCCCTTGGAAACAGGGTTGATGCGAACGATGGCTCGGCCGATGGTCGTTTTACCGGAGCCGGATTCTCCCACCAGGGCGAACGTCTCGCCGCGATAGATGGTAAAGTTCACGTCATTGACGGCGACGAACTTTCTGCGCCCGGAGCCAAAGGCCACCTGCAGGTCCTTGACCTCGATCAACGCCTCCCGGTCCGGGGCCAGATGCGGATGCGGTATGTCCGCCACCGCGTGCTCCTCCAGATGCTGCCGGCTCAGCTTGCGGATGGTATCCGGCTGCTCCACCGCAGGAGCGCGGGGATCCATCATCCAGGTTTTCGCCTGGTGCGTGGGCGTCACGTCAAACAGCGGAGGCTCCTCCAGAAAGTCGATGGTCAGCGCGTTGCGATTCCGGGGCGCGAAAGCGTCGCCCTCGATCTTGTTGAACAGGTTGGGCGGCGTGCCGTCAATGGCCGGGAGCTTTTCGCCCTTCACGCCCAGCTGCGGCAGCGCGCTCAGCAGCGCCCAGCTATAGGGATGCCAGGAATCAAAGAAGATTTCATTGACCATGCCGATTTCCACAATCTGCCCGGCATACATCACGGCGACCCGGTCCGCCACGTTGGCTACCACGCCCAGGTCATGGGTGATGTAGATAATGGTCATGCCCTGCTCTTTTTGCAGCTTGCGGATCAGGTCCAGGATCTGCGCCTGAATGGTCACGTCCAGGGCCGTGGTGGGTTCGTCGCAGATGAGAATCTGCGGGCGGCACGCCACCGCAATGGCGATCACCACGCGCTGGCGCATGCCGCCGGAGAACTCATGGGGATACTGGTAATAGCGCCGCTCAGGATTCGGAATGCCCACCAGTTCCAGCATGTGCATGGCTTCCTTCTTGGCGGCGGCGCCCTTCAACCCCTGGTGCAGCTCGATGGCCTCCTGAATCTGTTGGCCAATGCGTTTGAGCGGATTCAGGCTGGTCATGGGATCCTGGGTCACCATGGCGATCTTCCTGCCGCGGATGGTGCGCCATTCCTTCTCCGTGGTGAACTTGGTCAGGTCCTTCCCCTGGTACATGATGGAACCGTGGGTGATGGAGCCGTTTTTATCCAGCATGCCCACGAAGCACTTGGTAAACACGCTCTTGCCCGAGCCGGACTCCCCCACAATGGCCAGGGTTTCGCCCTCATACAGCTCCAGGGAGCACTTGCGAATGGCGGTCAGCTTCTGCCCGCGGAGGGTAAACTGCACTTCCACTTCCTTGGCCGCCAGAATGGGCTCGTTGGAAAGGATCTGCTCCGCCCGCTGCTCAAAGTCGATTTCGGGGATGTCTTTTTTCATCGCTTCACTCATCGTCATACCCTCCCATCAAACATGATTGCGCGGGTCGCAGGCGTCGGAGAACGCATTGCCCACCAGATAGAAGGTAATGGTGATGATGGACACAATCGCCGCCGGGAAAATCAGCAGATAGGGATAATCCAGGAAATAGCTGCGCGCATTCCGCAGCAAAATGCCCAAGGAAGGCGTGGAAATATCCATCAGGCCCAGGTACGTCAGCGTGGTTTCATAGGCGATGGTACCGGGAATCGCCAGCGCCAGGCGCAAAATGATCACGCTGACCATGTAGGGCAGGATGTTCCGGTAAAGGATCCGCCACAGGTTGGTGCCCAGGCAGCGGGAAGCCAGGTTGTACTCTCGGTCGCGGTACATGAACACCAGATTTCGCACGTTTCTTGCCGTGCCCAGCCAGCCGAAGCCGATCATGGCCGCGCCCATGATGAGCGTGGTCTTGCCCAGCATCAACGCAATCAGCGTCATGTAAATGATCACGGGGATGTTGTCGATCAGGTTGTACAGTTCGGTAAAGAAGCGGTCCAGCTTACGCACATAACCCCAGACCAATCCGATCACCACGCCGGCAAAGATCTGGCCAATGGAAACGCTCACCGCAAGGATGATGGAGGTACGGGTGGCGTGCCACACCTGGCTCCAGTAGTCGCGGCCCATGTTGTCCGTGCCAAACCAGAACTCGCTGTTGGGGGAAATAAACATCAGGGAGTTATCAATGCGCAGATTGTAGACATCATACTTGCTGATGGCCGCCGCCACAAAGGTAAAGATGAACAACAGGAAGAAAATGATGAACATCCCCACGGCGGCGCGCTTTTTCAGGAAGCTGCGCCACACGCTCTTCCAATAGGAATACTCCGATGACCCGGTATATTCGGCCGCCTTGGCCTCGTACTCCGCAAAGGAGAAAAGCTGCTTCTCCGGCATTTGCGCCCGGGCGTGCACGTGCACACGGCCGCGGCCATACTTGGTGGTGGTATTTTTATCCACCGCAGAACGGTCCACTTCCAGATCCACAATGGGCTGCTCCAGCTCAGAAACCGTTTTTTCCATTTACCGTGTGCCTCCCTTCTTGCCCAGATGAATGCGGGGATCAATCAGCGTCATCAATACGTCGCCCAGGAACACGCCCAGGATGCCCAGCGTGGCATAGAGCATAACCACGCCCTGCACCACGGTGGTGTCATAGCGGGCGATGGCGTCCGTGAGCAGCGGACCCATGCCGGGTACGGAGAAGAAACGCTCCACCAGCAGGGAACCGCCCACGGTCAACAGGATGGAATACGGCAGATACTGCGCCAGCGGAACAAAGGCATTCTTGAGCACGTGACGGTACATCACAGAACGGGTGCTCATGCCCTTGAGCTTCGCCAGGCGGATATAGTCCTTGTTCAGCTCGTCCACCATGTACCTGCGGGTCCACAGCATGTAGCCCGCAATGGAGCCGATGGAAAGGCAGACCACCGGCAGAATGGAGGACAGCTCGGGTTTTCGCGTGCTATACATGGATGGTAACCCCAGTATGCGGGCGCCAAATGCCAGCACCAGGGAATAGGTCACCAAACTTGGTACAGCGTTGACAAAAACGGTATACGCCGTGCCCAAGTGATCAAAAATACCATCCTTGTAGCGCGCCTGCAGCACGCCGAAGCATACGCCTAGCACCAGCGATATGCCCAGCGATATTAAGCCAAGACGCATGGAAACTTCAAATTTGCTGCCAATCACCGTAACAACAGGCTGATTGGCCTGGATACGCCTGCTTGTGCCCAGATCAAACTCTGTAAACAACTGCTTGAAAAATCTTACCAGCTGTGTCAGGGGAGGATCAAGAAAGCCGGCTGCCTGCAGTCGGTCGTGCTTCTGCTGCTCGGTCAGCTTCATCAATTCTTCATCCGTAAAATAATAATCCGTGGGCATAAGGCGCAGCAGCAGAAATACGATGGTGACGACCAGCAAAATCGTAACGATGGACTGCAGCAACCGCTTGAGGACATATAGGAACATGCTTCACATCCCCCAGACCTTCGTGAAATTAAGCAAGAATCTGGAGCGGTCTCGATCAGGAGACCGCCCCAGAAACTTTTGCTCCTTACCTTGGAAACCTGAAATTACTCAGCGCTGTTGTAGGCTTCCGCCAGCGCGGCAACTTCGTCAGTGGTGTAGATGGCGTCGTTGGTCTCCCAGTTCACATAGCGGTAAGCCTGGATGCCATAGGCGCTGTACACCTTGGAGTAGGGATTGATGCAGGTCAGTTCCCAAGCCACTTCATAGTTGCAGGGGATCGCCAGCGCGTGGTTGAGGAAGTACGCTTCGGCCTTGGCAAAGGCGGCATAGCGGGCATCCTGATCGTCGGTGATGGCCTTGGCGTCATTCACCATCTGGGTAAACTCGGTGTAGGTGGCGATCAGATCCTCATCGGTGGCGTTGTTGATCATGGAGTAATCCATGGAGTAGTAGGCGTTATCCTCGCCGTAGGTCTCCTGGCCCAGGAAGTTGATGGGATCGGCGAAGTCGGCGCCCCAGCCATTGATGTAAATGGAAGCCAGCTGCGGCAGACGTACTTCGTTGGTGGGGGAGGACACATAGGTCAGGATGTTCAGCTTCACGTAGTCATCGCCCAGGCAATCGGAGAAGACCTGCGCCAGCGTATCAGCGCTGTCCTTGGCGGTCTGGCTGCTGCCCTGGATGTAGTAGTCGATCTCCACGGGGAAGGTCACGCCCTTGGCGGACAGCTCTTCCATGGCCTGCGCCTTGTAAGCGGCGGCCTTCTCGGCGTCAACGCGGGCGTAGGTGTCGTTGGAGTACTGCAGGCCCAGCTCATCGCGGACCATCTGGGTGTAGTCCACGCCGGAGCTGTTCACAGCCACCGCATTGCCGGTGTAGACGAAGTTCTGGCAGGCCAGCGGGTTGATGGCGTTGGTCCGGGCCAGGTAGGGAGTCAGATCCAGGCCATAGTACCAGCTCAGGCGGAAGGCCTCGTTGGCAACGGCGGTGTTCCAGTTGGTGTCCTTGGTGCCGTCCTCGTTGTTCTTGTCATACACCAGG
This sequence comes from Candidatus Egerieenecus sp., assembly GCA_048201975.1. Classification (GTDB taxonomy): domain Bacteria; phylum Bacillota; class Clostridia; order Christensenellales; family Aristaeellaceae; genus Egerieenecus. The sequence goes on along the minus strand of DBFBGQ010000028.1, from coordinate 47,704 downwards.
TGAATCTGGTAGGAGTACTTGGTGGGACGGGCTTCGGACAGGTTGTTGTGGAACTCGTGAGACGCGCTGTCATAGATGGTGGACAGGGTGGACTGGGTCAGCTGCACGTGATCCAGTTCGCCGGTCTGGAACAGGTTGTAGGCCACGTCCAGGGATTCAACCATCTTGATGGTCACGGTGTTGAACCGCTTGATGTTGTCCGCATTCCAGTAGTTGGGGTTCGCGGTCAGAACCTTCTCATTCTGATGAATGTAAGAAGTCACGGTGTAGGGGCCGGAGTACCACATGTTCTCCCAGGTGATGGCCTGGTAGCCTTCCACGCCCACTTCCTCAACCAGCTTCGCGGACAGAGGATACAGGCAGTTGTAGGTGGCCACAGAGGGGAAGTAGCTCAGCTCGTCCGTGCAGGTGTAGACGATGGTCTTTTCGTCGGGAGCGGCGATGCCCACCATTTCCTTGAACACGGTGGTGTCAAAGCAGGCGGGATCGATATACTTGCGCAGCTCGTCGGGTACGGCGACGCCGTCGTCCACGATGCGCTGATAGGTCTCCGCCAGGTACTTGGTGTACTCATAGTAATCGGCGGCGCCAACGATCATTTCCATGGGCATGGAGGTGTTGGAAGCGCCGTTCTTGGAGAAGTTCAGCACCCACTCCAGGCCGGTGATCCAGTCCTCGGCCACCACGTCGGCCTTCTCGTTGCCATCCTTGTCGACCCACTTCATGCCGTCGTTGAGCACGAAGGTCCAGGTCTTGCCACCGTCTTCGGTGTACCATTCCTTGGCGGCGTTGCCCACCAGCGCGCCATGGGCGTCGTTGGTCAGCAGGCCGTCAATCAGGTTGCACAGCACATTCAGGTCATTGGCCAGCTGAGAGGAATGGATGTTCCAGGTCTCCATCTCCCGGGCTGTGGTCTCGTAGGTCCGCAGGTCGGTGATTTCCGCCGCGGAAGCCGTGGAGACAATGGCCAAGCTCAGCAGCATTGCCAATGTCAGGACCAGTGCCAATACTTTTTTCATGTGGTTCCCTCCTACGTTGAAATGTAGTGTTCGAAAGCGACCATCTCTCCGGCGCCATCGCCGCACGCGCTTTCAATTGATAAACATTATACGTTATGCGCATACCCTTGTCAACCAAAATGCAACGGCAGTACAAAAAAATGAGAATTAGCACGAAATTTAGCCCTAAAATCCGGCAAATTTGCAACTTGATTTCCCACATCCTTCATTTTTCGCCTCTCTCCCATGGAGCGGGATTGCATATCCATCAAGGGCGTTGTATAATACCTCTGTTCAGGAAGGAAGGGAGGTGGCAAAGCGCCATGCTATCCTGGCTGAAAAAGCGCTGGAAGAGCTATCTGCTGCGGCCGCTCATTTACAAAGCGTTCACCCGTTTTATTCTGGGGCTGACCGTGGCGCTTTTGTGGGACAATTATGTGTCCATCGGCGTAGCGCTCTCCCAGAAGATGTACGCCTTCTTTTTTCTGGGCGTATACTTTGCGGTGTGCGCCTGGCTGGTTTATCTGCGCATGGACGGCGTGGGCATCCCCCGTTTCCGCTTTCGTGTGCGCCGCAAGCACGATCCCGTGCGTACCTACGGGGATATGATGGATCATATAGATGAAGAAATCGTCAGCTTTGACGAGCTGGAGGACCAGGAGAAGGATCTCTGCTCCCTGCTGGCCAATTTGATCTGCTGCCTGCTGTTTCTGATTCTATCCTACTTTGTATGAATCGCCCCGCAAAAAAGGCCGCAAGCGTTGGATCGCCTGCGGCCTTTTCCATTGTTGCCGGAGCTTACGCGATCTCCAGGGCGATTTCCATCATTTTCGTAAAGGTATTCTGCCGCTCCTCGGCGGAAAGCTCCTCCCCCGTCCTGGGATTATCGGAGATGGTGCACAGACACAGTGCCTGCTTGCCCGCCCGGGCGGCGTTCAGGTACAGCGCGGCGGCCTCCATTTCCACCGCCAGCACCCCCAGCTTTTCCAGCGCGCCGGCATTTCCGGCCTCGTCGTAGAAGATATCCGAGGAATAGATGGGCCCGGGAATCGGCGTTTGTCCCAGCCTTTCCCCCGCCTCCATGGCGGCCTTGAGCAGCGCCCAGGAGCAGCAGGGTCCCACGTTTCCTTGGAAGCCATACTGCTGGCCAAAGTTGGAGTTGGTATACACGCTCATGCCGGCCACGATGTCCCGCAGCTTCAGCTTCTGGGAAATGATCCCCGCCGAGCCAATGCGGATGATGTTTTCCACGCCGTAAAAATTGTACAGCTCATAGGAATAGATGCCAATGGAAGGCATGCCCATGCCCGAAGCCATAACGGAAACCCGTTTGCCATGGTACAGGCCCGTGTAGCCCTGCACACCCCGGACGTTGTTCACCAGCACAGGGTCCTGCAAAAAATGCTCCGCAATGAACTTGGACCGCAGCGGATCTCCCGGCATCAGCACCGTGGGCGCAAAATCTCCCGCTTTCGCTCCGATATGTGGCGTAGGAATGTTCGCCATCAAGCAGCACCTCCCGTTTTTTTCTTTTATTGTACATCAAAGCCGCGGCTTTGTACAGGGCGCATCCCGTCCTCAAAGCTCCAGGCATCCCTGGGAAACCATGCGCTCCAATGCCTTGGCCAGCGCCACACGCCCGTGAACGTAGGTCAACCCGCCCTGCATGTACGCCGTGTAGGGCTCCCGCATGGGCGCGTCGGCGCTGAGCTCAATGGAGGCGCCGGAGACGAAGGTTCCCGCAGCCATCACCACCTGATCCTGATAGCCGGGCATGGCCCAAGGCTCCGGCAGCGCCATGCTATCGATGGGCGAAGCCATCTGGATGCCCTGGCAGAAGGCCACCAGCCGTTCCGGGGTTTTCATCTGAATCGCCTGAATGATGTCCGCGCGCTCCGCCAGCGCAGGAGGCGTGGTGGTCATGCCCAGGGCTTCAAACACCGCCGCCGCAAGGCAAGCGGTCTTGACCGCCTGGCATACCGTGTGCGGCGCCATGAACAGTCCCTGATAGAAGGGCTGATAGCTCCCCGCATAGCTGCCCACCTCCAGGCCGATGCCCGGGGCCGTGAGCCGGTAAGCAATGCGCTCCACCGCGTCCCGCTTGCCCACGATGTAGCCCCCCGTGGGCGCCAACCCGCCGCCGGGATTTTTGATCAGGCTGCCCACGCACACATCCGCCCCATAGTGGCTGGGCTCCCTTTCCCGCACGAACTCTCCGTAGCAGTTATCCACCATCAACCGGATGTGAGGATATTTCCGGTGGAGCAGCTCCGCCAGCGGCGCGAAGGCTTCCGGCATCAGGGAAGGCCGCCAGGCATAGCCGCGGCTGCGCTGCGCGATGATCAGCCGGGTATTGGGACGGATGGCCGCTTCCACCGCCTCCAGATCGATTTCGCCCTGGGCGTTCAGCGGCACATCGCTGTAGCTGACGCCCATTTCGCGCAGGCTCCCCACCGGCGCCGGACCATCCCCCATGCCGATGATTTCCTCCAGTGTGTCGTAAGGCTTGCCCGTGGCGGAGAGAATGTGATCCCCCGGCAGGGTCAGCCCGAACAGGCACAGGGAAATCGCGTGGGTACCCGAAGCGATATGCGGCCGCACAATGGCCGCTTCCACGCCGAACAGGTCGGCAAAGATCTTTTCCAGGGTATCCCGGCCCACATCGTCATAGCCATAGCCGGTGGTGGGCGCAAAATGGCGGTAGGCCACCTGATGCTCCTGGAAGGCGTTCAGCACCCGCCGGGTTCCGGCCTCCTCCACGGCTTCCAGACGCTTGAAAACCGGCGCCAACCTTCCCTCGGCAGCGTCTATCAGCGCCGCAATCTTTTCCTCCATGCTGCTCATCGTCTCTTTATGCCTCCTCTGTATCGTAACGGATCAGCTGATCCAGGGCGTCCCGGTCGCCGGCATCCACCCACCGCACATCTTCCTCCCGGCGAAACCAGGTCAGCTGGCGCTTGGCGTAATGTCTCGTTCCCAGCTTGATTTTCTCCACAGCATCCTCCAGCGGCGCGTCCTCCAGCACGCAGGGCAGCAGCTCCTTGTAGCCCAGCCCCTTCATGGCCTGAGCCTCCGGCGGCACCCCTGCGCGCAGCAGTTCCCGCACTTCCTCCAGCAGCCCCTGAGCCATCATCGCGTCCACCCGCTGGTTCACCCGCTGGTAAAGGCGTTCGCGGTCCATGGTGAGGGCTGCCACCCGGTACGCGAAGGGAACGTCCCGCTGCGGCGCGTCCTGCTGGGAAAAGGGCTTGCCCGTCAGGCGGTGCACCTCCAGCGCGCGGATGACCCGGCGCACGTCGTTTACCGGCAGCCGCGCCGCGGTCTCCGGATCCACCTGCTCCAGCTCCAGGTGCAGCCGTTCCTTTCCCCCGGGCTGTGCGCCGATCGCCTCCAACTCCGCCCGGAGCTCCGGGCTCGCGGCCGCGCCGCCCATGGCCATGGGACTTCGCAGCGCCCGCAGGTAAAACCCCGTGCCGCCCACCAGCAGCGGCGTGCGGCCCCGGGTGAGTATCCCCCGCATCGCCTGCTCCGCCTGTTCCTGGTACATGGCGACGCTATAATTTTCCCGCGGATCCGCCACATCCAGCATGTGATGGGGAACGCCTTCCATTTCCTCCCGGGTGGGCTTGGCGGTGCCAATGTCCATGCCCCGGTAGATCTGCATGGAATCCATGCAAACGATTTCGCAGTCCAGCGCCTTGGCAATCTTGATGGACAGGGCCGTTTTGCCGCTGGCGGTGGGACCCGCCAGCACCAGGACGCGCGGTTTTTGTTCCATGGGCAATTTCCCGCTCCTTTACTGAATGCGTTTGAAGCGCTTGTCCAGCTCCGTGTGGCTGATCGCCACCACCAGGGGGCGGCCGTGGGGACAGGTAGGCGTCACCTGCTGATCGATCATCCGCTCCACCAGGTCGCGGATTTCCTCTTCCGTCAGGGGATCGCCGCCCTTCACGGCCTTCTTGCAGGCCAGCTGCAATATGGCCGCCCGGCGCTTTTCAATGGTGTTGAGCCCCCGCTCGTTCTCCAGCTGATCCAATAGCTCCAGAATGAACGCCTTAGCCTGAGGCTCGCCCAGCACCATGGGAATGGAGCGCACCCGTACCTCTCCGTCTCCGAAGGGTTCCACGGTGAGTCCCATGGGCTCCAACAGCGCCTGATTTTCCTCCAGCAGCGCCTGTTCCCGTCGGGTCAGGGAAAGGATCAGGGGAACCAGCAGCTCCTGCCCCGCCGCATGCTGGTCGTAGGCTTTGCACAGCTGATCAAACAGGAGCCGCTCATGGACGGCATGCTGGTCGATAAGCAGCAGATTGTCCGCATATTCCACCAGGATGAACGTGTGAAAAGCAACGCCCAGCAGTTTCAGCGGCTTGCGCGTTTCCGGCGGCAGCGCGGAGACCTGCTCGCTCTGCTCCGCCGGAACGGTCCGGACGGGCGCCGGCGGCCGCAGCACCGTAGGCGGCATCGACGGCGCCTGCGTTTCCCACACCACGGGTCTGGGCGTTTCCCGCAGCTTTGCGGAAAAACCGCCGGTCCTCGGTTCGGCAAACACCGGCGCTTCCGCTCTCTGAACGGGCGCGGGTGGTGGCACGCTTGTAGACTTTTGTATGTTTTTGTCATTTAGACCGGAATTCGGTCTAAATAGACCATCTTTTGTTATTTGTACCGGCGTCTGCGCCGGCGGCTCAGGCGTCAGCAGCATTTCCACCGGATGCTCCAGCGCGTCCCGGTCCTTCAGCGCGTCCCGGACCAGGGCTGTAACGGCCTCCGCCACGGAAGCCTCCCGTTGAAAGCGCACCTCCAGCTTGTTGGGGTGCACATTTACATCCACCTGCTCGTAGGGCATGGTGAGATGCAGCACGCAGGTGGGATATTTGCCGATCATCACGCGCTCCCGGGTCCCTTCCTCCAGGGCGCTGGATAGCAGGCTGCTGCGCATATACCGTCCGTTGATAAAGAAGGATTGATGCCCCCGATTCCCCCGCGCGCTCTCCCCGATGCCCACATACCCGTGCAGCACTACGCCGTTCATGCTGCCGTCCACCTGGCGCATGGAGCGGAGCATTTCATTGCCATATATGCTGAATACCGCTGATTCCAGCTTGCCGTCGCCGGCGGAATGGTACAGCGTCTTGCCTTGATTCAGGTAGCGGAAGGAAACCTCCGGCTTGGAGAGAATCAGGCGCATCATCAGGTCGGAGACCAATGCGCCCTCTGCCTGCGGTTTTTTCAGGAACTTCAGGCGCACAGGCGTGTTGTAAAACAGGTCCCGCACCACAAAGCTTGTGCCCTCCGGGCATGCGGCGTCTTCAATGGCGCGCATCTGCCCGCCCTCATTCACCGCGCGAATGCCGGCTACCTGGTCATGGGTGCGGGTGGTACAGGTCACCTTGGCCACCGCCGCGATGGAGGCCAGCGCTTCCCCTCGGAAGCCCAAGGTAGCGATGCCGTTCAAATCGCTGCTTTTGCGGATCTTGCTGGTGGCATGCCGCTCAAAGGCCATGCGGATATCCTCAGGGGCAATGCCCCGGCCGTTGTCCGTAACGCGGAAATAGCTGATGCCGCCCTCGCGAATCTCCACGGTAACCGCCGTAGCGCCCGCGTCCAGGCTGTTTTCCACCAGCTCCTTGATGGCCGCGGCAGGGCGTTCCACCACCTCTCCCGCGGCGATTTTTCCAATGACCTCCTCCGGCAGCAACTGAATCCTCGTATCAGCCATGGTTGCCTCCTTTTGTGGTATCCCTTAGAGCTTCCGCGCCTTTTCCCGCAGCAGGAAGAGCTTGTTCATTGCGTCGATGGGCGTCAACGCCATTACGTCAATATTCTGCAGCTCATTGACGATTTCCGTCTTCCCCACGTCAAACAGGCTGACCTGCTCGTTCTCGCGGGTTGAGCCCTCCTCTAGAATGTTCTGGCCGATCCTGTTCACGTCGCTAACTTCCAGCCGGGCCTGAATTTCATGGGCGCGTACCAGCACGGGATGGGGCACCCCTGCCAGGCGGGCCACATGGATGCCGAAGCTCTTGTCCGCGCCGCCGCGGACGATTTTGCGCAGGAAGATTACGTCTTCCCCATGCTCCTTGACGGAAATGCAGTAGTTTTGCACTCCCTCCACATGGCCCTCCAGCTCGGAAAGCTCATGGTAGTGGGTGGCGAAGAGCGTCTTGGCCCCCACCCGCGCCGGATCGCACAGATACTCCACCACCGCCCAGGCAATGGCCAGACCGTCAAAGGTGCTGGTTCCCCGGCCAATCTCGTCCAGAATGATCAGGGAATCCTTGGTGGCATTGCGGAGAATATAGGCGGTTTCGCTCATTTCCACCATGAATGTGCTTTGTCCGCTGGCCAGGTCATCCGACGCCCCCACCCGGGTGAAAATTCGATCCACAATGGGAATTTTCGCAGATCTGGCCGGAACAAAGGAGCCAATGTGCGCCATCAGCGTGATGAGCGCCACCTGGCGCATATAGGTGCTCTTCCCCGCCATGTTGGGACCGGTAATAATCAGCATCCGCGCCTGATCCTGATCCATTGCCGCGTCGTTGGGCACAAAGCCGCCCTCCTGCATGGTCTGCTCCACCACGGGATGACGGCCTTCCACGATTTCAAGGCTGCCATCCAGCGCGATGTCCGGGCGGACGTAGTGGTTGCTCACCGCAACCTTTGCCAGGGAAAGCAGCGCGTCCAACGTTTTCAGCCCCTGCGCCGTATGCTGGATGCGGAGGATCTCCCCGGCAATCTTTTCCCGAATTTCCGCAAACAGCTGCAGTTCCAGCCGCACGGACTGCTCCTGCGCGCCCACGATCTTCTGCTCGATCTCCCGCAGCTCCGGCGTGATATAGCGTTCGCTGTTGGCCAGGGTTTGCCGGCGCTGGTAATGCATGGGCACCATATCGTAATAGGACTTGGTAACCTCGATGTAGTACCCGAACACCCGGTTATACTGGATGCGCAGGTTCTTGATGCCCGTGGCTTCCCGCTCCCTGGCCTCCATGTCAATGATCCACTGCTTTCCATTGGTGGCGGCAGAACGGTATTCGTCCAGGATTGCGGAATATCCGTCCCGGATGATGCCGCCTTCGGAGATCACCGGCGGAGCCTCCGGGTTGATGGCGCGCTCCAGCAGCGCGGTCAGATCCTCCAGGGGATCCAGCAATGCATAAATCGCGCGCACACCCTTGCTCTGGGCATTGGAAAGAAGGCTGCGGATATCGGGCACACGCTTCAGCGAGGCGCACAGGGAGAGGCAGTCCCGGGCATTGAGGCTCTTGTAACTCACCTTGCTCAACAGCCGCTCCACGTCGTATACGCCCTGAAGCTCCTCCGAGAGGGTCATGGTAAGCACATGCTGGGCGGTGAACTCTTCCACAGCATCCAGGCGTCGAAGAATCTCCCCCCGGTTCACCAGGGGCTGCTCAATCCAGCTGCGCAGCAGTCTGCCGCCCATAGCCGTGGAGGTCTTGTCCAATAGCCACAGCAAGGAGCCCTTCTTGGTTCGGCTGCGAATGCTCTCCGTCAGTTCCAGGTTGCGGCGGGTATTGCGGTCCAGCAGCATGGTGTCGCCGCTTTGATAGATGCGCAGCTCGGTGATGTGCTCCAGTGCATTCTTCTGAGTTTCGTCCAGATAGCGCATCAGCGCTCCAGCCGCCTGGGCCGCCAGGCGGTAGTCGTCCGTCAGCCCCAAGGGGGACAGGTCCTGCAAATGAAAGTGCCGGCACAGGATTTCAGATGCGTTCTGAAATTGAAAGGCCGTTCCCGGCTGCTCGCTCATGGACAGATCGTCCCGGGTAACGTATTCCCGCAGGCGCACCAGGTCGCTGGCAATGATCTCCACCGGATGGATGCGCGTCACTTCGTCCGCCAGGGTACGCGCGGCGTCCGAAACCTGATGGACGAAAAATTCGCCGGTGGAGACATCCGCAAAGGCCAGCCCTGCCTTTTCCCCGCTGAAGCATACGGAAAGCAGAAAGTTGTTGGTCCGCTCGTCCAGCATCCCCGATTCAATCACTGTGCCGGGGGTCACCACGCGGATCACTTCCCGCTCCACCAATCCCTTGGCCAGGGCGGGATCCTCCATCTGCTCGCAGATGGCCACCTTGTATCCCTTTTCAATCAGCCGGTTCAGGTAATTCTCCACCGCATGGTAGGGTACGCCACACATGGGCGCGCGCTCGCTAAGCCCGCAGTCCCGCCCGGTCAGCGTCAGCTCCAGCTCCCGGGAGGCGGTCAGAGCATCTTCAAAAAACATTTCATAAAAGTCCCCGAGCCGGTAAAAGAGGATGCAATCCTTGTACTTGGATTTCACGTCCATGTATTGCTGCATCATGGGGGTCAAAGCCATACGCTACCTTCTCTTCCTTTGCGTGTCGATCAAGTGCAAGGGAACCGCGTCCGGTCTGATGCCGGGCGCGGTTCCTCTCTTATCAGTGGCAGCCGCCGCAGGTGGAGCAACCGCCGCAGCTCTCGCAGGAGCCGCTGCATCCGCCGCTTTCGCCGGTCTCCCCGGTGATAATGAAGCGAAGAATCTGATTCACATTGTCCATCATCTGGGTGAACTGATTGCGGGCATCCTGCATGGCGCGCACCATGGGCTGCTGATTGACAAGTTTTTCAGCGGCCTCCATGGCCTGACTGGCTTCCGCCAGGGCGGCGTGGTCCATGTTGCCCTCCGCCAGCAGGCTTTCCACCTTCTGACGCTTTTCCACAAAGTCGGAGATGGCCTGCGTCGCCTCCGGATCCTTCATGGCGTCGTTTTCGCATTGGCGCATGTGCAGATAAACGTCGCTCTCCGCAATGGCTTCCGCCAGCAGGCGGGCTTGTTCAAGTACCTTTTCCATATCTGATTTACTCCTTTACTTGATCCAATCTTTCACCCCGGAGGGTGTTGTTGGCGCATTCGGTAATCCGGACGCGGACGATTTCGCCCACGTCCCTTTCGCTTCCCGGGAAGGTTATGGAAACGCCGTGCAGTCCCTTGCCGGACACGGCCTGGGCGCTGCGCCGGCTCAGGGATTCCACCAGCACTTCCTCCTCCGTTCCCAGGAAACGCCGCTGGGCTTGAAGCTGGGCCTCCTCCTGGACCCGGAGCAACCTTTCCAGACGCTCCTGGGCCACTTCGGCAGGCACCTGGTTCGGCATGGCGGCCGCCTTTGTGCCGGGGCGCGGAGAAAAGATAAAGGTAAACGCCGAATCGTACCCCACCTGCCGCACCAGGGAAAGCGTATCCTGAAACTGCGCTTCGGTCTCCCCAGGAAAGCCCACAATGATATCCGTGGTCAAACCGATGCCTGGAACCGCCTGGCGCAGCCGCTCCACCTTGTCCAGATAGGCGGCCCGGTCATAATGCCGGTTCATCGCCCGAAGGATTTCATCATTGCCGGATTGCACCGGCAGATGGAACTGCGGGCACACGTGCCTGCAGTCCCCCATGGCCTCAATCAGCTCCTGGGACAGATCCTTGGGATGGGATGTCATGAAGCGTATCCGCGGAATGCCAATCCGGTCCAGCCGCCGCAACAGCCCTGCAAAGCTGACCCCCGTATCCAACCCCTTGCCATAGGAGTTGACGTTCTGGCCCAGGAGCATGATTTCCTTCACGCCCCCGGCAAAAAGCTCCTCCGCCTCCTGGAGAATCGCATCCGCTTCCCGGCTGCGCTCCCGCCCCCGCACATAGGGCACGATGCAGTAGCTGCAAAAGTTGTCGCAACCGTACATAATGGTGATATAGGCGTGATCCGGCCGCAGCCGCTTTACCGGCAGCCCTTCGGCGATCAGATAATCCGCTGAATCCACCTCCACCACGGGCCGCGCGGATTCCAGCTCCTGGTACAGCAGCTCCGGCAGGCGGTGAAGGTTGGCGGTCCCGAAGGCCAGGTCAATAAATTGATACTGCTTCAGGATCTTTTCCGCCATGCCTGGCTGCTGGATCATGCACCCGCACACGCCGATGATCAACTCAGGCTTCTCCTTTTTCAGCTCCTTCAGCCAGGTCACATTGCCCAAAGCCCGGCGCTCGGCGTTGTCGCGCACGCAGCAGGTATTGAACAGCACCAGGTCCGTCTGCTCCCGGCTGGGCGCCTGGGACATCCCCATTTCCGCCAGCATGCCGGATAGCTTTTCGCTGTCGTGAGCGTTCATCTGGCAACCATAGGTCACCACATAAAAGCTGGACGGCCGGTGCGGCAAATCACGCACCTTTTCCATATAGGCCCGCTGCATCGCCTGTTCCTGCGGCGAAACAATCACGGGCGCGTGCTCACGCATCCCTTTCGCTCCTTTCCACCCGCCCCAGACCTTCGCAAGCCGGGCAGGGGGTCGTCATCAGCTCCCGCAGCGGGAGACCGGCGCGCTTGCGCGTCACTTCCATCAGCCCCAGGCTGGTAAAGCCATGGATCACCGTTTTTACCCGATCCGCTTCCAGGGCCTGCCGCAACGCTTGCGCCACCTGTTCACGATGTTCCTCCGACGTCATGTCCACAAAGTCCACCAGGATGATCCCGGATAGGTTCCTCAACCGTATCTGCGCGGCGATCTCCTCGCACGCCTCCAGGTTCAGCCGCAGCACCGTATCCTCCAGGGCGCGCTTGCCGGTAAACTTTGCGCTGTTCACATCCACCACCGTCATGGCTTCGCAGGGGTCGATCACCAGGTTGCCGCCGCTTGGAAGCCAGACCCGGCGTTTCAGCGCGCGCTCCAGCTGCTTTGTCAGCCCCGGCACATCCCTCATGCGGAATGAAGCCGCATACCGGCATGGCAGCGCACTTGCCCATGCCTCCGCCAACCGCTGATCGTTGGTCTCCAGAGAAGTGTTCCCCCGGGGCAGATAATCGTCCAGCAGGCGCTCCAGAAAATTTCGCGGCCGCTCCAGCACCGAAGGCACATGCGCCGTGGGCGCCCTGCGGGCGATGTCGCTCCAGCGCAGGCGCAGCGCTTCCACCTCCTGGCGGATGTCCTCCTCCTGCGCCTGCGCGGCGGCCTGCCGCATTACCAGGCCAAACTGCTCCTGAGCAATCTCCTGCCCCAAGGCATGAAGCGCCTGCCGCTCTTCCTCTTCCGTCACGCGGGCGGATACGCCAATGTAGCGGTTCATGGGCATCAGCAGCACATACTGTCCAGCCAGCGTCACGTCCCGGGTCAAAAAAGCGCCCTTCTGCCCCACGGGCTCCCGCTTCACCTGCACCAGCACATCCTGCCCGCTCTGCAGCCCCGGCCACACAACGGTCTTGCTATTTTCCGCCAGGGGAAGAAAGCCGTTCCGCTCCAGGCCCAGCTGGACAAACGCCGCCTGCATGCCGGGCACCACCCGTTCCACCCGGCCCTTGTATATGCTTTCCGTCAGCCCCTGGGACAGGTCGGCCTCCGGCAGATATTCACACAACCGGCCATCCTCCGCCACGGCCACCGCGGTCCGGACGCCTCGTTCCACATAGATGACACGTTCCATGGCTTACAACGTCTCCAGGGGCTGCAAGCTTCCGGCAGCGTCCATACCCCACAGGCTCTCCCGGCAAATCAGGCATCGTGGAACCGGCCGGCCGGCAAAACTGCACCAGGCAGTCAGCAGCATGTCCGGCTTGCAGGAGGTGCGTTCCGTCAGGCAGAGCTTGGCGCGTATCTGGTTTCCAACGCTGGCAAGCTCCAGAATCAGCGGCTTGATGTCGCAATCCGCCACGCCGCTCTTGGTTTTGCGGGGGGTCACAATGGTCTGCTGCAAAAGGAAATCTTCCCTGCAGGCGTTCAGCGCCGCAGCCGTCTCATCGTCCAGGATGGTCAGGGTGTACTCCGCAGCGGCGACCATGGCCATCAGCGCAGGGTGCCTGTCGTCAATGGCGCGGGCTGAAAGCACCTGCAAATCTGCCGGGAGCGCATCGTTCATGGCCTTCACGAAGCTGTCCGGGGAGATAGCTTCTTCCAGGGTGACGTCCATGATCTCCCGCCGCCCCCATGCTCCCGTGGACAGCGCGGAAGCGAAGGTAAGCAGGATGTGTGGGTTATACCCCTTGCTATAGCTCACCGGCAGGCCGCTGCGCCGCAGCGCCCGCTGCATGGCCCGCATCAGGTCCAGGTGGCCGATGTGCCGCAGCCGCTCGCCTTTGGTAAATACAGCAAGCATCCTCATGCCTGACACACCCCCTCAAAGCGCCGCAAGCCGCAGCCCTGACAGCCGTGGCGGCAGTCCGGGGTGACTTCGCCGCGCTCGGCTCGTTCCTTTTCCCGCCACAGAAACGCCTTGGTGACCCCGGCGTCGATGAAATCCCAGGGCAGTATCTCGTCTTTCTCCCGGCGGCGGTAGGCGTACCACTCCGGGTCCACCCCGCACTCCCGGAAGGCCTCCATCCAGGCGTCAAAGCGGAATTGCTCGCTCCAGCCATCCAGGATGCAGCCCTTCTCCACCGCCCGCTCCAGCACCTTGCCCAGGCGGCGGTCTCCCCGGGAGAAGCATGCCTCCAAATAGCTCAGCTCCGGCTCATGCCAGTTGAAGTTTACGCCCTTGACGCGCCGGAGCACCTCCCGCAAATACGCCTGCTTTTCCTTGATCTGCTGCTGGGTATCCTGGGGCTCCCACTGAAAGGGCGTAAAAGGCTTGGGCACAAAGCTGGAGGCACTGCAGGTAACCCGCAGTCCCCGGGCGCGCTTGTCCTTGGGCACGGTAAAATACGCCCGGTTCACCACCTGAGCCAAATGCCCGATGCCATCCAGATCTTCATAGGTTTCCGTGGGCAGACCGATCATGAAATACAGCTTCACGCTGCTCCATCCGCCCTGAAAAGCGTCCGTAACCTTTTCCACCAGGTCCTGCTCGGTTACGCCCTTGTTGATCACATCCCGCAGGCGCTGGGTTCCCGCCTCGGGAGCAAAGGTCAGGCTGGACTTTTTCACCTGCTGGGTTTCCTCCAGCGAATCCTTGAGCACGCTGTCAATGCGCAGGGAGGGCAGGCTGACGGACACGCGCTTATCCCGAAACTCCGCCATCAGCGCGCGAATCAACTCCGGCAGGCAGGTATAATCTCCGCTGGAAAGGGAGGAAAGGCTGATCTCCTCATACCCGGTGCTCTTTTCCAGGGCCCGGGCCAGCTCCATCAGCCGATCCAGGGAGCGCTCCCGCACCGGACGGTAAAGCATGCCCGCTTCGCAGAAGCGGCAGCCCCGGGTGCATCCCCGCATGATTTCCAGCATGATGCGGTCATGGATAATCTCCGTATAGGGTACGGGTATCTCCGTGGGATAGTATGCCTTGTCCATGTCCAGCACCAGGCCCTTTTGCACCGTGGCCGGAGCCTCCGGGCACGTGGGCGTAAACGCGGCGATGGTGCCATCCTCGTGGTAGGTAACCTCATAGAAAGAAGGCACGTACACCCCAGGGATCTTCGCCAGGCGGCGGAGGCACGCCTCGCGGGGTTCGCCGCTCTTCTTCCACGCCCGCACCGCCGCGATGAACTCCACGATCATCTCTTCGCCGTCGCCGATCATCACCGCGTCCACAAAGTCCGCCAAAGGCTCCGGGTTGAAGGCGCAGGGTCCGCCCACGCAGACGATGGGATCGGCGTCGGTACGCTCGGCCGTGTGCAAGGGAACGCCTCCCAGCTTCAGCATGGCCAGAATGTTGGAATAGCTCATTTCATACTGCAGCGTGAAGCCCACCACGTCAAAGCGGTTCAAGGGCGTGCGGGTCTCCAGGGAGAACAGCGGCACCCCCTCCCGCTCCATCAGCGCCTTCATATCCACCCAGGGCATGCAAACCCGCTCGCACAGCGCCCAGGGCTGCTGGTTGATCACCCCGTAGAGTATCTTCATCCCCAGGTGGGACATGGCGACTTCATAGGTGTCCGGGAAGCAAAATGCAAAATGAACGTCCGCCTCCTCCCAGGGCTTCAGGGCGGTATTCATCTCCCCGCCGGTATATCGGGCAGGCTTCTGCACCTGCTCGATCATCTCCTCGATCTTCTGGTCAAACAACCAAGCGTCCTCCTTTGCGAAAAATCGCTCCCTATAATGTACCATGCGCCGGGAAAAAGGTCAACATTTCGGGGAGGCACAGGGCGGAAAAAACTTTTCCCAAAGGCTGCCGCTCCCATGCCGGCCGGCGGGTTTGCAGGCAGGGAGACGGACATGGAAAAACGTGCGGACCCGCCCCGGAGGGCGGCTCCCGTACGCTTTGCCTTATGCTTCTTCCCGAAGGATGCGTACCCCGTATCCTTCCATCTCCAATTCGCCCTCCGCCTTCTGCCGGGAAAGCATCTCCGTGTAGCGTCCCTGCAAGGGCACCCGCACGCTTTCCCTTTGATGATTCAGCAGAATCAGATACTTCCTGCCCGCCTTCTTCTTCCGCACCGCCTCGACGCCCGGTAGCGGGAAGGGATAGTCCGGTTGCACCCCGGCCTGCGCCGTCACCTGTGCCAGCAACTTTTCCAAGGCCTGCGCGTCCAGGTCGCAGCCGACATAATAGACATTGCCCTCGCCAAACTGGTGCACCGTCACCGCGGGCGCTCCCGCATAATAGCGGCTGGCGTAGACGGCCAGAGGTCTGGCGCCGCGGCAGCTGAGCACGTCGCACCAGGTGGAGGCGACGCCCTGGAAATCCTCCCCTTGCACCGCCGTCTGCCGTCCACGGGAAAGCGCGTCGAATTCCTCCAGGGAAACCCCGGCCAGCTCGCCAAAATATCCTGGGGAGGGCCGCGTGGTCATGCTGTTGTCCCACTCCCGCGTACCCGAGCGGAAGGTCACCAGCAGCGTGCCGCCCTGCCGCACATAGGCTTCGCACTTGGCCAACAGCTCGGGCGTCATCAGATTGAACGCAGGCATCAGCACCAGGCGGTAACGGGCAAAGTCCGTTTCCACGCTGGATACGTCCACCGCCACATGGGACGCATGCACGGCGCTATAATAATCCAGCAAAAGCCCATGGTAATCAAAGGAGGGGCTATGGGGCTGGGCGGTATGGCTCCATCCATTGTCGTAGGATTTGACCAGCAAGGTCTGGCTCACGTTCTCCGCGCCGACGAAAAGATCGTCCAGCCCGGCCAGCTCTTCTCCCAGGGCGGCAATTTCCCGGTAGCGGCGCCGCCCCACCCCGTCGTGGTCCAGCAAGCCGTGCCAATACTGCTCCGTACCCCGCAAGGCGGAGCGCCAGCGGAAATACACGATGGCCTCCGCTCCGTGGGCCAGGGCTTGATACGTCCACAGCCGGACCTGCCCCGGCTCCGGCGTGCTGCCCATCACCTGCCAGCCGCAGGGACCGCACTGCTGCTCCATCATCCAGAAATTTTGACGCTTTACGCCCCGCATCAGGTCATGGGCCATGGCGCAGTTTTCCGGCGGCCTTTTGTACCACATGTCTTCGGGGTAGCAATCCCAGGAAACAAAGTCCAGGTTCCTTCCCAAATCAAAGTAATTCAGCTCGCCGAAGTGTCCCATGAAGTTATGGGTAATGGGCCGGTGGGTGTACCGCCGCAAAATGTCGATCTGCATTTGCTGAAACGATACCACGGCGTCCGACTGGAAGCGGCGGTAATCCAGCAAAAGGCCGGGATTATGGGAATTGGGCGGGCCGCCGACCCGCGGGCCCTCCTCCATCTGCGCAAAACCGTCGGAGGCGGTGTAGCGCGGAATGACCACTTGATCGAAGCGCTGATAGGTTTGGCTCCAAAAGGACGTGCCCCAGGCCGCGTTCAGCGCCGCAATATCACCGTAGCGCCCTTTGAGCCATTCCTGAAACCCTGCCAGGCAAGCGTCGCAATAGCAATGGGCGTCCATTTCGTTGTCGATTTGCCATGCAATCACGTGCGGGTGATGCTGATAATGCTTAGCCAAGGCCTCCACAATCCGCTGAACATACCGGCGGTAAACCGGGCTGCTGGCGCAGTAATGCCGCCGGGTCCCGAAGCCCTTTTGACGCCCGTAGAGGTCCATGGGATAGATCTCCGGGTGCAAATCCATCAACCATTTGGGGGGCGTAGCGGTGGGCGTTCCAAGCACCGTGGAGATGCCATGCCTGCCCAGCAGCGCAATGGCCTCATCCAGCCAGGCAAAGTCAAACACGCCCTCCTCCGGTTCCAGCAGCGACCATGCAAATTCCCCCATGCGCACCAGGTTGATATGCGCCGCCGCCATCATTTCCGCGTCAGTTTCCCAGCGTTCTCTGGGCCAATGCTCCGGATAATAATCCACGCCAAAGTACATCGCGCCGTTCCTCCGCATCTTTGCTATATTCCGCGCTGGAGCGGGAAGTTTTGTTGCTAAGGTTTGACAAGCGCTTGCCATTTCCTGCGCCTTGCGCAAAAAAAAAGGAGCGGACGCGCCGCACGGGCGTTTCCGCTCCCAAATTGACCGGTGGCTATTCGTTGTACTCCACGGTTTTCTGGTATGCCTTGTAGGTGGAGGTGCACAGCAGGTTCCGGCTAACCTCCTCGCCATTTTTGTACCACACCTGATAGGTTTCCACCACATAACCGGTCCGCGCCTTCACGGTGTCCTTGGTCTCGCCGGGAGCCAGCGAGGTATTCAGCACATATTTGGTGCCTTCCGGCGCGGGAATGGTGCGGGTGACCACGCTCTGTAGGTCAATGGTCATGCCATCCTGCAGGCCTACCCCGTACAACTCCACGGTCACTTTGCGATCGTTGTAGTAGGCCACGATAAATACGGGGTAATCCGTATTGTTCTTAAACTTGAAATCCAGGTTGGGCCAGTTCACCGTGGCGTCCATGCCCTTTTCCACATAATCGCTGGGCCAGGCATGGGGCGAGCGGGAAACGATTTCCAGGTTGGCTCGGGCCACCGCGTTAAACAGGGTGGACGAGGTTTGGCATACGCCGCCGCCCACTTCCGGCACGCTTTGTCCGCCGGAAATCGCCGCAGCTTCCTTGTAGCCTTTTTTTGCGGTACGTTCACCGGTGGCGTCGTTGAAAGAGAAAACGTCTCCGGGATAAAGCGTGGTGCCGTTGATGGCGTTGGCCGAAAGCTCGATATTGGTGTTGCGGTTGCTGTTGCTGGTGGTTTTGGTGGTGTAGGAGGCCATGAGTTTGAAGGAATTCATCAGCTCCGTCTTCGTGGTCGCCGCCAGCACAATTTCCGGCTCGATGGTCATGGTAGCGAACAGGTCGCCGCCGTCCAGGGCGTCAATCACCTGCTGGTACAGCGCATCGCCGTCCACATACACGCCGGCCATGTCGTCGCTGAAGGTAAATTCCTTGGTATCGAAATTAAAGGTGGTAACCATGGCGTCGATGGGGTCGCGGTTCACATACTCCACAATGCTGTCCGTCAGCGCGCGGATGGTGGACTTGTCATAGGTCATGGAGGTGGACAGGTTCACAGGCTCCTCCCGCAGGCGCAGCGCCGCGTTCAGCCGCTCCTGAAAGGGAGTCACCCCGGTGCCGCGGATAGAGGTGGTGTTGCTTCGCCCCAGGGCGTACGCCTGGGCCAGAACCTGGTCGTAATTCCGCGTCAGGGGAACCCTGCTGGAATCGATAACCCAGGTTTTGTTGCCGATGTTCACCGTCACGCTAAATAGCCCCGCGGTGTCCGTGTGCGCCGCCTCCAGCGCTTCCTTCGCCTGGGCGACGGTCATGCCGCCCAGATGAATGCCATCCGCGTAGACGCCCGGAAAAATGGTGTCCTCTGCCATGTACTGCCGGTACGCCTTATAATCGTTATACGCTTTCAGGTTCAGGGAAATCACGGAGCCGTTCATGAAAGCATAGTTGGGCAAGCCCGACCAGGTGACGCCCAATACCTGGGGCGCCACGAACAGCGCCAGCGCCCCAATGGCCGCTGTGCACAGGAGAATCACCGTCAGGTATAGAATGCGGTGCTTGCGCTTCTTTTTCTTGCCGCCCCTGCGCTTTCCGCCATTTCCCGAATGATCCGGCGGCGGCGCGGCATGCTGGGACGCCCCGCCGGCGGCTCCCTGCCGGCTCCGCCGGGCCGCGTAAGGGTCTTCCCCCAGCTCCTCCGCACGGCCCAGGGGCTGACGGCCGGGATTTTGCCAGGTCCCGGGCTGCTGGGCATATACAACACGCGGGCGGCGGACCTGGCCGCTGCCCTGCGCATCTTTGGTTTGAGTTTCCCGAGAGGGGAATTCCTGCATGGGGCGTTCCTCCTGCCATAGTATCCGATGCAAAGGAAACGCTTCTACCGCGCATTTCCCTGCCGATTCACGCATCTTCCATATGCGCCATTTTGTAGGAAAGGATCTGAAGGCTGTCGCTGAGATGGACGTTCACCACAATCATTTCCTCGGGGTGATGCAGATCCGTGGGCGCGAAGTTCCATACGGCCTTCACGCCGCATTCCGCCAGGCGGTTCAGGGTTTTCTGCGCCGCTGAAACGGGCAACGACAGCACCGCCACATCCACATGATGGTCGCTCAGATAATTTTCCAGATCCTCCATGGGGAAAATCGGGATATTCCCCAGCCGGGACCCCACCTTGGCCGGATCCACGTCAAACATGGCGATTACTTCAAAGCCTTCTCGGGCAAAGGATGGATACTGCGCCACTGCGCTGCCCATGTTGCCGGCGCCGATCACAATCATGCGGTGCTGCCGGTCCAGGCCCAGAATCTTGCCAATGTGTTCCTTCAGCTCGGTAACCGTATATCCGTAGCCCTGCCGGCCAAATCCGCCAAAGCAGTTGATATCCTGCCGAATCTGCGAGGGCGTCAGCTGCATCCGCTCCCCCAGCTGCTGGGAAGAGATGTGCTTCACATCCTGCGCTTCCAACTCCCGCAAGTGCCGATAATAACCCGGCAAGCGGCGGATTACCGCATCCGATACATAACCTGCCATGAGCTTTCCCCCTTCGCTCAACCCCAAAGCAAAATCAAGTTATTGATGTATTTTACCATGTTTATTTACAATTTGCAACGTTTGACGCCCAGGGGAACTAGCGCCGGTGATTGCGCGCCGCGCCGCGAATCATGTCCCCGGAAGCCACTGGAAAGGGAAAGCGCATCTCCAGCAGCGTTCCGGCCACGCCGTAGGTATCCATCTCCTCGCCGGTATCCGCCGCACGAAAGCGCGGCGCCGTCATGGCGCGGGTAGCGCCGGGCTGCAGCACCTCCAGCCGGTCTCCGGCATAGAAGCGGTTTTTCAGCTGCACGGTGGCCACACCGGCGGCATCGGAATCCGTCATCACCCGGGCGATGTATTCGGCGCTTTGGTGGAAGCCCTCAGCGCCTCCGGGCTGCTCCGGCGCCCCCAGCAAAAAGCCTGTGTCGCTCGCTCGGTGGCTGGCGCAATCCAGCTCCGCCATCAGCCTGGGCAGCGCCGCCTGGAAGGCCTCTTCCCCCAAGGCGAGCGCATCCAGCGCGCGGCGGTACGCCGACACCACCGTGGCCACATAATATTCCGTTTTCATCCGCCCCTCAATCTTCAGGCTGGCAATGCCGGCCTTCACCAGGCGCGGAAGCAGGGGCATCAGGTTCAGATCCCTTGCGGAAAACAGATAGGTGCCGTTTTCATCCTCGGTCACCGGTAGATATTCTCCCGGTCGCTTCTGCTCCATCACCGCATAGCCCCAGCGGCATGGTTGCGCGCACGCGCCCTGGTTGCCGCTGCGCCCTGTGAGCGCGGCGCTGAGGAGGCATCGCCCGGACCACGCCACGCAGGCCGCGCCATGGACAAATGTCTCCAGCTCGATGCCTTCCCCTGCGCTGGCGCAAAGCGCTTCCAGCCTGTCCAGGCTGAGCTCACGGGCAAGGATCACCCGGCGGCATCCCAGATCCTGATAGTGTCGCACAGCGGGGGCATTCACCGCGCTGGCCTGGGTGCTCACATGGAGCGTCAGCTTCGGGATGCGCTCCCGCAGGACGCAGATGGCGCCCAGATCGCTGACGATGGCCGCATCCACCCCTGTTTCCGCCGCCTGACGGGCCGCCTCCACAAACCCCGGCAGCTGGTCGTCAAAGGGGAAAATGTTCATGGTCACGTAAAACTTCTTGCCCTGCCGGTGGCATAGCTCCACGGCCTGCTCCAATTCCTCGGGCGTGAAGTTTCCGGCAAAGGCCCGCAGGCCATAATGCTTCATGCCCCCGTAGACCGCATCCGCGCCGAAGCGCAGCGCGGCCCGAAGCTGCTCCATCCCCCCGGCGGGAGCCAGCAGCTCCGGTAGTCTGCGCGCATCCGTCACTCACTCAATCCCCCTGGATTCGTCATAGGCCTGCCACAGGGGCGCATAGATCGCCACGGCCTGGTCGTGCTCCTCCTGCGTCTTGGAGAAATACAGTTCGCCGCTCTCGGGATCCTTGGAGCAGAAGAAGAGATAGTTTTCCGCCACGTATGTCTCATCCGGATAAAGCGCCGCGGCAATGGCTTTGGCGGAAGGATTGCAGATGGGCCCGATTGGAAGCCCCGCGTACAGATAGGTGTTATAGGGGGAATCCACCTGCAGGTCGCTGTTGGTCAGGCTCATTTTCCGCACGCCGGTGATGTAGTGGATGGTTACGTCGCTGCCCAGCTTGATATTCTGCTTCAACCGGTTGTGGAACACCGCGGACACCTTGGCAAAGTCCGCCTCCTTGGCTTCCTTCTCAATCAGGGAGGCCAGGGTCAGCACATCGTCCATGGTCATGCCCAGCTCCGATGCGCGGTTTTGATATTCCGCAGGGAACACCGCCTCCGTCTGGGAAAGCAGCTTGCGAATGATGTCTTCATCGCTGGCGTCTATATACACCTCGTAGGTATTGGGCGCCAGGTAGCCCTCCAAAATGTACTTGCGCTGCGCCGCATCCGAGGTGGCCTTCACGTCGGCAATGTAGTAATAATCCGTGAATGCGTCGCCGGTGCGGCATTTTTCCAGGAAAGCCTCCTTATCGGCAATCACGCCGTCTGAGGCCAGCTTTTCCGCAAAGTCTTCCACGGTCCAGCCGGGGATCATCGTAATGTTGCGCACGATGGGGTTGCCGTCGCCGGTGGTCAGCTGATCCGCAATCTCCGACATGGTCATTCCCCTGGTCAGCTTATATGATCCCGCCTGAATCTTCTGTCCCATGCCGGCGAAGTCGCAGTAGTACTTGAACACCGTCCGGTCATGAATCAGCCCGGCTTCCTGGAGGTTGTTGGATACCTTCGTCAGGCTGTCGCCGCTGGCTACGGTGAAGCCCACCTCCTCGGTGCTTCCGGGCTCCATGGGCGAAAGAAAGCCGTCATAGATCATCTGCCAACCGGAATACAACAGGCCGATCACCACCACCAGGGAAGCGCAAACCACCAGAATAGGCCGCAGAATATTCCACAGTCCGCTATACCAGTATAGCCCGTAGGCGCGCTCGTCCCGCATGGTGCGGTAAGTATAGTTCCGTTTCGTCTTTCTCTTTTTCAACGCCGTCCCGCCTCCCGCCGCTTATTCCACACCCGGTATGCCCAGATCGATGTCCGCCGCCTCGGTGAGTATTTTGAATATGTCCGCCATCGCCTGCTGCATGCGCATTTCGCTGAGCAAGTAAGCCGAAACCTCCGGCTTGCTGAACAGCAGCGTGGTAATGCCGGAAAAGCGCTGCATATCCTCCGCATCTCCCTGCCGGCCCGAAAGCGCCGCCACCTGCAGGGTCATTTGAAGCTTTTTATATTCCCGGATCAGCGCCGCGGTCGTTTCATCGCCCATAACCTCTTCCTTCAGGCGATGGTATTCCTGCCACTCGCTGCTTTGCCGAATCTCCGCCGCCAGGCTGTGGGCCTTATCGTACTGCATCCGTTTCATCCTTTCGCTGAAAGCAAGATATCGCGATACCAGTATACCCATTTCCGGATAGGAACACAAGCAGAAAAACTATGCGTCCCATCGCAAAAGCTAACGCGGCAGCGCCGCTTTTTCATGCGTTTATGGGGAATTTCTGCCAATGCAAAGCGCGCCAGCCGCTTTTTTCTAAGCCGTTGGCGCGCCTAAAAAGACGGTTTGCAAAATTGCGTCAAATTTCCACAATGATCGGCAGAATCATGGGGTTACGCTTGATCTTCTCGTAGATAAAGCGGTGAAGCTCGTCCTTGATCCGGTTCTTCAATGCGGGCCACTCTTCGCCCTCCAGCTTGCCGGCGGAGAGGAGAATGGAGCGTACCACCTCGCGGGTGTTTTCAATGATGTCTTCATTCTCACGCACATAGATGAAGCCGCGGCTGATGATGTCCGGGCCGCTGACCAGCGTGCCCTGATCCCGGTCGATGGCCATGACCACGATGATCAGGCCGTCCTGGGACAGGTGCTTTCGGTCCCGCAGCACCACGTTTCCCACATCCCCAATGCCCAGGCCGTCCACCAGCACGCCGCCCGTGGGCACCTGTTCGCCCAGAGAAAGGCTGGTAGCGTTCATCTCAATGACCTGACCAATTTCCGGGATGACGATGTTCTTGCGGTTCATCCCCATGCTTTCCGCCAGCTCCGCATGCTGCCAAAGCATGCGATACTCCCCGTGCACGGGAATGAAGTACTGGGGACGCACCAGCGCATGCATGAGCTTGAGTTCCTCCTGGCGGGCATGGCCGGAGGTGTGCACCTCCGCCATGGCTTCATAGACCACCGTGGCGCCGCAGCGGTACAGCTGGTTGATCACCCGGCTGATGAATTTCTCGTTGCCAGGGATGGGCGTCGCGGAGATGATCACCATGTCGCTCTGGCGAATCTGCAGCTTGCGGTGCTCAGAATAGGCCATGCGCGTCAGGCCGGCCATGGGTTCTCCCTGGCTGCCCGTGGTCATTACCAGAATTTCGCTGTCCGGGTATTGGTCCAGGTTATCCACATCCACGATGCATTCTTCGGGGATGTGCAATTCCCCGATCTGCATGGCCACCCGGCTCACATTGACCATGCTCCGGCCCACGAAGCACACCCGCCGGCCGTAGCGCATGGCGCAGTCCACCACCATTTGCATCCGGTGGATGTTGCTGGCGAACATGGCCACGATGACACGGCCCTTCGCCTCCTGAAACTGGTTATCGAAGGTTTTGCCGATTTTCCTCTCGCTGATGGTATGCCCCGCCCGCTCCACGTTGGTGGATTCGCAAAGCAGCGCCAGCACGCCCTGCTCCCCCAGCTCCGCAAAGGACGCCAGATCCGTTATGTTGCCGTCGATGGGGGTATAGTCCACCTTGAAGTCGCCGGAGACAACCACCGTGCCCGCGGGGCATGTGAGCGCAATGGCGCAGGCGCCGGCAATGGAATGGCTTACGTGAATAAATTTCGCCGTGAAATAGCGTCCCAGACGCACCTCATCCCTGGGGGACACCACCTGCATGGGAATACCGGAGACCCGGTATTCCTTCAGCTTCAGATCCACCAGCGCCAGGGTCAGCTTGGTTCCGTACAGCGGCGCAGGAACCTGGCGCAGAATATAGGGCGTTGCGCCAATATGGTCCTCATGCCCATGGGTAAACAAATACCCCCGCACGTTCTTTTTCTTCGCCACCAAGTAGGATACGTCCGGGATTACCAGGTCGATGCCCAGCATGTCCTCCTTTGGAAAAATTGACCCACAGTCCACCACTACGATATCGTCCTCATACTCAAAGACGGTCATGTTTTTGCCAATTTCATCCACACCGCCCAGAGAAACGATTCGCAGCTTGCTAACGGGGGCAACACTCTGTCTCACAAGAAACCTCCTTTCCAATTTCGGAAAAAATACCATAAATCGCACAAGCGTCGGGATCAACGCCCTCCCGGCGCAAAAAGCCAGTCCTTTCCCACAGCCCAGTTGCCTTTGCAGGATCCGCAGGCAGGCATAAAAACGCCTTCCCTTCCCTCTGCAAAGGAGACAGGCATGAAGCCGCGTCCCGTCCGACACAATAAGGCAATCGCCGGACAAACGCGCACACCTGACGCGGCATATTGTCATCTACTGCTGCAAGGCGCGTCCGGACAAACATGCAACAAACCGCACGAGACTCCCCGCACAGCCGCGATCATGTATTTTTATTGTATTATACCACAAAAAGGCAGCATTGACCAGTGCCTTTCCTGGAAAATTTTAGCTCAATGTTTGCAATCTTTTTGGTATGTCTTGCATGCAGCGTTTCTTTTTTTATGTTTGCATAAAAGAAAAAACGCGGCGGAAAAAACGATCAGCTCGCCCTTCCGCCGCATTTGTATCCGTCATAGCGCACGATCCAGCATGTTCTTGAGCACATCCACCGGCTGCGCGCCAATCACCTTGTCCACCGCTTTGCCATCCTTGAACAGCATGAGCGTGGGAATGCTCATAATGCGATACTGCGCAGCCAGATCGCCACAGTCGTCCACATTGACCTTATACACCTCTACGCGCCCCGCGTACTCCTGGCTCAGCGCCTCCACCACCGGGCTCATCATCCGGCAAGGGCCGCACCAGGTTGCCCAGAAGTCCACCAGTACGGGCTTATTTGCCTGCAATACCTTGCTTGCGAACGTTTCGCTTTTGATTTCCATAGCCGTGCTCATCAGCAATTCCTCCCTGTTGTTCTCAATGATTGATTGTTTTACTCTTCCTTGGGCGTGGACGCGGGCACAATGCGCACCAGGCGTGGCTGCCAGCTTTGATCGGCGCGGCGTTTTCTTTCCGTACAGGCCACGATTCCCAAGGGAATCGCCATCCCCAGCAGGCCGCCGGCAATCGCCGCAGCTTCCTGCGCCGAGGGGAAAAGCCACGACCCCAGGAACAGCCCGGCCATTAGGCCAATCAACGGGAACAAATATGCCAGCGCCGACGCTTTTACAATCTTCTGCGTGGGCATCTCCACCACCGCGCGGTCCCCGATCTGCGCGTGACCCTTGACCATAAGCTGACGCTGCGCCGCTCCGCCCATGCACGCATGACATTTTTCGCAATCTGTCGGCCGGCAGAACTGCACAACCAGGTTTTCACCCTGCACTGCGATTACTTCGCCCTCACGTTCCATCTTTTGCTCACCTCGCCGGTATCATACCACATTCTCCCTCAAAAAGGAAGGCGTCGGTATCCGGTACTCCCAATATACCCCATCCTGTTCATTTTGAAACCTGCTTTTTCCTTATTTTGTTTCCGCGCCGGTGCAAATGACCTTTACCCCTTCCGGGGATACGCCGGTATGGGCTTCGCACAGCGTCAGCAGCAGCGCGCTTTCCCCTTCGGACAGGGATGCCTTCTGCGTCACCACCGTGACCATGCCTTCGCTGCGCACCGCAAGGCACGGGGAAATGCGGCTTTTGGTCAGCGCCCCCTCCAGTGCCAGCTCCTCTTCGTTCCAGGCCACCAGGCGCTGCAGGGCCGCCGCCGCATCCTCCAGGGTTTGCTGGTCCAGGTCCTGCCGCTCCAGCAGCTTTTCCAAGGAGGCCCGGTCCGCCTTCCGCTCCTCCTCCCGCTGCTGGCGGAATGCCTCAAAGGCGTCCTCGGCTTCCTCCGCAGCCGATAAAACGGGCAGGGTGACGCTCGTCTGACGCTCCACCGCCATGGGCCATCCCAGCAATGCGCCCGCGCATACCGCCGCCGTTGCGGCGCCCAGGATCAACCATCGCTTATGCTTGTTCCACCATGCCTTCATTGTTCACGCTCCTGTTCCATGGGAAATACTTCTACCGCGTCCGGCTGCAAATTCAGGAGTGTGGTTACCGCGCGCAGCAGTTTGATGCGCACGCCGATATCCTCCGCCCCCTGCGCCACCACCACCGCCCCCAAGGGCGTCCGGCTTCCGGCCTGCGTCATGGTGGCGCTGGTTTCGTCCCAACGAATGACCACCTCCACCTTGCCGGCTCCCTCCATGGCGGAGAGCACCGCCGCAAGCCGCGCTTCCTCCTGCGTGGATGCGCCGGTCTGTTCGCTGTTTCCCTGGGGCAGGAGCAGGCAGAGCCCCACCGCCAGCGCGATCATCACCAGCAGGCCGCCGTCCTGGCGGAGGCGTCCCCATAGCTCCAGCAGCTTCCCCATGACGCTCACTCCTGTTGCATTGCTTCCAACGGAAGCGACAATGCCTCCGCCACTGCCTCCATGGCCAAGCGGCTGTCTCCGGCATGCAGGGAGATTTTCGCCGACGTGATCCCCTCGCCCGGCTCCAAGGTCACCTCTACTTCACCCTCGCATCCTGCGGCGCGCAGCGCCTGTTCCGCCTGCCAATCCATATGCTGCGCATACACCGCCCATACATCCTGGGCAGCCGGAACATCGCACGTTTGCAGCAGCGTTTCGGGAACCTCCTCCGCCGCAGGTAGCATGCCGGCGGCCAGGCGCTGCAACCCCGTCAGCCAAATCAGCAGGGAGAGCAGCCCAAACACCATTCGGGCCGCCTGGCGCAGCCGTCCCTCCTGCAGGAGCTTTTCTGCCACAGCCCAGCACAGGGCCAATGCAGTAAAACTGCGCAGCAATGTATGCCATGCCATGCGCTCCCCCCCTTTTTCACCTGAGCATCACCGTCAGGTTGGTCGTTGCCAGGATCTGCGCAATCAGCAGGATAAACATTGCCGCTGCGCAGAGCTGGATGATAAACAGAAGCATCAGCACCTTGGAGAAGGCGTCCATGCAGCGGAGCACACGCCCTTCCGCCACGGGCTGAAGCAGCGCCGCGGTAGCCTTGTACAGCGTCACCGCGCCCAGCGTTTGCGTCAGCGGCGTCAGGCACAGCCCCAAGATCATCAGCAGGCCCGTGGTGCCCAAGGCATTCTGTATCAGCAAGCTGCCGCCCACCAGGGTATCCACCGTGTCCGCAAACAGTCCGCCCACCACCGGCACAAAGTTATCCAGCGCATACTTGGCCGTGCGTATGGTTACGCCGTCCACCGCCGCGGCATGCATCCCCTGGGTGAGGATTACGCCGATGAACACCGTGAAGCAAATACCCAGCGTCCAGGTGGCCGCCGTGTACAGCAGCGCGGTCAGGCGGGTAAAGCGCCCCTCCTCGCCCAGATGGTCCACCACCGTAACCAGCGCCGATCCCGTGGCCAGCGGCAGCGTAACCTTGCTGATCAGCGCGGTCATGGAGCCTGCCGCCGCAACCACCGCCGGCTGAAACAGCGCCGCGCCCGTTCCTCCGCCCACAGCGGCCAGAAGCGTCAGCAGCAATGGAAACAGCCGCTGCATGCTTCCGCTCATTTTTTCCACCGCCGCGGCTGCCAGGCGCGCGTGCTCGGTTACATCCTGCACCATGAACACCGCCACCAGCAGAAAGCACAGATACGCGGCCACCTGCCCGGACCAGTTCTCCTTCCCCAGGGTATTGCACACCCCCAGGGCCAGCGTTGGCACCAATAACCGGCTAATCCGCCACAGGCTTCCAGAAAGCGCGGAAAGAAAGCGCTGGGAAAGCAGCTGTAAAAGCGCGTCCAAGGAGACCGTCCATTCTCCTCGGGCGATCTTGACCAGCGTTTCCCGAAGGCTTCCGGCTGAAAACGGTTCTCCAAGCGCCGCAAGCTCCTCCCCCAGTTCCTCCAGCTCCAGCTTGTCCAAGGCCTCGGAAATGCCGTCGGCCAACGCCTCCCCCCGCGCCTGCAGCGGAAGAAGCCATAGCAAAAGCGCCATAAGCGCCGCCGCGCGCTTCATGAGGCCAGCTCCAGCAGATTCCCCAGCAGCGACGCCAGCACCGGCGCCGCAACCGCCAGAATCATCAGCCTCCCCACGGTTTCCACCCGCTGGGCAAGCCCTGTTTCTTCCACATCCCTGCAAACGTCCGCGGTAAAATCCGTAAGAAAGCAGATGCCCACGGTCTTAAGCAACGTGCGGACATAGGTGGGCTGCAATTGAGCCCGCTCGCAAAGCTGTTGCAGCGCCCCGGAAATGGACTGCACCTGGCTCAGCGCTGCCAAAAGGAGCATCATACCCGCCGCAAGCGCCAGTCCCATTCCCGCCTCTGGGCGCATGCGCCGCATGGCTGCGGCGGCAAATGCGGCCGTCACAGCAAACCCAGCCACGCGCATCATGTCCATAGGCTACCTCCGCGTCAATATAACTGGAAAATGCTTTTCACTTGCGTGAGCATCCCCGCGATCATGTCCACCACCATCAGCAGCACGATCACCAAGCCGGCCACCGTGGTCAGCATAGCCATCTCCTCACGGCCGGTACGGGTCAGCACCGTTGCGATGACGGTCACCAGAATCCCCACGCCGGCAATTTTGAACAGCAGGTCGATTTGCATCCCGGCCCGCTCCTTTCCATCACGTTATATGAGCAGCAGGGTCAAGCATGCGCCCGCAGCCCAGCCAAGCGTCAGCGCAAGTTTGCCATCTTTCCTGTGCTTTTCTTCCGCCCAGCCCAGGTGCAGGGACAGCCATTCGGCGGTGTGTTCCACCGCCTGGCGGCGCATGGCCAGGGACCCGCGGCCAACCCCCGCCAGCATGGCCGTCAGCTGCGCTCTTTCCTCTCCCGTTGCCCAGTCCAGGTACTTCAAGCCCGCCTGCATAAAGGCCTGGGAAGGCGTCAAGCCGGGCGCCTGCTTCAGCCGCTCCGCCGTCGCTGTCAGGCATGCCTGCGCCGTTCCTCCGCTCTCTCCCGCCTGCTCGAACGCCCGGGGTAAGGTGGAGGCGCTTTCGTCCAACAGGAGCGACAGACGCTGGAGAGCCTCCAGCCATCGACGCAATTCACGCGCCCGTCTGCGCAGCGCCGAGGCCCGCCGCATGCCTATCACGCCGCATCCGATGCCCGCCCCCAGGGCCAGCCACGCCCGGAGCATCAGCCCAGCTCCAGCGCGCTGCCGGAACGGTCATAGAGCGCGCTGACCTTTCCAGTACCTTCGCTATCCAGCACCGCGTATAGATCAAGAACGCGCCGGGACATCATGGCTGCCAGCACCGGGCGCTGCGCCAGTTCATGCAACCCCGCCCCATGGGCGCTGGCCAGCACGGGCACTCCGGAGTACACAGCCTCCAGCACTGCCGCCGCATCCGCCGCGTCCGCCAGCTCGTCTGTAACCAGCACCTGGGGCGACATCGCCCGCAGGAACCACGCCACTGCCTCTGTTTTCGGGCAACCATCCAATACATCCGTGCGCTCGCCCACGTCCAGCTGCGGCACGCCGTCCACGCAGGCAGCCAGCTCCCCACGCTCATCCACCAGCCCCACCTGCAGCGCCTGGCGGCCGCTACCCAGCTGGCGGGCCAAATCGCGCAGCAGCGTAGTCTTTCCCGTTCCCGGCAAGCCGATGACCAGCACGGAGCGCACCCGCCCCTGGCGGAGCACCCAGGGCATCAGCGCATCCGCCGCGCCCGGCCATTGCCCTGCAATTCGCAAGCAGAGAAACGCGATGTCCCGCAGCGCCCGCACGCGCTTGTCTCCCATCAGCACCCGGCCGCACAGTCCCAGGCGGTGCCCGCCGCGCAGGGTAACAAACCCTTGCCGCGTTTCTTCTCCGCGGGCGTACAGGCCATGATCCGCCAACGCTTCCGCCAACCGCTCCACCTGATCCTTATCGGGACGCCATTGCAGCGCAGCCGTTCGCGATGCCGTAACCAACGTCGCAGGCTGCTCTGCGCGAATGCGGATTTCCCGCAGCTCCCCAGGATAAAGCAGCTCCAGTTCCGCCCGCATCTCCTCCGGCAGGCACGGGGACAAAAAAGCCTTGGTTTCCGCCCAGTCCATGGATTCACCACCCTTTACTCAAACAGTGTCAGGCCAATGGCCTGATAGAATTGCCAATCCACCCTGCCGCTCTGCGTCAGCCCCAACGCCTTTTGTGCCTGCAGCACGGCGCTTTCCGTGCCCGCGCCGTAAATCCCATCCGGCCAGCCGGTGTAATACCCCAATGCCCGCAGCCTCTCCTGCACTGCCAGCACATGACTTCCCCGATCCCCGTTTTTCAACGGCCTCAGGGAGTAATCCAGCTTTCCGTAGGGTCCGCCCTCCAGCACCACCCGCGTCCAGTTGGGCACCAGCGCATAAAGCTCCTCCGCGTCCTTCACATACATGCGGATGCACCCATGGGATGCATTGCCTCCGATGCTCTCCGGCCGGTTTGTGCCGTGGATGCCATACTGCCCCCAGGGCACGTTCAGCCCCAGGAAGCAGGTACCAAAGCCGCTCATTTCCCCAGAGAAACGGCTGTTGATCATAAACATGCCGATGGGCGTAGGCGTATCCCAGGCGCCGGTTGCCACCGGCCAGCGCTTCACCTCCTGGTAATCCTGATACAGAATCAGCGTCTTTTGATGGATGTCAATCCAAATCAGGTAGGGATTGCTTTGCGCTTCCCCCGCCGGAGGCGCGGGATAGCACAGGCATATAGCTGTAAGAAGCAGGCCCACTCCACGTTTCCACGCTTTCCCGCCGGGCAAACCCGTCACCTCCCGTTTCCCTGATACCCTATGCGCCATTGTCCGTGATCATGTCAGGGGGCGCTGCCAAAAACGTTGGAAACAGGCCGCAACCGGAAGGTGCTACCGCGCGCCTTGCATACAAAAAAGCGGAGGAGCAACGCTCCTCCGGTATCACTTTCGTATTTGGGGACAGGGTTGGTTCTTCCGATTTGAAAGATTCTTCACATGATTGGGACGCAAGGAAGGATCTTTGGAATCGTTCCGCAAGCTCCACCGGAGCTCCAACGCCTTTGCCGTTGATGAAAAGCCGCCGTCATCGCCTTGGACCGAAATCAATCCACTGCGTCAGCCAGCTGTTTGCTGACGTAATGCAGTACCAGCGCGTTTTCCTCCGTGTCCCAAACATAGCTGGCGCCGATGGCCTTCTCCAGCAAGGATGCGCGAATCAACACCGTGCCGTCCGTCAAACGCCGCACGTCCCCCGCTGCCAATGCCACTTCGGCCCCGTCCACGGTGAGCGTGGCGGAAGCCACGTCCCCGTTTTCGTCCGCTTCCAGGCTCAACTGCAGCACATAGCCATCCGCATTCAGGGTATAAGCTCCCTCCTGCTCCGAGGTCCAGCTCCAGTTCTCCAGGCATTGCGCCATGAACGCGGCATCCACCAACGGTTCACCCGTCCCATCCGTATACACACGCAGCACGCGCTCCACCGTAACCCCATCCTCAGGCACAATCACGCTAAGCGCTTCCCCGCTGCCATTGACCACCATATTGCTCTCCTCTTGGAGGGTCAGCGCAGTAAGCCCCTCCGGCACATTGGGGGCCAGCGGAGGCACCAGGGTAGGTTCCGGGGTAGCCGTGGCGTCCTCCTGGGGAGGATTCACGGTAATTTCCGCCTGCACCGTAGGACTGGGCGTGGCGGAGGGTTCCACGGTGGGCGTAGCCGTAACCGCGGATACAATGCTCTCGCTTTCGTAAAGCACCGTCAGCGTATTCTTCCCGGCGATGCCATCCTGGCTCAGGCCATTATAATACTGGAAGCGCTGCACAGCCCGGCGGGTTTGCGCACCATAGGCTCCGTCCACCTCACCCTCCAGATATCCCAGATCCTTCAGGCGCTGCTGCAGCTCCTTGACCCGGTCGCCTCGATCGCCCTGCTGCAAGGTTTTGTAGGCCGTGTTGGGCGTCATCGAAGGCGCGGGCGCGGGGGTCAGGGTGGGTTCAGCCGTATTCGTAGGCGCCGGTTCAGGCGTATAGGTGTCGTTGGTTATTTCCGGGGTGGAAAAGTCTGCGGTGGCTTGCACCGCGCTAGTCTCCACCACTGCCGCAGGCGTGGCCGTGGGCATTTCCGTCGGCGCAGGCGTAGGCGCGCCCTGCACGGAGGTCGCGTAGGTCAGAGAGAGGTAAACGAGCAGGGTTTTGAGAAAATCCATGTTTTTTTCTCCTTCCGGCTTGGCTTCATAGG
This sequence comes from Candidatus Egerieenecus sp., assembly GCA_048201975.1. GTDB lineage: Bacteria > Bacillota > Clostridia > Christensenellales > Aristaeellaceae > Egerieenecus. Next base: position 15,061 of record DBFBGQ010000028.1, on the reverse strand, counting down.
TGCAGCTTGCGCTTGAGCTCGCTGCGCAGGGCATGGTTGCGGTGGACCAGCCACAGCATAGCGGAGATCACTCCGCAGGGAATCATTACAAAAGCAGACCAGGTAACACGTACCTGGGCGGTCAGGGTGGCCGTAACGAGCAGATCCACCGCCAGGGCTACCACACAGACCAGCAACAGGCCCATGGCAGGAATTCCCAAACCCCGCAACATCCCCTGGCGGATGCTGGACGCCATGGCTACCAGCATCACCCCCAGCAACAACAGCACGGGAAACACAATGGTCTGGAACCAGGTGCCGCCGCTGAGATACTGTACCAGCCATAAGTACATGCACAGCGCGCCCACATCTGCCGCCACAGTCCAGAAAAACACATTTTTCCGCAAGGCCACAGGTGGGACAATGCCCAGGAAGATCATGCCAAAGGCGCCAATGGGATACAGCGACCAGGTCAGCGCCCCGTTGCCCAGCAGATCAATGAGCAGACAGATCAGCGCTGGCACCGTAAGAAGCACCGCAGCCAGGGCCAAAGTCGTCCAGGGATTGATCTCCAGGCGCTGTTCACGGCTTCGGACGGGAAATTCCCTTGGAAGCGCGGGATCGTACGGCGCTGCCGGATCCACCACCGGGGTCTGGCATAGAGGGCAGCGCGCCTCCGAAGGGGCCAGCTGCACACCGCAATGTACGCAATAGGACATTCCGCTTCACTCCTGATTACTGGATACGCGCACGTGGATCCCTTCCTGCACCAGGAAGCGCAGCACGTTCCGCTCAAAGTCGGCCTCTGCGATGTCCCGCGTAAAGGTCAGGCAAAGCCGATCGCCCAGGCTAATGGCTGCACAGTTGCTTCGGTAGGAGCTGGAAGCGCCCAACAGCATCTCCGCCCGCTCCACATGCTCCGCCATGGCCTGGGGCAGCCGCACTGCGCCCACATTTGTCAGCGTAGTGGTGAAGAGCCGCTCGCCCACACGATGATAAACGAATGAAAGCACGAAATTCTTCACCGGCAGCGGGCACAACCGAATGAACCAATTGCGCTCCGAGGCCACATTGGTGGCGATGCCCGCAAACAGGAACTTAGGGTTCATACCGTAGCGCATGGCATGATGCATCAGCTGGACGGTCTCCTCAAAGGTATAAACCCCCAGCCTTGGATCAATGCCCACATTAAGGAAGAAGGCGAAATTGCGCACCGTATGCGTGGGAATATACTTGCGCATGTTCACGGGCACAGAAACCTTGACCCAACGGTTGCGCTGCCGTCCTTCCCGCTGCTGCGTCTGCCACAGGGTATACACCATGACCGCTGTGAGATATTCGGTGATGGTGGCGCCCAGGGATGCCGCCCGCGCCTTCACAGCTTTTACGGACAGCTCTGCCAGAATCAGCCGTAGAGTATGGGGTGGGTCAGGCGTACCGGGCATCTGATACGCTGCCTCCTCCCGCCGGCTGGCATGAACGCCGTCCAAGGGAATCTTCCGGTAAGCGTCCTCCAGCTCGCTGGGATCGGGCGGTTTCCCTGGATCCAGCACACCTTCCTCGCAGGGAACCGGCGTGCCGCACAGGCGCAGGTACTGTGCCACAATGCTTTTCAGGAAAATCAACCCGCCCGTGCCGTCGGCCAGTGCATGGAACATTTCCAGAGAGATTCGCCGCCCGCCATACTTCACCCGGAAAAGATAGCCATGGTTTTCCCCCTGCGCCAGCGGCGGACACGGATGTCCCACATCCTCCACCACGCGGAAGCGGTCATGGATCTCCTCCAGGTAATACCAGAACAGGCCTTTGCGCAGGCGCACACGGAAAGCCGGAAAACGAGGCAACACCTGATTGACCGCTTCCTCCAGGCGCTGGGGCGCCACTGTCTCGTCCATCACAAAAGAGAGGCGAAACATGCTCGTCCATTGGACGCTGGAGATCGCAGGATACAGCTTGGCGGCGTTATCCAGGCGAAACCACCGGCTTGCGCCGCGCTGGGCTTCCAACTGGCCGTCACCTCCCCCGTTTGGGTTATTATAGCATACTCCCGGCAGAATTGCACGGAAAATTCATTTGATCCGTCCGCATGCCTTGACCCGTTTCGTCTCCATCGTGTACAATGAAGCGAACATGTTTTGGCTTCGATCTTTCCCAAGGAGGGATTCTCCGCTATGCCCAGTCTTAAAAGCAAGCTAGTGCTTGGCGCGCTTCGGATTGGAAAGGGATTTTTTTCCCGGGTGAGCGACTCACTGATGAATAACGTCCGCCTCCCCGATCAGATGGTGGCGGAAATCCCCATGGGCAACATTCGCGGCGAACTTTTCCCACTGGCACAGCTTCCTGCCCTAACGCTTTATCCGCCAGACGGCTTTCCGGAGGGATATCTGCTGGTTCATTGCCATGGAGGCGCTTATGTATCCGGCGGTCTGGTGCAGGCTAAGGCAATGGCGGCGCTGATCTGCGGCGCAGCGAAGCTTTCCACCGTAACCTTCGCCTATCGCCTGGCTCCCGAGTATCCTTATCCCGCCGCGGTAGAAGACGCGCTATCCCTGTGGGACGCAGTGCTCGCCGCCGGCTTTGACCCCTGCCGCATCGCGCTGGTGGGAGAAAGCGCGGGAGGCAACCTGTGTCTGGCGCTGTGCCAGGCCCTGCGCAGCCAGGGCCGTCCCCTTCCCGCCGCTATGGCGCTGCTTTCTCCCTGGGCGGATCTGTTGCAAACAGGTCCCAGCTACCAGCGCCTGCAAAACGTGGACGCCACCCTCTCCGCCCCGGAGCTGATGCAAAGCGCCCTGGCCTATGCGGGCGGACAGGAGAAGCTGCTCCGCGATCCCATGCTTTCACCAATTTATGCGGATTTCTCCGGTTTTCCTCCCACACAAATCCATGCGGGCACCAGCGAGCTGCTTCTTAGCGACGCGGAGACTCTGGCCACGCGCATGCGCCTGGCAGGCGTTCAGACGGAGCTCATTCGCTGGGCAGGCATGTGCCACGTATTTCAGCTGTTCGGTTTTCCCGAAAGCCGGGAATCCTTGAAGGCAGCAGGACAATTTCTCCGGGATCACCTCGGGCTTCCCCCGGAAGACGGAAAGGATGGCGCAGATGGATCTCTTTGATATTATCGGCCCGGTGATGATCGGCCCCAGCAGCTCGCATACGGCGGGCGCGGCACGCATTGGCCTCATCGGGCGGCTGCTACTGGGACAACGCCCCACGCTGGCACGCATCGGTTTCCACGGGTCTTTTTCCAAAACCTGGCGTGGCCACGGCACAGATCGCGCCATTGTGGGCGGCTTACTGGGCATGGCGGTGGATGATCCGCGGCTGCGGGATTCGCTGTCCATTGCGCAAAAGCAGGGCCTTTCGCTGATTTTTTCCACGGTTCACCTTCGCGGCGCTCATCCGAATACGGTACGGTTGTCCCTGGAGGGCGAGCAGGGCGCACGCCTGGAGATGGAAGCTGCCTCGGTGGGCGGCGGCAACATCGACATCACCAGCCTGGACGGCATGAACGTGGATTTCTCCGGCAAGGAAAATACCCTGATCATCCGGCACCGGGATACGCCGGGGATGATCGCGCTGGTAACCGGCGTTCTGGCGCAGCACCAAGTGAACATCGCCACCATGCAGGTGTTCCGCCGCGATGCGGGTGCGGAAGCCATCATGGTGTTGGAGCTGGATACCCCCCTCACCCCCACTATGCTGGCGGAATTGAAAGGGCTTCATGATATCGTTGACGCAACCTTTCTGGCAAGGAGGAACGACTGATGGATCATACGCTGCGGGAATGGGTGCGCCTTGCTGAAAAGTGCGGCCTGGCGCAAGCCGCTCAGGAGTCGCAAGCCAAAGAAACCCGCATGGAGCCCGCGCAGATCCGTCAGATCATGCGCAACCATTGGCGGGACATGCAGTCTGCCATACGCACGGGATTGGAGCCGGGGCTGCGCTCCGTGTCCGGGCTCAGCGGCGGGCAGGCATCAAAGCTTTTGACCCGCATGCAGGAGGGGCGCAGCCTTTGCGGCGGACTACTGGGCAAGGCGGAGGCCTACGCCCTCGCTACTGCGGAATGCAATGCATGCATGGGTAAAATCGTGGCCGCGCCCACCGCGGGCGCCTGCGGCATATTGCCGGGCCTGCTGCAAGCCCTGGCAGAAGAGCGGCAGTATGAAGAAGAAGCGCTGGTTGACGCCCTGTTTGTAGCCGCCGCCGTGGGCGAGTCCATTGCAAGCCAGGCCAGCATCTCCGGTGCGGAAGGCGGTTGCCAGGCGGAGTGCGGCTCTGCGGCGGCCATGGCGGCAGCGGCCATGGTGTTTCTGGAGGGCGGCGGTCCGCAGCAAAGCGCCGATGCAGCGGCCTTTTCGTTGATGAACCTGCTGGGGTTGGTGTGCGACCCCGCCGGGGGATTGGTGGAAGTGCCCTGCGTCTACCGGAACGTGGGCACCGTGGGAGTCGCTGTTACCTCAGCAGATATGGCGCTGGCAGGAATTACCTGCCCCATTGATCCGGACGAGGTCATTCTGGCCATGAAAGAAGTTGGCGACGCGCTCCCCGCCTCCCTCCGGGAAACCGGCGAAGGCGGCTGCGCCGCCTGTCCCAGCATCCGCTGCCGCCTGAAGTAAAACTGCGGCGCACGCCCGAGAGGAGAAAGGCGTTACCTGCCCTTCCCGGCCGACGAGGCTGTTAGCACTTTCATCACATCCCTGCATAGAAAGGGCGGCGCATGCAAAGCGCCGCCCTTTGTGGAATGTCGCATCCTCTCCCTCGACCCATGGCGTCGACCGCAAAGCTTTGGTCAGGCGAATCCCGTCAACAAACGGCAAGCAGTCCCTGAAGCGCACGCAAGGTTGTATCCTCTGTAACGTAAAGGCGAATGCATTTTTCCGCGCAAACCTTGGCAAGCGGCGTGAGGAACCAGCTTGCGCTTCGGGTAATCTGACCGCCCAGACACAGACAGGTCGGGGAAAAATGCTCCAGAAAAGGGTACAAGCCATCCAGCAAGCGCTGTCCGAAGGCTGCATAGCACGCCCTGGCGCGTTCATCCCCCGCAGCGGCACGTTCCGCCAGCGCTTTGCCATCCAAGGCAACGCCCAATACGTGCTGGGAAAGCGCCTGAATGCCACGCCTGGAAAGGTAATCGTCCAGGCATCCCTCCAGCATGGGCGTAGCGTAAATGTACCCCTTGGGCGGAACGCCAGGAGTACCTTCCGGCGCCAGACGATCCCCCAGGGCAAAGGCGCTGCCGCAACCCGTGCCAATGCAGACAAAGAAGCTCTTCGCCGCTCCACGCGCTTCCCCAAAGCGCAGCTCCCCCAGGGCAAAAGCCGCTACGTCGTTTACGAAGCGGAAAGCCGAAGGAGGCAAGCGCAAGCGCCGGGCAAGGGCCGCGCGCAGATTCATTCCGTACCAGGCGTCGTATTTGTCCAGGCCTTGCAACAGGCAAATCCCTTCATCATAGTCAAAGGGGCCAGGGAAGGCCAGGCGAACGCCCGCCAATTCCCCTTTGGGCTGCCGCAAGCCGTCAATAAGCGTGGCAAAATGCTCCAGCAGCGGCTCCGCAGCCGCTTGCGCACAGGACGGAACCCGTGCGATGGGCGTCAGCAGCCCGCCAGCTAGCGTCATGGCCGCCGCCTTGATTTCCGTGCCTCCCACGTCCAGGCAAATGCAGTATGGTGCCATGGGCGCACCCCCCTTTTTACGGATGCGTTTCAATCAGAAAGCTGCTTCGGCTGGCCGGATAGTAGCTTTTGCAATATTCCACGGGCGTCATGGCCTGGGTGCATCCGGTGGATGTAATGCATACAACCGGCTCATAGAGCGAGATGCATAGCAAGTTGGCAATCTCCGCCTCCGGCGGCATAACCTCCAGGCGCCGGGAGGCGTGGCATACCATAAGATCCCGCGCTGCCAGCGCCTCATAAAACGAAGCGTCGGTAAAATCCATCTGCGCCATGCCAGGAAAAAGCGACGTGGGCACGAACACCGTGGTATGCACCACCGGCGCGTTTCCATACAGGTTTTCCAGCCAGCGCAGGCGAGTCAAGCGCGTGACGCGCTCACCGGGACGTATGCCCAGCGCCTGCGACACCGCTTCACCGGCCCGTTCCACCCCCAGAAACAGTACGCGGGTTCGCAGCACCCGGTGGTTCTTTGCGCTCTCTTCTCGGTAACCGGTCAGGAACGTGGTGGATTGATGCTCCACCTTGGGCAGCGCCGCAAACGTCCCGCTACCCTTTACCCGCAGCAGATATCCTTCCCGCGCCAGCGCCGCCAGCGCCTGACGCACGGTGGGGCGGCTGACGCGCAGCAGCTTTGCCAGCTCGTGCTCCGGTGGGATGCGGCTGCCCTGGGCATATTCCCCCGACTCAATGCGCATACGCACATACTGGGCTACCTGAGCGTAAAGCGGTTGCGACATCCTATACGCCTCCTTGTGACACAGCGAGTATAGCACACTAACAGCATGATGTAAATACAAATCAAAAAGTATAACTATAAATGCCTGATTAGTATTGACATATTTTTGAACAGCGCGTATCTTCATAGCGATAAAAACGCGGAGGACACGCGCATGGAAACACAGGCCAACGCATTGGATGCAGTCTATGACAGGCTCCCCAAAATCCAGGTAGCGGATCGCAGCGACCCGGTAGCGCTGGGTTGGGAAGAGATTCGCTGCCGTTTGGCTCCCCGCCTGCCGGAGCATGGCGTGACGGTGGTGGCATGCTATCCCGGTGTGGATGCGGAGCAGATCCGGCAAGCGCTGGAACCCCTGGGGTGGGACGCGGTGGTGTGCAGCGACGACTGCGCCATGGCCCCTGCCGACCTGGACGCATTGCTCCAGGAGGATCTGACGGAGGATCCGGTATTTGGACGAATGACCCAGCGCCGGTTGCAGGATGTATTCATACCTCAGCGGCTGGAGGATGCGCGCCGCGCCTGCGCGCAGGGGCGCGTGCTGGTTTATGGTGTGGGCGCATCCCTGGTGCATGCGGGAGACGTGCTCATTGTGGCGGATCTAACCCGTTGGGAGATACAGCTGCGCTACCGCCGCGGCATGGAGAACTGGCGAACGGCCGTAAAGGGCGCCTCCAAGCTGGCGAAATACAAACGGGGATATTTCGCCGAATGGCGGTGGGCGGACCAGGTAAAGGAAGCCCTGCTGCCCACCATGGATTTTTATCTGGACATGACGGTAGAGGACGCGCCGGTCCTGGTGGATGGGGTCAGCTACCGGGACGCGCTGGCGCAGATCGCCCACAGGCCCTTTCGCCTCACCCCGTACTTTGACCCGGGGGTATGGGGCGGCGACTGGATGAAAAACCATTTTCATCTGCCGGAAAACGGCAGCAACTACGCCTGGAGCTTTGACGGCGTGCCCGAGGAAAACAGCCTAACCCTGGCCTTTGGCCAGTGTCTGGTGCAGACGCCCGCCATCAACCTGGTGCTTAGCTATCCCCAAGCATTGCTGGGCGAACGCGTTTACCGCCGCTTCGGAAAGGAATTCCCCATTCGTTTTGACCTATTGGATACCATACACGGGCAAAACCTTTCCCTGCAGGTACATCCGCTCAAGGCATACATTCGCGAGCATTTTGGCATGGCTTACACCCAGGATGAGAGTTACTACATCCTCGATGCCGTAGGGGAAGCCCCCTGCGCTTATCTGGGGCTGCGAACGGGCATACAGCCGGAAGCCATGGCCGCAGATCTGGCCGCGTCCCAGCGCGGGGAGCATTTTCCAGCCGAGCAGTATGTGAACCGCATTCCCGTAAAAAAGCACGATCATCTGCTGATTCCCGCGGGGACCGTGCATGGCTCAGGGGCCGACACCATGGTGCTGGAAATCAGCGCAACGCCTTACATCTTTACCTTTAAGCTCTGGGACTGGGGCAGGGTCGACCTGGATGGCAAACCCCGGCCCATTCACCTGGAGCATGGCCTGGCCAACATACAATGGCAGCGGGACACGAAATGGGTACAGGAAAACCTGGTAAATGCGGTAACGCTCCTGTATGACGGTCCGGAGGGCCAGGTGGAACGCACGGGTTTGCACGCCCTGGAATTCATTGATACCTATCGGATCACCACCCATAGCGCCATGACCCTGCCCCGCAACGGCAGCGTTCACATGATGAACCTGGTGGAAGGCCGCCAGGCGCTGGTGGAAAGTCCTCAGCATGCTTTTCCGCCGCTGACGCTTCACTATGCGGAAACCTGCATCCTGCCGGAGGCCGCCGGAACATACACAATCCGTTCTCCGGAGGGGGAACGCATTCGCATCATGGTCGCCTGCATACGCCAGGAAGGCGAAGAGGAGGTATAAACATGGTCGGAAAAATCAAGACGCTGTACGTTACCCATCACTCCCACACGGATATCGGCTACACGGACCTGCAGGAGCGGGTCATCGACACGCAGGTAGACTACATCCGCACGGTACTGCGGCTCATGAAGCAACCGGAAAACGCGGATTTCCGCTGGAACTGCGAGACGCTTTTCTGCGTGGAGAAATTTCTGGAGACATGCTCGCCCCAGGAGCAGGAAGACTTTTTCGCTCTGGCACGGCAAGGGAAAATTGGTTTGTCCGCCAACTACCTGAATTTCTGCGATTTGGTGGACTGTCAGGTGTACGAACGGAGGCTGGAACAGTTGCAGGCCCGCTTCACCGCTCAAGGTGCTCCCCTTCGCACCGCCATGATTGCGGACATCAACGGCATCTCCATGGGCTACCGGAACGCCATGCTCCACCATGGAATCGCCTTTTTGCTGGCAAATATCCACTGTCACCACGGAATGTATCCCCTGTACCAGAATCAAACGGCATGCTGGTGGGAAAACACCGCCGGTCAGCGGATGCTGGTATGGAACGGCGAGCATTACAACCTGGGCAACGTGCTGGGGCTCAAGCCCAACCGCTCCGTGAACTTCATGATGGAAAACCATCTGGGAAAAACCACAGGCGCCCAGGATCCCGTGGACGCACTCCAGCAAAACCTGCACGCATACATCAAGCTATGCGAGGAGAACGGCTATCCCTACGACTTTGTGCTGGCGTCGGTGTCGGGTGTTTTCAGCGACAACGCGCCACCAGAAACAGAGATTCTGCGCACCATCCAGGGCTATCAACAGCGTTATGGCGATCAGCTGGAGATCCGCATGGTTTCCCTGCAGGAACTATATGCGGCCATCGCGCCCAAGCTGGCGGACGCGCCGGTATACCGGGGCGACATGACGGATTGGTGGGCCAACGGCGCGGGAAGCACCCCCTATGCAGTGAAGCATTACCGGGAAGCCCAGTGGCGCTACCGGCTGTGCAAACGCCTGGAGCCCGCGTTGGAGGAGCGCTACCCGATAGTGTGCAAAGCGGCGGAAGATAACCTGCTGCTCTACGCCGAGCATACCTGGGGCCATTCCTCCACCATTGAGAATCCCTACGATACCATGGTGCTGAACCTGGACATGCGCAAAAACAGCTATGCGTCCAAAGCACACGAAGCTGCCTCCACGCTGCTCAACCGCATCGCCATGGCTCGCGGGGATGTGATGCGCTACTATGCCACGCAGGGTGAGATCAGCGTCTGCGACGTCAGCGGACGCGGAGGATTGCAGCCGGTTTCCTTCTATATCGAAAGCCCGATAATGGCTCGGGCGGAAATTGCGGATCAGACGGGGAGACGCATTCCCTGCCAGGTTTCGCCACATCCCCGGGGGAGGCTGCTTACGTTCGTGGACGCCTTCCAGCCCGGAGAAACAAAGCGCTACCAATACCGCGAACTTCCTCCGGAGTCTGGCGCATTGAACAGCCGCCGCTGCTATGTGGGGGCTGAGCGGGTGCGCGACATCGTCAACGGCTACGATCCCGTGACCTATCGCCTGCCCTATGGCTTTGAAAACGCATTTTTCCGCCTGGGGTACCGACCAGGTGAAGGAATCACCGAGTTTGTGGACAAGCGTACGGGACGAAACCTTCTGGGGCAAGGCGTTGCGCCTTTCTTCACTCCCGTGCACGAAGTGACCCGCATACAGGTTGCAAACCATCCCTCTCCTGCCCAGGAAGAGCGCCGGAGGCTGGGACGAAATATTCGTGGGCAGCATGCGGAGCTCTCCGTGGGACGGTTGGAAGAGATCATTTGTCAGGAGCGGGGAGAGGTTTTCACCCAGCTCCGCCTGCGCTTCTCTTTGCCGGGGACCGTGCGGGCAGACGTGGTGCTGAAGCTCTATGATGAACTCCTCCGCATCGACTTCCATCTGGAGCTGGGCAAGACATTATCAACGGACATTGAAAGCATCTTTTTGCCGCTGAGCCTGGACTATCCCCGGGCCGCCCGCTACCTGCGCAAAGGCGCGGAGGCCTTCCGCCCCGGCGTGGACCAATTGCCCGGCACCTGCATGGAATACAGCATGAGCGACGACGGCGTAGCCATTCTGGCGCCCGAGGGCGGCGCGCTCATCGCCTGCCGGGATACGCCCCTGATCTACATGGGTGAAATGCGCCACCATCCCATCCGCCTGTGCGACGGCGCAGAAGCCAATAACGCGCGTCCACTCTACGCCTGGGTGATGAACAACACCTGGGAAACCAATTTTAAAATGGATCTTTCCGGCTTTGGCGAATATCGCTACACCCTGTGGCTCACGGAAGCGACGGAGCCGGAGCAAGCCATGGACCAGCTGCGGGATCAATGCTTTGACCCCTACGTGCTCATGATCCGTTAAGGGAAGACGCATCCCCGCACTTCCTCCAAACGCAACGTTCCCCCTACGCCAAGCCATTGCCCATGGCCGGCGCAGGGGGAACGATTTATTTCAGGCGCAACGCCGCCGGATCGGATGCAGGTACCGCCGGGAACTCAAGCCTGCAGCAGCGCTGCAATGCCCTCGTGCATGGTCTGCTCTCTCGCTGCAGCCTGCTCGGCGTCGTCCCCGCGGCTGAAGAGATACGCTTTGAGCTTGGGCTCTGTGCCGCTGGGGCGGATCATCACCTTGCATCCGCCCTGGAGGCAGAAGGCCAGCACATCCGCGCTGGGCAAACCCGTATCCCCCGCGGTATAGTCTTCCACCCGCTCCACGGGGAAACCGCCCAGCTCCTTGGGCGCCTGCTGGCGCAGGCGCGCCATGATGGCCTGCATTTTCTCCATGCCGGCCGCTCCCTCGAAGGTAAAGCTATACAGCGTGTTCAGGTAATAGCCATATTTTTTGTACAGGGCCTGCATGGCCTGGTAAAGCGTGCACCCCCGATGCTTGTACCACCGCGCCATTTGGCAGATGAGCATGGAGGCGTTCACCGCGTCCTTGTCCCGGACGTGAGCGCCGGAGAGATAGCCGTAGCTTTCTTCAAAGCCGAAGATGTAGCGCTCCGCCTCCCCCGCCTTCTCCAACAGGCCGATCTGCTCGCCGATGAATTTGAAGCCCGTCAGCGTGCGCCGCAGCTCCACGCCATAGTGCGCCGCAATGCCGTCGGCCATGGCCGTGGAGACGATGGTGCTCACCGCCACAGGCTTTTCCGGCAGCGTGCCTGCCTCCAAGCGAACCCGGCAGATGAAGTCCAGCAGCAGCACGCCCACCTCATTGCCCGTCATCAGCACATAACCGTCGCCCTCCGGCACAGCAATGCCCACCCGGTCGCAATCCGGGTCCGTGGCCAGCAGCAGGTCAGGATGGTATACGCCGCAATCCCGCAAGCCCAGGGTCAGCGCCTCCCGAATCTCTGGATTCGGATAGGGGCATGTGGGGAAATGCCCATCCGGAAGCCGCTGCTCCTCCACCACGTGCACATCCGTTACGCCGATTTCCGTCAGAATCCGCTGCACGCACTCCAGGCCTGTGCCGTTCAGCGGCGTATAGACCACCCGCAAGGGCGTATCCGCCTCCACGGGCAATGCCTGCGCCTTTACCGCCGCCACAAAGCGATCCAGCGTATCCTCGCCGATATAGCGAATCATGCCGCTGGCAAGCCCCTGGTCAAAGTCCACGGCGTTCACCCCATAGAGCGGGTCAATGGGCTCGATCTCCGCGCCAATGGCCTCCGCCATCTCCAGGGTAATCTGGCAGCCGTCCTCGCCGTAAACCTTGTAGCCGTTGTACTTGGCCGGGTTATGGCTGGCGGTCACGCAGATGCCCGCGCCGCAGCGAAGATCCCGCACGGCGAAGGACAGGGCGGGCGTGGGCTCCAGGCGGGGATAGATCCAGGCAACGATGCCGTTGGCCGCCAGCACCGACGCCGCCCGGCGGGCAAAATCCCCGCTTCCCATGCGGCTATCGTACGCGATGGCCACACACTTGGGCAGCAGTGTCTGGTTCAAGTAGTTGGCCAGCCCCTGGGTGGCCTGGCCCACGGTAAACAGGTTCATCCGGTTGGTTCCCGGCCCAATCTCCCCACGCAGGCCGCCCGTGCCAAATGCCAGATCCCTGTAGAAGCTATCCAGGATTTCTCCCTCGTCCATCGCCTGGAGCTTTGCCCGGGTATCGGCATCCACCGTATCCGCAGCCAGCCAGCGCTCCCATGCCTGACGCGCGCTTTGCATCGCTTCCGCCATCGTATTTTCCTCCCGCTTCATTCATGTATTTCCAGGGGCAATCCATCCGGATCCCGGAAAAATGTCATCCGGCCGCCCGTCACCTCGTCCACCCGCAGCGGCTCGCAGGAAATGCCGCGCTCCGTCAGGGCCTGCACGGCTTCCGCCGCATCCTTCACGCGAAAGGCCAGGTGCCGCAGTCCCAGCGCCTCCGGATAGGAGGGGCGGGCCGGCGCGCCGGGCTTGATGAAGATTTCCAGCTCCATTTCCCCCAGCCGCAGGTCCAGCTTGCAGTCATCCCGGTCAGGGCGGCGGGTTTCCCGCAGCAGTTCAAACCCAAGCTTCTCCACGTAAAAAGCCCGAGTTTTTTCCAGGCTGGAGGCGATGATCGCCACATGATGCACCGTATCAAACATACCGTTCTCCTTCGCCTGCGCCAAAATGCGAAAAATCCCCTTCCCATGGCAGGAAGAGGCTTTCTCGCACATCCGTATAGGCTTACATCGCGGCCTTTGCCAGCTTCACGGCCAGGCGAGCCTTTTTGCGATTGGCGGCATTCTTATGGATGATCCCCTTCGCCACAGCCTTATCCAGGGCGGAGGTGGTCTCGCTCAACTGCACAGCCGCGTTCTTGGGATCAGAGGCAATCGCGGCGTTGAGCTTCTTAATGGAAGTACGGACGCTGCTCTTCACCATGCGGTTCCGCAGGGTCTTCTTTGCAGTAACCTTTACGCGCTTCTTAGCGGACTGAATGTTCGGCAACTCATTTCACCTCCTTAGGTAAGCATAAACCAGCAACTGGCATTGTACCATGTCCCAGCGCAAATTGCAAGCCTTTTCCGCAGAAAAAAGCTTGGTTTCTCATTTTCATGGATATTCCCCTCGTGATACCTCTGCCTTCCTCTTCAGCCGTTGCCTTCTCCAGGTCCCTGCAGGTTGAGGATTCCTCCCGTACCCATGTCGACCTCCGCCACATAGAGCCACGTCCACATGCTTTCCTCCTCGTTCCACTGGCTCCAGGAAAATTGATACTTGCGCGCCCCTGATAGATCCAACGCCATCACACGCACGCGCATGTCGTCCAACTGCGCCTCCTCCAGGCCATAACGGTACATCAGACCAAGTTTGGCAGTGGATAAGGCTTCGTCCATGGGAATCTCCCATGCGTTCGGCACCGTTACCTGGCTGTTATAGTTCAGCACCTTGGCAATGGGCAGGTTGGCAAAGGCGTATTGCTCATCAATGGTCCAATCCGCAGGTTCCCTACCCAGGCGTTCCGTCCACACATCCAGGGTATCCTGGAGCGCGTCCTGGGGCGAGTATCCCCCTGCGCGCCGGGAAATCAAAAATGCCTCGGCGCTGGAGGTGCGGTACGCTTCTCCGTCGGATGCGGTCAGCTGCATGCGGAAGCTGTTTTCTTCCGCATCCCCCTCCTGAAACGTGAACTGCCACAGCCGCACCTTGGGCTCCATGCGGTTGTACCCAAAGGCCACGAAGATATGCCAGCCCTCGGACGTGGGGTCCACGCCCCACATCTCCTGGAAGCACTGGCAGGCCAGCTCCGTGGCGGCCTGCTGGTCCAGCTCTCCAGCGGCAGGCAGCTCGTCCACCCAGGCATCCAGGATCCCGCACCGCTCCTGCAATTGGCGGAAATGCTCGCGCTGCTCCAGTGGCCACGCCCGGGAATCCGGGCTATAGCGCAAGGTCATCTCTTCCTGATACGCCTGCATCGCCTGCCGGTTTGCCGCGTCCTGGGCCACCTTGGCCAGATAATCCGCGTCCAGCAGCGCCAGCGTATCCGCATCCGGGCTGAGGGCGTCCAAAGGCACGGTTCCCACCCGGCCATCCATGCTCACCAGCCAGTATTCATCCGTCTGCCCCGCCAGCTCCAGCCGGGCGCCTGCTTCCAGCGTGGCCAACCGCACGTTCTGCTTCTGGCTGTCCAGGGCAAAGGCTTCCTCCAGCGTCATGCTGACCAGCGGCGACGCCTCATCGGTAATCCGGTCTCCGCGGACGTACCCCAGCAGCAGATCATCGTCCTCCGTGTGACCCAGATGAATCCACCGCCATTCCCCTTCGAAGCCCACCACTGTCACCGGCGCGCCCGGAAGCGCACACCCCAGCATGCGGCTATCTTCGCTGTTGCTTTCATAGATCACCGCGCCGCCTGCGCCATCCGAAACAATATAGCCCTTGGTAAAATAGAATTCCTGCGCCTGGGCGCACCCCGCCAGGCAGCACAGCGCCAAGGCAACCAGTAGCCACCACTTTCGCATAATCCTTCCTCCCCGATGGTCCGGAATCTCCGGCGCCCATTCTCCTTTCCTTCCTGCAAATATGGTATCATTTCCCAAGAACTGCTGTCAATGCGGCCGGCGCAATCGTTACAAATGCAAAAAGCGAGTGGACTGGCGCCTGTCCACTCGTTTTTTGCATGCCTAAAACCCCACGCTAGGCGTGGGGTTCGGGAAAACTTATAGTTATGCGGATGACAAGAAAACTCCTTTTGCTTACAATGGGAGTGCGGTCTGCCAACTGCACAGAAAAGCAAAAGGAGGTCATTAGGATGG
>DBFBGQ010000027.1:0-26054 GCA_048201975.1 Candidatus Egerieenecus sp. | reverse complement strand
GTCAGGAACGCCGTGCGGGTGACCGTCAGGCTCAGCACCAGGAACATGATCAGGCAGGCCAGGGCGTACAGCCCCCGGCCCAGGCGGTTGCGTGTCAGCAGCATGCCCGTCAGCCCCGCCAGAATGGATACCGCCAGATTTGACGCGGAGTTGGTGCAGTAGGTGAGCAGGTTCAGCCGCCCCTGCTGTACGCCGATCACGTAAACGCCTCCCTGGGGCGTGGAGAGCACCTGGTCATACAGGGCGGCCCAGACCCCCGCCAGGGCCAGCAGGGTCATGACCGTGGTCCAGATGCCCAGCAGCAGCCGCAGGAAGGTGAGCAGCGCCTCCTTGCGCAGCCCTATGGCCGTCTGATAGCATACCCCAAAGGCCAATACGCCATGGGCCACGGATTTCAGGCCCGCGGCCAGGGTCTCCTCCCCGCCGAAAAGGCACCGCACAAAGATCAGCCCCAGGCCGGTCCACAGCAGCAGCATGCTCTTGTGCCGCCAGCTGCGGCCCTGACAGGCCAGCCCCGCGGCCAGGCCCGCCCAGAGCATGATCAAATAGTCCTCCAGGGGGGCCAGGGCGGGAATCCACAGCATGGCTACAAAGCGCCACAGGAAGGTGAACAGAATGCCCGCAAGCAGCAGGTATTCCCGCAGGTAAAACGCCTGAGCGGCGGTGGAGCGGTCGCGCATGAATGATTCTCCTTTGCGTGATTTCGTGAAAGGAACAGCAAGAGGAACGGCGCCTCAGGCGGTTTTGTGTTCCTGTGCTTTCGCTTTCAGGTTGTCGGGCACGGGAGCCTGATCCTGCTTCTCGTGCCGCCAGAAGATGTTCCGCTTGATGATCTTTCCGGGGTTCCCGGCAATGATGACGTTTTCTTCCCGGAAGGCGCCGGAAACCACCGTGCCGGCCCCCACAATGGAACCGTCCGCGATTGCGGAGCCTTTCAGAATTTTGCAGCCCAGGCAGACCCATACGGATTTGCCGATGATGATATCCTTGTCCGGGTTGACGCGCCGGCCCTCCATGTCGTAAATGCCATGATAGTCGGAGGTGTGAATTTCAATATTGTTGGAAAACAGCGAGCCGTCCCCCACAAGGATTTTCCGGCCGCCGATGGCGTTGAATACCGCTGGCTGCACCGAGGATGCGTTGACGATCACGCACTCCCCGAATTCGATGCGGTTCTCGTCTCCCTGGATGAAGATGCGCAGCCCGCTAAGATTGCAATGGTCGTGGAAAACCACGGTGTTGTGATTGCCCATGATGGAGATGTAACAGTCAGTGAACGCGCAGGTCTGGTTGTAGTGAACGGCGTTGCCTTCCCCGCAGTCGGCCAAGGGGCAGGCGCCTGGAAGCAGAACCTCGTTGGAAGGTGCGGCGGGGACCGCTGGGGTGGCGGGCGGAGCAATGCGAAGAACGCGCTTGATCAGGGATTTTACATGCGTCAGGCAAGACATAGCAGGTCCCCCTTCAGAAAATTTCAAAGGCAAGCAAAGCCGTAATACCTGGGGATTAGGTTATCATACCATGGGCCCATGGGGTTGTCAATCGCGGCGGTAGGGGAGCTGGCGTGGTCATTTGTGGTATCGTTCCCCGGCCTCGATTTTCATGCAGCGGTACAGCTGCTCCAGGAGCATGATCCGCGCCAGCCGATGGGGAAAGGTCATTTTGCTCATGGAAAGCTCCTCGTCCGCCCGGGCCTTCACCGGGTCGGAAAGCCCCAGGGAACCGCCGATGACGAACACGATTCGCCCTGCGCCCCGCAGCTTCAGTTCGCTCAGGTGCCGGGACAAGCCGGGGGAATCCCATTGCTTGCCGGGAATGGTCAGCGCCACCACGTAGTCCCCGGGGCGGATGCGCTGGAGAATGCTTTCGCCCTCCCGGAGCATCACCTGCTTTTCCAGGGCGGGGGAGGGGGAAGCGGGCTCGGGCAGGTCGGGGAGCTCAATTTCCTCCAGGCGGCAGAAGCGGCTCAGGCGCTTGACGTATTCGTCTCGCAGGGCGCGCAGAGGAGCCTCCTTGAGCTTCCCCACGGCGATCAGGCACAGCTGCACGGCGTTTCCTCCTTAAAAAAGCGCCTTCCTCCCTCGCGGGAAGAAGGCGCTTTGGTCGTCAGGTTCTTGGTGACTGCTTAGCGGCGCATGGCGGCAAAGCACTCGCTGCAGTAAACGGGACGATCACCCTTGGGCTCGAAGGGCACCTGGGTGGGCTTACCGCAGTTGGCGCAGATGGCGTCGTGCATCTCGCGGGGAGCGCCGGCAGCGGGACGGCTGGCCTTGCGGGCCTGGCGGCAGGCCTTGCAGCGGGTGGGCTCGTTCTGGAAGCCCTTCTCGGCATAGAACTCCTGCTCACCGGCAGTGAAAACGAATTCGGCACCACAATCCTTGCATACCAGCGTCTTGTCTTCGTACATGGAAAATTGACCCCCTGAAAAATGAAATGGATCGGCGGCTTCCCCCGGCTGACCTGGTCTTTGACCCCACACACGCCGTCTGGGAGGTTGCTCTGCGCATCACGCGCCCTCACGCGCTCCTCTCGGGGCGAACCCCGGACGGGCTTACATCTAGACCGCACCATGCTCCCTGCCGCTTTGGGCAGCTTACGTGGACCGCTTCGCCTGCGACTGGCATCGGCTTGCAACCACAGACCCGAAGGAACCAACCTGTCATATTATAAGTCCGTTGCGGGCAAATAGCAAGCGAAAATTTTTTTGCGGGCGCAAAAGGGGATCAGGAGCCCTTCCCCTGGCGATATTTCAGCGGCGTGCAGCGGAACTGCTGGCGGAAGCGGCGGGTGAAGTTGCCCGCGTCCTCCCAGCCGCACTGGCGGGCCACCTGGGGGATGGGCAGGTCCGTATCCCGGAGCAGGCGCTTGGCCTGGGCCAGGCGAAGCTGCATCACATACTGCATGGGGCTGAGGCCCACCAGGCGGCGGAAGTGCGCCGAAAGGCAGCCGGGGCTCACGTGATAGGCGGCGGCCATGGCCGTGAGGGAAAAATCCCGGCCGTTGCGGCGCTCCAGGGTATCCAGCATCTCCTGCACCGGCAGAAAGGACAGCGCCTCCGGGGGCAGAAACAGCTCCGGGCGGATGGCCCTGGCGTCCACCAGGATCAGCGTCATCAGCGCTTCCACCCGGGTTTCAAGGTCCGCGCCGCCCCGCCCGGCAGCGTCCAGCAGCAGGGCGAAATAGGCGTCGAAGCGGGGCTTGGCCTCCCCGGTGGGCAGCACGCAGCTGAAGTGCTCCCCGTGAAAGCGGAACACGGAGAGGAGCCCCACGTCGTTGTGGAAGGCCCGGAGCTGGTCCGGGGGAATCAGCAGGTAATACCGGCGGTAGGTTGGGGAGAGCATGCGGGTGGCATGATCGTCAAAAGGGTTCAGAAACACCAGGGAGCCGGCCTCCACCCGGTGCTCCCGGCCGCGGATGGTCATGCCCACCTCCCCCGCCAGCACGTAGAGCAGCTCGTAGTACACATGGGTGTGGCTGGGATGGTTCAGGGGTTCCTCGCAGTAGCGGATCTCCACGGGCATGGGTGTCGCCTCCCCGGGCGGTCAAGTGGATTTTACCTGTTTCCGGCGCGAATCCGCGGGTTTTTTCCGCCCGCTTTACTTTATCATAGAAGCATCATAAAGGCAAGGAGGCCGCCCATATGCCCCATGAGACCTTCCACTACCGCACCCTGGAGCAGGTGCGTCAGACCGCACAGGCCCTGGATGCGTTTTTACCCCTGCGGGAGGACCTGTCCCCGCTGCTGTCCCCCCTGGCGCTGGCAGGTAAAACCCTGCCCAACCGCATGGCCTTTCAGCCCATGGAGGGCACCGACGGCACGGCGGAGGGCGCGCCCGGCCCGCTGACCCGCCGCCGCTACCGGCGCTTTGCCCAGGCGGGGCCGGGGCTGATCTGGTTTGAGGCGGTGGCCACCGTGCCCGAGGGCCGGGCCAGCGCCCATCAGCTGTACCTCACGGCGGAAAACGTGGAGGATTTCCGCCGGCTCACCGACGAAATACGAGAAATCTCCCTGCGGGCAAACGGCTACGCGCCCGTCCTCATCATGCAGGCCACCAACAGCGGCCGCTACGCCAAGCCTGCCGGCGTTCCCGCCCCGTTGATCGCCTACCATTGCCCGCCCCTGGAGAACCCGCCCGTGCCCGGCGCCCGGGTGCTCACCGACGACGAGCTGCGCCGCTATGAGGACGCCTTTGAAAACACCGCCCGGCTGTGCCAGCGGGCGGGCTTTGACGGCATGGACGTGAAATGCTGCCACCGCTACCTGGCCTGCGAGCTGCTCAGCGCCTATACCCGCCCCGGCCCCTACGGGGGAAGCTATGAGAACCGCACCCGTTTTTTGAAAAACGCCTATCGGGCGGCTCAGGCGGCGGCGACGGGGGACTTCTTCCTCACCAGCCGGATGAACGTGTACGACGGCTTCCCTTATCCCAACGGCTTCGGGGTGGCTCGGGAGGGGCTGGCGGTGGACCTGACCGAGCCCATCCGGCTGATCCGGGAGCTGCGGGAGGAGTTCGATATTCCCCTGATCAACGTGACCATGGGCAATCCCTATCAAAATCCCCATGTGAACCGCCCCTACGATCACGGGAACTATGTCCCCGACGAGCATCCCCTCACCGGCGTGGGCCGGATGATGGCCGGGGTCCGGGATATCCAGGCCGCCCTGCCGGAGTTGCCGGTGCTGGGCAGCGCCTTCAGTTACCTGCGGCATTTCTCCCCCAACTTGGCCGCGGGGATGGTGGCTTCCGGGGCCTGCGCCCTGGCGGGCTTCGGGCGAATGGCCTTTGCGGATCCGGGCTTTGTGACCCGGGTGCGCCGGGGCGAGCAGGCGGATGCCGCCAGCGCTTGCGTCAGCTGCGGGGGCTGCGCCCAGCTATTGCGTTCGGGAACGCCCGCGGGCTGCGTGGTGCGGGACAGGGAGGTGTATCATCTGTGAAGGTCGCCCTTGTAACTGGGTCCAGCCGGGGTATCGGCCGGGCCATTGCGGATCTGCTGGGGGAGAACGGCTACCGGGTGGTGTACTCCGGTACGCGGCCCCAGCCCTCGAAGGGCCTGCCCGCCGGGGCGGATTACTTCCCCTGCGACATCTCCCGCCGGGAGTGCCGGGAGGCGCTGATGGTCCACGTGCAGGATGCCTACGGCCGCCTGGATGTGCTGGTGAACAACGCCGGGGTGGCGCCCCTGGAGCGCAGGGACATCCTCGACATGGAGGAGGAGAGCTTCGACCGGGTGATGGGGGTCAACCTCAAGGGTACGCTGTTCCTGTGCCAGGCCGCTGCCAAAATGATGCTGCGGGATAAGGCGGTGCTGGCGGACTACGCCCCGCGAATCGTCAACATCGGCAGCCTTTCCGCCTACACGGCCAGCGTCAGCCGGGGGGAATACTGCATCAGCAAGGCGGGGGTGAGCATGGTGACCAAGCTCTTTGCCGACCGCCTGGCCCCGGCGGGGATCCCCGTGTTCGAGGTGCGGCCGGGGATCATCGCCACGGACATGACGGAGACGGTCCATGAGAAGTACCAGGCGATGATCGACGGAGGGCTGCTGCCCGTGCCCCGCTTCGGCCAGCCGGAGGACGTGGCGCGGATGGTGCTGGCCTGCTGCTCGGGGATGCTGGATTACTCCGCCGGGCAGGTGCTGGACGCGGACGGGGGCTTTGCCTTAAGGAGGCTGTGACCATGCGGGAAATTGCGTGCGCCGCGGCGGTGGTGGGCTCCGGCTGCGCGGGGCTGAACGCCGCGGACTGGCTTGCCGCCCTGGGGGTGGAGGACCTGCTGCTGGTGACGGAAAACATGAACCACGGCACCTCCCGCAATACCGGCAGCGATAAGCAGACCTATTATAAGCTCTCCCTGGCCGGGGGAGAAGCGGACAGCGTGGAGGACATGGCCCGCGCCCTGCACCGGGAGGACGTGGACGGGGATTTGGCCCTGTGCGAGGCCGCGGGCTCGGCCCAGTGCTTCTTCAAGCTGGTGCAGCTGGGGGTGCCCTTTCCCCGCAACGAAATGGGGGAATTCGTGGGCTACCAGACGGACCACGACCTGCGCCGCCGGGCGTCCTCCGCGGGGCCCCTCACCAGCCGCTACATGACCCAGGCCCTGGAAAGCAGCGTGCGCGCCCGGGGCGTGCGGATCATGGAAAACCTGCTGGCCTACCGCGTGCTGACGGACGGGGAAGGCGTGTGCGGCCTGGAGTGCCTGGACCTGACGGATCATACGGTGCTGCGCGTCCGCTGCGGCAACCTGGTGCTGGCCACCGGAGGCCCGGCGGGGGTGTACTGGAACCGGGTGTACCCGGAGAGCCAGTTCGGCATGAGCGGCATGGCCTTTGAGGCCGGGGCCGCGGGAGCCAACCTGGACTGCTGGCAGTACGGCCTGGCTTCGGTGGACTTCCGCTGGAACGTCTCCGGCAGCTACCAGCAGGCCATTCCCCGGTATGTGTCCGTGGACGGGGCGGGGGTGGAGCGGGAATTCCTGGCCCAGGCCATGGGCCGGGAGGAGGCGCTGCACAACGTGTTCCTCAAGGGCTACCAGTGGCCCTTTGATCCCCGCAAGGCGGCGGGCTCCTCCCGGGTGGATATCCTGGTGAAGGCGGAGGAGGACGCGGGCCGCCGGGTGTACCTGGACTACACCCGTAACCCCGCCGGCTTCGCCCCGGAGCGCCTGGCCCCGGAGGCGCGGGAATACCTGGAAAATTGCGGCGCGCTGCGGGATACGCCCCTGGAGCGGCTGCGGGCCATCAACGCCCCGGCCATCGCCCTGTATGCGGACCATGGCATCGACCTGGCCGCGGACTACCTGGCGGTGAGCGTCTGCGCCCAGCATCACAATGGCGGGGTGCAGGTGGATAGCCACTGGCAGACCTGCGTTCCCGGGCTTTACGCCTGCGGGGAGGCGGCGGGCACCTTCGGCCATTACCGGCCTGGGGGCACGGCGTTGAACAGCACCCAGGTGGGTTCCCTGCGGGCGGCCTGGCATATCCGCTATCACGGCCGGCCCCAGCCCCGGGCGTTGCCCCCCTATGTCCCGGTGAAGGTCCCCGCCGGGGACGCCGCCGCTACCCTGGCGGAGCTGCAACGGGCCATGACCCGCTGCGCCGCCTTTCAGCGGGACGCCGCCGGGATGGAAGCCCTGGCGGCTCGGGACGCGGCGGCGCTGGCCCATGCCCGTCCCCTGGCGGAGGGCGACCCGGACGCTCCCTTGCGCCTGCGATTGCGGGACATGCTCCTCACCCAGCGGGAGGTGCTCAGCGCCATGCTGTATGACCTGTCCAACCCCGGCTCGGGGGTGCTGGAGACGCGCAAGGGCGTCAGCCTGCGCCGCCCGGCCCGGCCCATCCCCCGCCGGGAGCTGTGGTTTGAGCGCGCCTGGCGTGCCGACCGGGAGGAAAGGAAGGATGTCAGATGATCAACGACCGTCCTCAGGTGCTGGTGGTGGGCGCGGGGGGCTACGGCCGCGTGTATGTGGACGCGCTGCTTCGGGAGGATCTTGGCGCGGACCTGGCGGGGGTGTGCGACCTGGCCCCGGACCTGGCCCGGCGCATGCCCGCCCTGGAGGAGCGGCGCATCCCCGTGTACCGGGAGCTTGCGGATTTCTATGCCAGCCGGGAGGCGGACCTGGCGGTGCTGGCTTCCCCGGTGCACTTTCACCGGGATATGACGCTGTTTTGCCTGGCCCACGGCTCCCATGTGCTGTGCGAAAAGCCCCTGTGCCTCACCCTGGCGCAGGCGGAGGAGATGGAAGCGGCGGCGGCGCGGGCGGGGCGTTTCCTGGCCCTGGGGTATCAGCTGAACTACCGCCGGGACGTGCTGGCGCTGAAAAGGGACATCCTGGCCGGGCGCTACGGCGCGCCCCTGCGCCTGGGCATATGCCACGGCTTCCGCCGGGGGGAAAGGTACTACCGCCGGAACAACTGGGCGGGCCGGGTGGCGGTGAACGGCCGGGAAGTGCTGGACAGCCCCTTTGCCAACGCCTGCGCCCACAATTTTCAAATGATGACCTTCCTGCTGGGGAAGGACATGACCTCCGCCTGCGGGGTCACGGGGGTGGAGGCGGAGCTCTACCGCGGCAATCCCCTGGTGGAAAACTTCGACATTGCCGCCCTGCGCTTCGCGGCGGATTGCGGGGCGGAATTGATGTACTTCACCGCCCACCCCATCCGGCCCGCGTGCCTGGGACCGCGGGGAGTGTTCGAATTCGAGGAGGGAACGGTGACATTCGACAGCGAAAGCCCCTCCTTCCGCGCCCGGATGCGGGATGGCCGGGAGGTGGACTACACCACCATTGACCCGGGGCATCCCCTGCAAAAGCTGCTGGACGCCCTGGACGCGGTGCGGAAGGGCGGCGCGCCGGTGTGCGGCCCGGCGGCAGACCGGGGCCACATCCAGGCGGTGCGCCTGGCCCAGGCACAGCCCGTGGCGCCGGTGCGGGAGGCGTTGCGGGTCCCCTATGCCATGGACGGGGACAGCTACCTGCGGGTGGAGGGCATCGAAGCGCTGTTCAGCGACTGCCTGGACGCCTGGGCCCTGCCTGGGGAGCTGGGGCGGCGGCTGGACTGAAGGCAAGAAAGCAGCGGGGGAAAGCTGGCGTTTCCGGCCGGTTTTCTCCCGCTTTTTCCCGCCGGAGCGGAAGAAAAAATTTTCCTGAATTTTTGTGAAAATTCCCCTTGATTTCGATGCGAACCCATGCTATAACTTCTCGGGTACGCGAGAGAGGAGGGGTCCCCGTGGCCAGGTCCGCCATGAAGGATTTAACCGTAGGTTCGCCCATGAAGCTGGTGTTCGGCTTTGCCGTGCCGCTGCTTTTTGGCTTTCTGTTCCAGCAGATGTACAACTTTGTGGATACGGCCATCGTGGGGCGCTTTCTGGGCTCGTCGGCCCTGGCGGCGGTGGGGGCCACAGGGTCCGTCAACTTTCTGATCCTGGGCTTTTGCATGGGCATCTGCTCGGGGTTCAGCATCCCCATTGCCCAGTCCTTCGGCGCCAAGGACGAGAAGGAGCTGCGCCGCTACGTGACCAACAGCGTGTGGCTGGCCGCGGGCGTCAGCGTGGTCATGGCCGTAGTTACCGCCCTGGGCACCCGCGCCATGCTCACCTGGATGAACACCCCCGCCGAGATCATCGACGATGCGGTGAGCTACATTCAGCTGATTTTTGCCGCCATTCCCATCACCGTGCTGTATAACCTTTCCGGGGGCATCCTCCGGGCGCTGGGAGACAGCAAGACCCCTGTGTATTACCTGGTGCTGGCCTCGGTGATCAACATTGTGCTGGACCTGGCGTGCATCCTGTACCTGCACATGGGAGTGGCCGGGGCGGCCTTCGCCACGGTGGTTTCCCAGCTGGTGGCCGGGCTGGGCTGCGTGCTGTCCATGAAGCGCCGCTTCCCCATCCTGAAGTTCTCCCGGGAGGACTGGCGCTTTCGCCCCCTGTTCGCCCGTAGGCTGATCAACATCGGCGTGCCCATGGGGCTGCAATATTCCATCACCGCCATCGGCTCGGTGGTGCTGCAGGTGTCGGTGAACGCCCTGGGCACCGTGGCCGTGGCCGCCGTCACCGCCGCAAGCAAGCTGAGCATGGTCTTCACCTGCGTCTTTGACGCCCTGGCCACCACCATGGCCACCTTCGCCGGGCAGAACATGGGCGCCAAGAAGCTGGACCGCATCCATCAGGGGCTGCGGGCCGCCGGGATCATCGGCATCGTGTACTGCGTGCTGGCCTTCGTCATCATCTGGCTGGGCGGGCGGCAGCTGATCACACTGTTTGTGGACGCCGGCGACGTGGAGGTGGTGGACAGGGCGTATCTGTTCCTGACGGTCAACGGCGCCTTCTACATCCCCCTGCTGTACGTGAACATCGTGCGGCTGTCGGTGCAGGGCATGGGCTTTACCCGGGTGGCGGTGATGGCCGGGTGCAGCGAGATGGTGGCCCGCATACTGGTGGCCATGGTTTTCGTGCCCATGCTGGGCTTCACCGCCGCGGCCTACGCCAGTCCCGTGGCCTGGATCTTTGCCGACGCATTCCTCTTCCCGTGCTATTTCTCCATCATGCGCCGCATGCGCCTGCGCATGTTCCCCGCGGCGGAGAACACCCCCGCCGCGCAGGCCTGAGCATTGCCGCATCGTTCGCGTTTTTTCCGCCAAAGGAAAGCCGCGGACGATTTTTTTGTTCCTTCGCGCCGGAACAAGGGCAAACGTTCTGCAAACCAACGGGGAAACGTTCGGATACCGCTTGCCAAGGCCGGGGCTTTGGGCTATAATGACCGTGTACGTTTTTTGTTTTTTCTTTCGCCGCCATCGCGCGGCGCGCAGCGACATAAGGAGGCAGCATCCATGACGGATCTGGAAATCGCCCAGGGCGCGACCATGCAGCCCATTGCGCAAATCGCCCGCGCGGCGGGTATCGGGGAGGAGAACCTCTCCCCCTATGGACGGTATATTGCCAAGGTGGACCCCGCACCCTACGCCGCTCTGCCGGACCGGGCGCGCCTGGTGCTGGTGACGGCCATCAATCCCACCCCTGCCGGGGAGGGCAAAACCACCGTGAGCGTGGGACTGGCCGACGGCCTTACCGTGCTGGGCAAGCGGGCCATGCTGGCCCTGCGGGAGCCCTCCCTGGGGCCGGTGTTCGGCATGAAGGGCGGGGCCACCGGCGGCGGCTACGCCCAGGTGCTGCCCATGGAGAACATCAACCTGCACTTCACCGGGGACCTGCACGCCATCACCAGCGCCAACAACCTGCTGGCGGCCATGGTGGACAACCACATCCAGCAGGGCAACGCCCTGGGGATTGATCCCCGCCGGGTAAGCTGGCGGCGGTGCATGGACGTGAACGACCGCCAGCTGCGGCAGATCGTCTCCGGGCTGGGCGGCAAGGGCAACGGCATGCCCCGGGAGGACGGCTTTGACATCACCGCGGCCAGCGAGGTGATGGCGGTGCTTTGCCTGGCCCGGGACCTGGCGGACCTGAAGGCGCGGCTGGGCCGGCTGGTGGTGGCCCGCACCTTTGGGGGCAAGGCGGTGACCGCGGCGGATTTGCGGGCCGACGGAGCCATGACGGCCCTGCTCCGGGACGCCCTCCAGCCCAACCTGGTGCAGACCATCGACGGCACCCCCTGCCTGATGCACGGCGGACCCTTTGCCAACATCGCCCACGGGTGCAACAGCGTCATCGCCACCCGCACGGCCATGAAGCTGGCGGATTACGTGATCACCGAGGCGGGCTTCGGCGGGGACCTGGGGGCGGAGAAGTTCCTGGACATCAAGTGCCGCCAGAGCGGCCTGTGGCCGGACGCCATTGTGCTGGTGGCCACCGTCCGCGCCCTGAAGCACCACGGCGGCTGCCCCAAGGAGGAGCTGAACCGGGAGGGGCTGGATTACCTGGAAAAGGGCCTGCCCAACCTGCTGGCCCATATCGACCACATCCAGCACGTGTGGAAGCGCCCGGTGATCGTGGCCATCAACCGTTTCAGCGCGGATACCCCCGTGGAGATGGACCTGGTTCGCCAGGCCTGCCAGGCGGTGGACGCCCCCTGCGAGCTGTGCGACGGCTGGGCGCGGGGCGGCCGGGGCGTGACGGAGCTGGCCCGGCTGGTGGCCGGCATTGTGGACGCCCAGCCCAAGGCGGAGCCCTCCTACACCTATCCGGACGACATGCCTCTCCAGGAGAAGATCGAAACCGTGGCCCGGCGCATTTATGGCGCGGAGCGGGTGACCTTCGGCCCCGGGGTGCTCAAGCAGCTGCAGAGCCTGACCCAGGAGGGCTGCGGCGCCTATCCGGTGTGCATCGCCAAGACGCAGTATTCCTTCTCGGATAATCCCAAGCTCCTGGGCGCGCCCAAGGGCTTTACCCTGAACATTCGCGCGGTGCGGCTCTCCGCGGGCGCGGGCTTCATTGTGGCCTTTGCCGGGGATATCATCGCCATGCCGGGCCTGCCCCGGGTGCCCGCCGCCGAGGGCATCGACGTGGACGCCCAGGGGAAGATCACCGGCCTGTTCTAAATGACAACGGTAAATGGGCCGCTGTCAGCGTGTCGAAAAAGTGGGCAAGCCCACTTTTTCGAGGAAGCAACTTTGGCCAACCAGAGGTCGTCCGAAGTTGTAAGGAATTGATTTTGCAAGCAAAATCAACCACCCAGCAAGGCGCTGCTTTTCATTGCATGAAAAACAGCGGTCGCAAAGCGACTTGGCTTTTCAAAAGAAAAGCCAACCGTTCGCCGGCGGAGCCGGCTTACACGAATGTAAGCCGAAGGGGCTGCGGCCCCTCCGACACCTCTAAGGTTTTTTTGACAGTCTGGGAAGGCCAGGGAAAAAAACGCTCCCTGGCCTTCTTGCTTGGATTTACAGGCATTCGCCGTTGGTGGAGATCACCTGGCCATACCACTTCCCGGAATCCTTGACAATCCGGCGCTGGGTGGCGTAGTCCACATAGACCAGTCCGAACCGTTCGCCATAGCCCCGTGACCATTCGAAGTTGTCCATCAGGGACCAGACAAAGTAACCGCGGATGTCCACGCCCTCTTCGGCTGCCCGGCGGTAGGCCAGCAAATACCGGTGGAGGTAGTCAATGCGGTTGGGGTCGTGTACCTGACCATCCAGGGATACGGTGTCATGGCAGGACATGCCGTTTTCGGTGATGACAATGGGGGTGTGGTAGCGCTCGTAAAGGAAGCGCGGCCCCCAGTACAGCGCCTGCGGGGTAACGGCCCAGCGGGTGAGGGACTGGCTGCAGCCCTGGGGCAGGGGAACATCCTCCCAGCCGTCGCCTGTCTGCGCGGCCCGGACCAGATCTCCGCAGTAGATATTTTGACCATAGAAATCCAAGGGCTGATGCATGCGCTCCATGTCCTTTTCCCAGCCCTGGGGAAGCCACTGGGCAAAGCGCTCCAGCCCCTGGGCAGGGTATTGTCCCAGCAGCACGGGGTCGCTCCACCAGGGCACGTTGAAACACCAGCATCCCGTGGAAGGGATGGAGAAATACGCTTTCCGTGCCGCGGCAATGTCCTCTGGAGACTCAGTGACGGGGATGCGGGGATTGGCGCAGGGAGCGAAGCCGACGCGGGCGTCCGGGCACGCGCTGCGCAGGGCCGCCGCGGCAAGGCCGTGGGCCAGCAGAATGCGGTGCGCCATGGGCACCGTGCGGTCGGGTGTCAGGCGAAGGCCCGGCGCGTGCACGCCGTTGACGTATCCATGCCCCAGAAAGATCTGCGGCTCGTTCAGTGTGATGAAATCCTTGACCTTATCGCCAAAATGGCGGGCGCATAGATCGGCGTAGTCCGCGAACCATTGGGGGCTGTCGGGGTTCTCCCAGCCGCCACAGGCGGAGAGTGCCACCGGGTAATCCCAATGGAACAGGGTAACAAAGGGCCGTATGTTCGCTTCCAGCAGCGCGTCCAGCAGCCGCTGGTAGAAATCCACTCCGGCCTGATTTACCGCACCTCGGCCTTGAGGCAGAATACGGGGCCAGGAAAGCGAGAATCGGTATCCCTGCACGCCCAGGGACGCCATCAGCCGCACGTCCTCCCGGAAGCGGTGAAAGTGGTCGCAGGCCTGGTCGCCGGTGTGACCGCCGAAAATCTTGCCTTCCTCATGCACAAACTGATCCCAGATGGACGGGCCTTTACCGCCCTCGGCGGCCGCACCCTCCACCTGATAGGCTGCCGTTGCGGCGCCCCAGACAAATCCCTTGGGAAAAGACATCTCCATACCGCCTTTCCTGCCGAATTACGGCGCTTTGTTTGATTGTATGAAAGGCGGCGAAGCCTGTCAACCGCGCCACATGCCAGGAAATTACAAATTCTTGCGCAGCAGCAATTTGCCGGTTTGATATCGCCTGGAAGGATTTTGGAATGATCTGGTCAAGAAGACGCCTTTCTGATCATGTGAAAAGGCGGCTTGCGGAGAGCGCAAGCGCAAGAATTTGACATTTTTACAAAGTGTTGCGACTTTTTGGAAAAACAAAGCATGCTATAATGTGCGTAGATCAAGGCCCTGTACGCCAACCGCCCTGCGCGGTGCGGCAAAACTGTATACCAGGCGCACGCCGATAAGTAAGGAGTGATTCCATGAGGAACTGGAAGCGTAAGGTGTTCCCTTACGTGCTGATTGCACCGACGATTTTGCTATTCTGTACGTATATTTTTTACCCCGCGCTTACGGGCTTCTACTATGCGTTCCAGAAATGGGACGGCATTGGCAAAATGAAGTTTATCGGCTTTGACAACTTTGTGGATCTGTGCACGGACAGCGGCTTTCTGTCCTCGCTGTCCCGCACGGCGATTTATACGGTCATCAGCATCCCGCTGATTTTTTGCTTTGCGCTGCTGATGGCGCTGGTGGTCAGCAAGGCGCTGCGGGGCGTGTCGTTTTTCCGCATGGCTTTTTATTTTCCGTTTATGCTCTCACCCATCATCATCGGTTTTAGCTGGCGCTTCCTGCTCACCGAGGACTTTGGTCTGATGGGATATCTGTGCGAGCTCATGGGCACGCAGCCCATCCGCTTCCTTACCGATAGCCAGATGGCCCTGGGCACGGTCATTGGCATTACCGTGTGGGGCGCCTGCGGCTATTATATGATGATGTTCGTCGCGGGCCTGAAGGGCATTTCCCCCACGTACTACGAGGCGGCGCGGATTGACGGCGCCAGCTCCTTCAAGTGCTTCTGGCACATTACCTTTCCGCTGCTGCAGCCCACCAGCCTGCTGGTGCTGGTTCTCTCCAGCATTGGCGTGCTGAAATCCTACGCGCTGGTCAACGCGGTGACCGGCGGCGGACCTGGCGCGGCCACAAAGTTCCTGGTGCAGCTAATCTATGAAACGGCCTTCAAGAAAAACAAAATGGGCTATGCCAGCGCGATGACCGTGGTGCTTTTCGTCATCCTGGCGCTGCTGACGCTGATTCAGTTTAAGGTGAACAAAGGAGGCGAGCAGGATGCTGACTAAGCAGAAACGTCAATATGCGCTGCTATCGGCGGTCATGTTTGTGGTGTGCATTCTTTTCCTTTTTCCATGCATCTGGCTGATTATCTCCTCCTTTAAGGGGTCCAGCGAGCTGTTCCGCTGGCCGCCGCAGTTTTTCCCGCAGGAGCCCACGCTGGAAAACTACCGTCTGGCGCTGGCCAAGGGGGACTTCCTGCGTTATTTCGGCAACACGGTTTTTGTTTCGGTGGTGGCAACTGCGCTGACATTGCTGATTAGCCTGATGGCCGGTTACGCCTTTGCAAAGTTTCGCTTCCGCTTCAGCGGCGTGCTTTTCGCCATGGTGATGATGACGCTGATGATCCCCGTGGAGATTATCATGATCCCCATTTTCAAGGTGATTGTGAACACGGGCATGTACGATTCCCTCTGGGGCGTAATCATTCCCGCCATGGCTACGCCCACCGGCACGTTCATGATGCGCCAGGCGTTTGTCAGCGTCTCCAGCGATTACATGGAGGCCGCCTACATCGACGGTTCCAGCGAAACGCGCACGTTCCTGCAAATCATGTCTCCGTTGGTGGCGCCCACCCTGTCGGTGCTGGGGATTATCTCCTTCATGTGGCGCTGGAACGACTACATCTGGCCGTTGCTGGTGATTTCCTCCAAGCAGCAGTTTACCATCCAGCTGGCCCTGGCCTCCTTCGCGGGAGAATATTCCGTGGACTGGAACAGCCTGCTGGCCATGTCGGTGCTTTCCATGATACCCACCACGGTGGTGTTTCTGGTGTTCCAAAAGCGCATCATCGGCGGCGTGACGTTGGGAGGGATTAAGGGATGAACCAGAACAATGCATTGCGCTATCCGCTGACCCAGGGCAGGTTTATCAACCGCTTTTTGCAGACGGCACTGTTTGAGACCCCGGAGCATTTCCAGAAAACCACCATGACGGGCAAGATCAATCAGTGGCTGAAGTTTGGCTTTTCCATCCATGACAATCCCTGCCGGAAGGAATTCCTGGCGCGGATGCTGGCCCATCCGGCGGTGTGCCCGGATATGCGCGGCTGCGCGGGTCAGCAGGAGATCGCGTGCCCCGGGGGAAGCTGCCTGATGACGCCGCACCTGCCCCACGGCAATGTGAACGTGGATCGCTCCGGGTTCTGGCATGTGCCCACGTCGCTGGTGAGCTGGTATGCGGTGTGGCTGGAATGCCCGGAGGCTCTCTCCCGCCTTCCGGCGACGCTGTCCACCTGCGGAGGCGCCACCCTGTGGCTCAACGGGAAAAAGGTGACCAGTTTCCGCCCCTTCACCCGCAACATGGTCAAGCATCAGGAAATTACGCTGGAGCTTGAGGCGGGGAGCAATCTGCTCTGCGTCTGCTTGGAGGACCTGGCGGAGCGGGATACGGACTATTACTTCCGTCTGGAGGTGCCGGAGCATACGCCCATCACCCTGTGCCTGCCCATGGCCCCGCAGGTGGATACCGCCGCGCTGCTGGCCGCGGAGGCGGTGCTGGACAATGCCTTTGTCCACCTGGATCATGACTTTGACGGTAGCATCCATCTGGATGTGGAAAACACCGCCAACATGCCCCTGAACATCAGCTGCGCTGTGGAGGCCAGCGATATCGCCTCCATTCAGGAGAAGGATGCCGGCGGCGCGGGGCAGGAGTTCCTGCTGGCGCCTGGAGACCGGGAGATCCTCCTGCGGGAAACGCGGCCCTTGCCTCCGGGATATTACGGCATACAGCTTACGGCGCAGGTGCCCGGATACACGGTTTCCCGGCGCATTTCCGCGGAACTGACCCGCCGGCGCTTCATGGAGCCGCCTTGCGGCAGCTTTGACCAGCGCAAAGGAGAGCTTCTGCGCTTTGCCGCCGAGGAGTCCCCGGAGAATACCTACCGGGCGGTGGCGGTGCTGGCGCGGCAGGGTGATCCGGCGGAGGCGGAACGCTGCCTGCTTCGGGACCTGCCAGGCATTGAACTGCACAAGGATTGCAGCGACTTTTATCTGATTGCGCAGCTGTATGTGCTCAGCAACCACCGCGCCCAGCTCAGCGCCGGCACGGTGGCGCGCATGGAAGAGGCCATCCTCCATTTCCGCTATTGGATCGATGAACCTGGCAACGATGTGATGTGGTTT
Organism: Candidatus Egerieenecus sp.; assembly: GCA_048201975.1. GTDB lineage: Bacteria > Bacillota > Clostridia > Christensenellales > Aristaeellaceae > Egerieenecus. The sequence continues at coordinate 9,003 of DBFBGQ010000027.1, read as the reverse complement.
TTCAGCGAGAACCATGCGCTGTTGTTCCACGCATGTGAATACGTGGCGGGCGGCATGTTCCCTGACAGCGTGTTTTCCGCCAGCGGCCTGACGGGGCGTCAGGCCCGGGCCAAGGCGGAGGGACTGCTGAACGGATGGTTCGACGACTTCGAGCGGGAATTCATGACGGAGTGGAATTCCAACGCTTACCTGCCCATTGATACGCTGGCCTTTGGCTACCTGTACCTGCTTACAGGGCCGGAGGAGCCGCTGCATCAGCGGGCGAAGGGCGCGCTGGACAGCATTTTCCATTGCCTGGCCCTTTACGGCCACAAGAACAGTTTTGCATCCTCTTATGGCCGCAGCTATGAAAAGCAGCTGAAGGGCAACCTGGTGAACGGACCGGCTTCGCTGCTGTACTACGCCTACGGCAAGGGGATGATCACCTCGGAGACCGGTGCGTATGTGCCCCTGTGCATCAGCGACTATCAGCCGCCCCAGGCGGAGAAGCGCTTTTTGAGCCTGGCTCCCGGGGAAGTCCTGTGGACGGGCCGCAACCAGGGCTATGAGGAGCATGTAAACCTGACGCTGTACAAGACAGCCAGCGTGCTGCTCTCCACGGCCAACGCCTTTAAGCCCTATGCGCCGGGCTATCAGGAGCACATTGTCCAGGCGACCATCGACGCCCATGCCCAGTGCTTTGTGAACCATCCGGGGGAGACCCACGCCTTTGGCTCCGGCCGGCCCAGCTACTGGGCGGGGAATGGCGTGCTGCCCCTGGCCGCACAGTGGCGGAACACCGCGCTGGCGCGTTACCGGTTGCCATCGGAGGTGCTGGCGCCCTTTACCCATGCCTATTTCCCTTTTGAAGCCTTCGACCGGGTGCTCAGCGGCGAGGATTGGTACTGCGGCGAAAAGGACGGCGGGTACCTTTACGTGTGGGCCCTGCAGGGCCTGTCGAAGCAAACCCAGGGTCCCTACCAGCGGGAGGAGCTGCTCAGCCCCGGCCTGGAAAACCTGTGGGTGGTGCGCGTGGGAGACGCGGCTTCCTATGCCAGCCTGGAGCGTTTCGCCCAGGCCAGCGCCTGCCGCCTGCTGCGCATGGACGAACGGGAGGCTGCGGTGGAAGTAGCCGAGCTGGGGCCGGTGACCCTGCAGGAGACGCCAGCGGCGCTAAATGTGCAAGGGGAAACGCATGCGTGCGATTACCGGGGCCCGCGGGCCTTCCTGACCCTGGAAACCGTGGAAAAATAAGGAGTGGAATACCATGGAGAAGACTTTGCTGGAGCAGAAGCTGCTGCAGGTGTCCCATTGCATGATGCACCTGGGAACCCAGGGACAGAAGGAGCGTTTCCCAGTGAGCCTGCTGGATATGGGCGCCTGGGAATGGCCCCAGGGCGTAGGCCTGCTGGGTTTGATGCGCTACTACCTGGACAGTGGCGACCAAACGGTGCTGGCCTTTTTGAAGGACTGGTATGCCAAGCATCTGCCCCATATGGACCGCATTGAGCGCAATGTGAATTCCACCTGCCCGATGCTGGCGCTCACCTATCTGCAGGAACTGGAACCCAGGGAGGAGTATGACGCGCTGATCCGCGACTGGGCGGAATGGGTCATGTCGCCATCGGGGCTGATCCGCACCGGGGATGGATGCATGCAGCACATGATCACCGGCGATCCCAACGCCGATCAGCTGCTCATCGATACGCTGTTCATGACCGTGCTGTTCCTGGCCCGGGCCGGGCGGATGCTTCATCGGCCCGACATGGTGCAGGAGGCCAACTATCAGGTGCTGGCCCACATCAAGTATTTGTTTGACCCGCAGTCCGGGCTGTTTTTCCATGGATGGTCTTTCCAGAAAATGAACAACTATGGCAAGGTCTGGTGGCTGCGGGGGAACGGCTGGTACACGGTGGCAATTATTGACTTTATTGCTGAGCAGGAACACATGCCTGCGGAGCTTCGTCGGTATATGATGGCTACCTTCCAGCGGCAGGTGGAGGCGCTGCTGGGCTACTGGGACCCGGAGGCGGGGCTGTGGCATACGGTGATCCGCCGCAAGGATTCGTATATCGAGGCGTCGGGCAGCGCCGCGGTGCTGTGCGGCATCATGAAGGCGGTACGCCTGGGCTATCTGCCGGTGGAAACGTATCTGCCCTGCATCCGCAAGGCGGTGCCCGCCATGCTTGCGCTGATTGACCAGGACGGCGCAGTACGTCAGGTCTCCTACGGCACGCCCATTGGCCAGGACGAGCAGTTTTACATGGATATCCCCTGCTTCACGATGACCTATGGGCAGGCGATGACCATTTTGCTGTTGCAGGAAGCCATGCAGGCGTATTGGCAGGATATAATCTGAACGGATGGTGATGTGTCGACCGTGGCGGACAAAAATGAGCGCGTAATGGCGTTTCACGAGGAATTGGGGGAAATTTACTACTACAAAGGAACGTCCCGAAACTGGACCATGCAGAACTACCACTACCACGAAACCTGCGAGATCATCCTGATTATGAGCAACGGCAACACAGTGGATGTGAACAGCAGCCGGTTCAAGACCTCTTTCGGCGACCTGCTTCTGTTTCGCAGCAACGAGCCGCATCGGGTGAACGCCCCGGAGGAATCGGATTACAGCAGGTATGTGATCATGTTCGATCCAAAGATCATCCGCAGCATGTTTGAGCCGCTTTCCTACAGCTGCCTGAAATATTTCGACCAGGCGGCTACGGAGGGGACCTTCCGGCGGATCACACTGTCCGGCCAGGCGCTTGCCAACCTGGTCAACCTGATGGATCGGATCGACCCGTATTACAGCATGCGCCAGGATCCGGAGGCACACGCCATGCTCTATCTGCTGATTGCCGAGGTGCTGGTGAGCGTGCAGAATCTTTTCGACTTTTTTCATTCCAACCATGATGAGGAAGCGCAGAACCAGGCGGAAATTTCCTTCGACATGCGGGATACCAACCGGGTTCGCGTGCAGCGCATCAAGGCGTATATTTGCGAAAATGTGGAGAGCCGCCTGGACCTGAACGCCATCGCCAACGAGTTCTTCATCAACAAATATTACCTGAGCCATTACTTCAAAAAGGAAACGGGCTTTAGCATCATGCAGTACATCACCATGCAGAAAATGATCCGCGCCAAGCAGATGCTCAAGCAGGGCTGCTCCATACGCAATGTGGCCATCGCTCTGAACTACAATAGCGACAGCCACTTTATCAGCACCTTTCAGAAGCATGTGGGCAAGACCCCCAAGAAATATGTACAGGAGCTGCATGATAGCAAAAATCAATAATTTTCTCCACAAATCCAAAAATGTGATATTCCCATCACATGGTATAATTAGGTCAACAACTTCCCAAGCAAGACAAAGGAGGCGTTCGTATGATGAAAAAACTGGTTGCACTGGTCCTGGCGCTGGCCCTGGTCTGCGCCGCAATACCTACCGTTTTTGCGGAGGAGACCAAGACCCTCACCATGCTGTGGTTCAGCGATGGACAGGAGGGCGTGGTCATGCAGGGCCTGATTGACGAGTATGAGGCCGAGCACCCGGGCATCGAGATCGAGATCCTGGAGGTGGCCTACGCGGACTATGAGAACAAGCTCAAGACCATGCTGGCTGCCAATGAGCGGCCTGCCCTGGCCCGCACCACCAACGTTACCAGCTACCTGGACTATCTGCTGGACCTGAACGAATATATGCCCGAGGATTTCCAGTCCCGCTTCTCCGACCTGAGCGGCAAGATCTGGGACGGACGCCTGGTGGCTGTGCCCATGGAGTTTGCGGTGGTGGGCTGTGTGTATAACAAGACTGCTTTCGCGCAGGCTGGCGTGGAAGTACCGCAGTCTCCCGACGAAGTGTGGACCTGGGAAGAGTTTGAGGAAGCCCTGCAAAAGGTCATCGACTCCGGCGCGTGCCGCTATGGCCTGGTGGTGGACAAAACCACCTATCGCTTCTGCACCTTCCTGTACTCTGCGGGCGGCAGCCTGCTCAACGAGGACCAGACGGCCAGCGCCTTTGACAGCGATGCGGCCCGCCGGGCGGTGCAGTACTTCTATGACCTGCACAAGAACGGCATCATCCCCACCTCCGTATGGCTGGGCGCCGAGAACCCCAACAACCTGTTCCGCAGCGGCCAGGTGGCTTGCCACATCGGCGGCAGCTGGCTGATCACCAACTACGACACGGAAATCACCGACTTTGAGTGGGGCGTGACCTATCTGCCCAAGGATGTGCAGCGCGCCACCATCTCCGGTTCCAAGCATCTGGCTGCCTTTGCCGATACCGGCCTGGAGCAGGAAGCCTGCGACTTCATCGAATGGTTCACCCGCTATGAGAACTTCAGCCGCTACTGCGAGCCGAACTTCTTCATCAACGGCCTGGTGACCGACGAGGAAGTTACCTCCGATAGCAAATATGCGGCGGACTTTGCGGTGTTCTCCAACGAAGTTGCCTCCAATGAATCCCTCAGCGGCGAATGGAACCTGTCCGGCGTGCCCGGCCTGATTTCCACGGACTTTGTGGAGCAGCTCTCGGCGGTGCTTTCTGATCAGATGAGCATTGATGACTTTGTAACCTCCATGGATGCGCTGATCAACGAGACCATTGCCGATCAGTAATCCTTGTTACCGAAGGAACCGTGTCCTTTCAGCGCCTGGCAACAGGCGCTGAAATTTTTTGCGACCGATAGGGGAGAGACGCACAATGAAAGAATCGATATTGTCCCTGGTGCGGGAGCGCAGGCTTTATGCGGGCGGCGGCGCTTGCGGCGGCGTTCGGGCGTTCCTGGTGGAAAATGTGCAGCGGGCGCTGCTGTTGACGGTGGCGGGCCGCGTGGAAGCGGCGCCTCTGCGCCAGGCTGTCGCCGTCCAGGCGGGATTGCCGGAGGATCATGTGTGGGTGCTGTGCCAGGGCGGGGAGGTTTTGCCCGCGCAACAGGCGCTGGAGGAGGCGCAGCAGGCCGTGGCCGCAGCGCTGGCCAACCGGCAGCCCGCGGCCATGGCTACCCTGCGACGGCGGAATTTCGGTCCCGCAGGCGCGCCGGATGGCGAACTGACCATGCTGCGCTTTGACGATGCGCAGGGCAAGGGCGTTGCGCTGCTGGTAAACCTTCCTGTGCCCTGCGACGCCGCGGCCCTGGCCCGATCCATGGAGAGCCTGGTTCCCGGACGGCTGACGCTGGTGCTCCCGGCCGTCTGCTGCGAGGGAGAAATCTCCCTTTCCGGCCTGGCGGAAAAGCTGTGCGATCTGGCAGAGCAGGCGGTCAATCCCGTGTGGACGCCGGATGTAACGGTGGCGTCCATTGCCGTGACCGGGCAGCCCGCCGGGGGCATCCTGTACATTGGGCGGACCATATTGATGGGCTTCCACCAACGGCTTCCAGCCGCCTGCGTGCTGGCGCTTCGGGGGGCGTTCCCCAACGACCGGATGCTGCCCATGGCCTGGGATGCTCAGGCGGATGCCTTCCCCGCGCCCCAGGACGCGGTGGAGGCGGCCTGCCAGGAAATGAAGCGCTGTGTGGACATTTCGCGGACGCTTCCGCAGGTTTATCTGGATGCGGTGGAGCACAAGTATCTGGATCTGGCCTATGCGCCGCAGTCCGCCGGCCAGCAGCTGGACATCTGGCTGCCGGACGCTCCGGCAAAGGGGCCCTATCCGGTGATCGTGTACTGTCATGGGGGTGCTTTTGCCTATGGCTGGCAGCGCGGAAACGATGTGATTCCCATGCTGTGCGGTTTGGACAGGGGGTACGCGGTGGTAAGCCTGCAATACAGGCTCAGCGGAGAGGCCCGCTTCCCGGCAGCGCTCTACGACGCAAAAGCGGCGCTGCGCTACCTACGCGCGCATGCGGACGCCTATGGACTGGACATGGGCCGGGTGTTCCTTTGGGGGGCGTCGGCGGGAGCATGGTTGGTGGCCATGACGGCGGCGACGGAGGGTAACCCGGCCATGGAGGACCTGACCCACGGAGAGGGCGGGCCTCTGGCGGGGAACGTCCGGGGCGTGGTGGCATGGTGCGGACCCTATGATCTGACGCCGGAGTCGTGTCCTGCCCTGACGCCGGAGGAGCTGGCAAGGGATGCTGCTTCTCCGTTTTCGCGCTTCCTGGGCTGCGCCACCTCGCTGGTGCCGGAGCTTTGCCTCTTGGCCAGCCCGCTGACGCACGTGAATCCGGCGACGCCGCCGTTCCTGCTGATCAGCGGCACCGGGGACGAGCTGGTATCCCCCTGGCAGGCGGAAAAAATGTATCATGCGCTCCGCCAGGCGCGTTCGGAGGCGGGGGACGAGCTGCTGCTGGAGGAAGGCCGTCCGCATCATGGGGATTCCTGGTACCATGAGCCGTGGGTGATCGCACGTTGCCTGAACTTTATGGATAAGCATCAGCAATGAATGGCAATCAAAAACGGGAGGGACGCTATGGCGATGCAAAAATATGAACGTACTTCCTGCGGTGTGGCCTTTACGCTGTCGGACGGCTGCTGCACGGTGGAGTTTCTCCGGCAGGATATCCTGCGCGTTTGCTACGCCTTCCGCCAGGAGCCGGAACCCAGGGAATCCTATGCGGCGCTGCTGGTTTCCCGGGCACAGCGGGTGCTGGCCGATGAGAAAACCGTTGTGCCGCCCTGCCAGGTGGAGATCTCCGAGACGGCGGCGCAGGTATGCCTGGAGGCCTATGGCATGCGCGTTGAGGTCGCCCGGGAGCCCTTTGCGCTCACGGTGTTTGCGGACGGACGGCGCGTGCATCGGGATCTGGCAGGCCGCGCCTATGGGCGGGACGGTCGCGGATACCGGCGGCATTTCTTTGCCCAGGACGGCTTTACGCACTACTACGGCTTCGGGGAAAAAAGCGGGGAGCTGGACAAGTACCGCCGCCGTTTGCGCATGTACAGCAGCGATACCATCGGCTATGATGCGCAGCGCACGGATCCGCTCTACAAGCATATCCCATTTTTTCTCAAGCACCGGGAGGAAGACGGCAGCTGGTGCGGCGTGTTTTATGATAACCCTTCGGAGGGCGCTTTTGATTTGGGCTGCGAGCACAGCGGCTACTGGGAGAAGTTTGCTTCCTTCAGCTGCGAAGCGGGGCCGCTGGACTACTATCTGCTGCTGGGGGATACGCCGCAGGCGGTGGTGCGCGCTTATGCGGCCCTGACCGGCACCACCTGCATGCCGCCGCTGAAAACCATGGGTTACATGGCTTCCACCATGTATTACACGGAGGCGGAAAGCCGGGCGGATCAGGCCATTGCCTCCTTTGTGGATGAAATGGACCGGCAGGAAATTCCCTGCGACGGCTATCACATGTCCTCCGGCTATACCGCGCTGGAGGGCAAGCGCTGCGTGTTTCACTGGAATCAGCAGCGTTTCCCGGATCCGGCCGGGTTTTGCCGGGAGATGGCTGAGCGAGGCATATTGCTTTCCCCCAATGTAAAGCCTGCTATGCTTACGGTGAATCCCCTATTTGAGCGCTTTGCCAGCCAGGGAGCGTTCCTGAAGCGGGGGACGGATCAGCAGCCCGCGCTGGAACGTTACTGGGGCGGCCAGGCCGCTTTCATTGACTTTACCGCACCGGAGGGCCGGCGCCTGTGGAAGGAGCAGCTGCGGCGGCAGCTCCTGGAAAAGGGCATACCCGCCTTGTGGGATGACAACAATGAATATGAAATTTCCCGGGAGGATACCCTTTGCGCCGGGGATGGCGAGCCCTATCCTGCGCGGCACATGAAGCCGGTGTTTGCCAACCTCATGGCGCGCATGGCGGTGGAGGCCACCCAGGAGCATGATGCCGGCCAGCGGCCCTATGTGCTCAGCCGGGCCGGATACGCGGGCATACAGCGCTATGCTCAAACCTGGTCCGGGGATAACTTTACTTCCTGGAGGAACCTGCGCTTCAATATTCCGATGATGCTGGGCATGAGCCTGTCCGGCGTAGCGAATCAGGGCAGCGATGTGGGCGGCTTTATGGGACCGGCGCCGGATGCGGAGCTGTTTGTGCGCTGGGTGCAGAACGGCATCTTCCAGCCGCGCTTCTGCATTCATTCCTGCAACACGGATAATACCGTTACCCAGCCCTGGAGCTACCCAGAATATACGCCTGTGGTGCGGGAGGCCATACGCCTGCGCTATGCGCTGGCCGCCTATCTGTATGGGCTGATGCGCCAGGCATCGCTGTTTGGCGACCCGGTCATGCGGCCTATGCTGTATGAATTCCCCGAGGATCCTCAATGCCTGGAGGAAAGCTTCGATTTCTGCTACGGGCCATTCCTGCTGGTGGCCAGCGTGTTGGAACCCGGTGCGCGCACACGTGAAGTCTACCTGCCCAAGGGCTGCGATTGGTTTGACTGGTATACGCACCAGCGGTATACGGGTGGTCAGCGCGTGACGCTGGACGCGCCCCTGGAACGAATTCCGCTGCTCTACCGGGAGGGGACCGTTCTGCCGCTGGTGGAACCCGGTTTGCGCTTGACCTGCGAGTGCTTCCGCCGGATGAAGCTGTTGATACAGGCCAGCCGCGCTGCTTCCTTCACACTGTACGAGGATGACGGCGTCAGCAACGCCTATCGATCCGGTGCGTATCTGGAAACCCTGGTGGAGGCGCGGCCTCAGCAGGAAGCGCTGGTGATCAGCTTCACGACCACTGGATGCCTGGAGGCGTCCCCGCGCGCCTATGAGCTGGAGGTGGACGCGCGCGCGATTTGTCCCCTGCGGGTGGATGTGGACGGGGCGGAAGTTCCGCAGCTGCTCAACAGGTCGGACTATGACCAGTGCGAGCGGGGATGGTATTTCCATATGACCAACCGGCATGTGATGATTCGGCTCCCTGACGCGCCGTGGAATTTTCAGGTGCGGATTGACTACGCCCGCCGGGATCTGATTGGCATGTGATGCCCCTGGTTGCAGCAAAAAAAGGAAGGGATACAAACAGTCCCTTCCTCAAGCTGTTGACAAAGGATTTGACCCCGAAATTCTTGCAAGTTTTACATTGCGTGCTTGCAGGCGCAGGGGTGTCGCCTCTGCGGAGG
>DBFBGQ010000026.1:0-24169 GCA_048201975.1 Candidatus Egerieenecus sp. | reverse complement strand
TCATTCGTGTAAGCCGGCTCCGCCGGCTTCGCGGGTGGTTGATTTTGCTTGCAAAATCAATTCCTTACAACTTCGGACGACCTCTGGTTGGCCGAAGTTGCTCCCTCGAAAAAGTGGGTTTTCCCACTTTTTCGACACGCTGAGAAATCCCCCTGGATTTCATGCCATCCCATTTTTCCATGGAAATGGAAAGAAAAAAGCCCATCGCTGTGCAGGACCGGTTGAACGCCTTCAAACAGCGCGCGCACAGGGTGGGCCGAGAAGAAACACAGGCCGCCGACGTCAAAAGCGACTCACCGATCGCCGATGAGCCGGCGCAGCGACGCCTTGGCCAGCATCAAATCCGTGGGGTCCTGCTTGATCCAGGAGGAAACCATGGAGCCGTGGATCAGCGCAAAAATCGCTTGCGCTGTGGTCACGCTCTCCTCCGGCCCAAAGCCGAACCCAGCCAGGTGCTCCGCGTAAAGCCGCTGCCAGTCCTCGTAGATCTCCTTGCAGGTGGCCTGTATCTGCTTGTCCAGGTAGACCGATTCGATGGAGATCATCGACAGCAGCAGCGAGGCGAAATACCGCCTGCCCAGCAGTCCCCCCGCCAGATGCTCGGCCATGCACTCGTAGGCGGCCAACGCCGTTTTCTGGGTAAAGATATTTTTGCGGATGCCGTTGATCATCTTGCTGTAGCTGTATCGCAACGTTTCCTGCATCAGCTGGATTTTTCCCTGTGGGAAATAGTAATAGAAGCTGCCCTTGGGGATGTCGCACCGCGCCAGCAGCTCGGACAGCGACAAACCATAGTAGCCCTTTTGAGAAAACAGCTTTTCAGCTTCCTCCAATATTCTCTCGCGCTTTCCCACACTTTTTCCCCCCAAAGCAGATGGGTAAAAAATGCTGAAGCCCAGCGTCTGAGCTTCAGCACAGTTTGCCGATTGGTTTTCAATTCTGCGCGCGAAAGGCTTTTTCCTTTTTTCGCGTTTCGCGATTTTGCTTACTCGGCGGCGTAAGCGGCGGCAGCCACGCCGGCCTCATAGCCGGAGGCGATGGCCCAACCAAAGAGCGTGCCGCCCATGTAGACGTCGCCCTCCAGGCCGCCTACGACCTCGCCGGCCGCATACAGGCCGGGAATGGCCTCCTGCTGGGTGTTGAGCACTTGCATGCCGTCGTTGATGTGCAGGCCGCCCAGGGACGCATAGTAGCGGATGTGCATCTCCAGGGCATAGTAGGGGCCTTCCTCGCTCTGCGCGGCGGCCGGCGTGCGGCCGAACGCATCGGCGCTGCCGGAAGCGGCGGCCTCGTTGAAGGCCTGCGCGGAGGCAGTCAGCGCGTCTGCGGAGATGCCCAGCTTGCCGGCCAGCTCCTCCAGGGTCGCGGCAGCCTTCATCACAGGCTGGCCCTCATAGTCGTCGGCGGTCCAGGCTTCCACGTCCTCCATGGAGTAGATGTTGGAGCCGGTCATGCCCGCGTTGAAGCCGTCAAACGCCGCCTGGTCCATGATGAGGTACTGAGCGTCATTTTCCTTCATGGCCTGCATAAGATCCCAGGCGTTGGCCTGCTCGTTGAAGAACCGCTCGCCATCCTGGTTGACCATGAATCCGCCCGCCGCATAGGCGCCGGACACGCCGGGGTTGCAGTACTGGCCCAGGCCGCTGGGCAGGATCATGGAGTTGGGCTGGGTGTTGATAAGCTCCATGTTGATCAGGTCCGCGTCCAGGGGCTCCACCATGGCGATGGCATCGCCCTCCGCGCCCGCATGGCCCGCGTAGACAAACGCCTTGTACTCCTCGGGCACCAGTTCGTCGTTGGCGCCGTAGCCGCCGGTGGCCAAAACCACGGCCTTGGCGTTGATGGTGTAGGCCTTGCCCTCGCCCTGGGCCGTCACGCCGGTCACCGCGCCGTCATGGATGATCAGCGCCGTCGCCGGGGTATTGAGCAGCAGGGTGCCGCCTTCGGCCAGGAACTTATCGCACAGGTTCTGGCACACGCCCGCGCCCCGGCCTACGCCGGAGTAGGAGCGGCTGGGCTCGCCGCTGCGCTGATAGGGCACGGCGGCGCCGTCCTCGGCCACCAGCCAGTCAAACGCCTCGCCGATGGTGTTGGCAAAGAGCTCAACCGTCGCCCGGTCGTTCTTGTTGTGGCCGTTTTCCATCATATCCTCCACCAGCTGCTCGGGAGAATCCTCGTAGCCGTCCTCCTTCTGCCAGGTGGAGCCGGTGGCCATCGTGCCCGAACCGGCCATGGCGCTGGCGCCGCCAACCACGCCCATCTTTTCCAGAATGATGACGCTCTTTCCGTCCTGCACGGCCTTCAAGCCGGAGCTCAGGCCCGCGGCGCCCGCGCCCACGACCACCACGTCGGCCTCCAGGGTCACGGCCTCCAGCTCGCCCGCCTCAACAGGCTGGCTCATCTTCTCCATATCCGCGCCGGCCTGGGTCAGCGCGTCGGTCAGGGCCGCCTTGAACGCATCCGACGTCACCGTCGCGCCGGCAACCGAGTCCACACCCGTGGTCTGGTGCTCCAGCACCGATTCCACCAGCACAGGCAGCGCAGCCTCGCCGATGCCGGCCGTCTCGCTGTGCTCCACCACTTCAATGCTGGTGATCGCTTCCGCGTCCACCGTTACTTCCAGCTTGATCGCTCCATGGAAGCCCTCGGCCTCCGCCGCGTATGTGCCGGGCGTCATGCCCTCCGCGCCTGCGGCCACGCAGCCCACAAGCACCATCAGCACGGCCAGGAATCCTGCTACAAGCCTTTTCATGGTACATATCTCCTTCTGATAAACTAGACGGTTGTCTTGTAGTCGACCGTCTAGTCAAGCATAGCATGTTGTAGCTTTTTTGTCAATATCCCAGCAGGGAATGCGTGCGGAAAAAGGCGTGCAGCGCCACCATACCCAGGAACGCCTATTGGAACTGCGCCGGGAGCGTGACATTTCCATCCATAGACGCTGCAGCATGAGCGATGTGACTGCATCCACCCTCAACAACATCATCAGCGGACGAACTCGCAGCGCCACGGTTTCTACGGTGAAGAAACCCTGCGATGGTCTGGGGATTACCATGGCGGACTTCTTCCATTCTACGTTATTCCGGGATTTGGAACAGGAAATGCAATTGCGGCAACCCTTCCGCATCCATACCCAACAGATAGGCGTGCAGATGGGCTTCTTTTTTATACCTATGCAATTGTTCTTTTACAAGCTCGTGGTATAATTGTTCCATACCCAAGAGACAAGCTGAGATTATGTGAGGGGATAGCGTGGAGAAAGGTCGTATTCTTTTTTTGAACGGAGTGACAAGCGCGGGGAAAACATCTATCGTCGAAGCTCTTCAAGAGCGTGATGACATATTCTTTTATGTTGTTGCCAATGACTTGTTTCAAGAGATGGTCGGGGAGAAATATTTGCGTGAAAACTATTGGAAGTATCTTAGCGAAGTAATTATTATGATGTACCATACTGCGAAACTCTATTCAGATATGGGTAAAAATGTTCTTATTGATGGTATATTAGTGGAAAGAGATGAAATATCTCCTCATTATCAGCGGTTGTTAGAAATACTCAGGGATAATCCGCTTGATTTGGTTGAAGTATATTGTCCTCTGGATATATGTAGAAAGAGAAATATTATTCGTGGAGATCGATATGAAAGCCAGTCGGATGAACAGTATGAATTAATGGCAAAAAACATAAAGTATCGTTTGAGAGTAGATACAAGTTTGTACAGTCCCTCTGAATGCGCGAATATCATTATTAAGGAATTGTTTTCGTTATGAAAATCCCAGCTTATCGAGCAAAAAACCACCAGCCATTAAACCATTGATGCAAAAGCCCCTTTGGGTACATTCCTTACGGAGAGTGCCCACAAGGCGGCCTTTTTGTTATAAAAAAGAGGAAAGAAATAAGGTACAATAGAAGCGGGTATGCGGGCAACAACGCCCAGACGGTGGCTGACGCCATCGGTATCGCCCGGAAGCACGCAGCGGAACTTCGCCCGAATGAAGGATTGCTCCTGTGCAACCTCTGCCTGTCAGGCAGGACATATTCCCAAGGCGGATTCAAAAAAGAACGTCAATGATCCATCGAACCTTTTGAAATGCAAAGAAAATCGCCCCTGCAAAAAACCGCAAGGGCGATCGTCTGGAGCTGATGACCGGATTTGAACCGGTGACCTCATCCTTACCAAGGATGCGCTCTACCTACTGAGCTACATCAGCATATCGCGTGACAACGGAGATATATTACCACAGCGCGGCGAAAATTGCAAGCCCAAATTCACGGCATTTTGAGATTTTTTTCCACCGGCGGACAATGTATCTTCTTTGTATGGAGGATTGACTTTTTTCCCCGAAAGCCGTTATAATTCACTTTATACCCACAACACGAGGAGGCGGCGGAATGGCGAAGCTGACCATTGTCAAGGATCTGTGCAAGGGCTGCGGCCTGTGCGCGGACGTGTGCCCCAAGGGTCTGCTTGCCCTTAGCAAGCATATTAACGCCCGGGGCTATCATCCCATTGCCATTGAGGAGCAGGAGAAGTGCATCGGCTGCGCGTTTTGCGCACGGATGTGCCCGGACGCGGTCATTACGGTAGAAAAGTAAGGAGGACTGCCCCATGGGTCAAAAAATGCTCATGAAGGGGAACGAGGCGATTGCTGAGGCGGCCATCCAGGCCGGATGCCGCTTTTTCTTCGGCTACCCCATTACCCCCCAGAACCAGATTCCCGAATATATGTCCAAGCGCCTGCCCAAGCTGGAGGGCGGATGCTTCCTGCAGGCGGAGAGCGAAGTCGCGGCCATCAACATGATCTATGGCGCGGCGGGGGCCGGCGGGCGCTGCATGACCAGCTCCTCCTCCCCGGGAATTTCCCTGAAGCAGGAGGGCATCAGCTATATCGTGGGCGCGGAGCTGCCCTGCGTCATTGTGAACATGGTGCGCGGCGGCCCCGGCCTGGGCTCCATTCAGCCCGCCCAGAGCGACTACTATCAGTCCACCCGCGGCGGCGGGCATGGCGACTATCGCATGCTGGTGCTGGCGCCTTCCTCCGTGCAGGAGGCGGTGGAGCTGACCCAGCAGGCCTTCGACCTGGCGGACAAGTACCGCAACCCGGTGCTCATCATGGGCGACGGCCTCATTGGCCAGATGATGGAGCCGGTGGAAATGCCCGACTATCAGCCCGACCCCACCCTGCCGGAAAAGACCTGGGCGGCCACCGGCTGGAAGCCCGGCTGCGGCCGGGAGCGGGCCATTATCAACAGCCTGTACATTGACCCCAGCGCCCTGGAAAAGCATGTGAACAAGCTCTACGCCAAGTATGCGGTGATGGAGCAGAACGAGTGCCGCTGGCAGGAGGAGCTCACCGAGGATGCGGACTATGTGCTGGTCGCCTATGGCACCACCGCCCGCATTGCCCGCTCCGCCATGCGCAAGCTCCGGGAGAAGGGGATCAAGGCGGGGCTGATCCGGCCCATCACCCTGTGGCCCTTCCCCAGCGCGCCCATCCAGGCCGCCGCGGCCCACGCCAAGTCCTTCCTCACCGTGGAGATGTCCATGGGCCAGATGGTGGACGACGTGCGCCTGGCGGTGAACGGCGCCAAGCCCGTGCATTTCTTCGGCCGCACCGGCGGCATTGTGCCCACCGTCCGCGAGATTGTGGAGCAGGTGGAGCAGCTGGCAAAGGAGGGGAACTGATATGGCCATCGTATACGAAAAAACCAAAATGCTCACCGACAAGCCCCTTCACTACTGCCCCGGCTGCACCCACGGCATTATTCACCGCCTGGTGGCCGAGGCCATCGACGAGCTGGGCCTGCAGGACAAGGCCATCGGCATCGCTCCCGTGGGCTGCGCGGTGTTCGCCTATGATTACTTCAACTGCGACATGATGGAAGCCGCCCATGGCCGCGCCCCGGCGGTGGCCACCGGCTGCAAGCGGGTCCGCCCCAATAACCTGGTGTTCACCTACCAGGGCGACGGCGACCTGGCCTCCATCGGCGCGGCGGAGATCACCCACGCCGCCACCCGCGGGGAGAAGATCACCGCCATTTTCGTCAACAACGCCATTTACGGCATGACCGGCGGTCAGATGGCTCCCACCACACTGCCCGGCCAGGTGACCACCACCAGCCCCTACGGCCGGGACCCCGCCCTGTGCGGCTATCCCATCCGCATGAGCGAAATGCTGGCCACCCTGGACGGCCCGGCCTACATCGCCCGGGTATCCGTCCACGATGTGAAGCACATCCTGGAGGCCAAGAAGTGCATCAAGAAGGCCTTTGAAATGCAGATGGCGGGCAAGGGCTTCACCCTGGTGGAGGTGCTCTCCACCTGCCCCACCAACTGGGGCATGACCCCGCAAGAGGCCCTGAAGTGGCTTCAGGAAAAGATGATTCCCCAGTATCCCCTGGGCGTGAAAAAGGAGGTGGAGTGACATGGAAGCGCAGTTCCTTGTGGCAGGCTTCGGCGGCCAGGGCGTGCTGCTCATCGGGCAGCTGCTGGCAAAGGCCGCCATGCACGACGGCATGAACGTGAGCTGGATGCCCTCCTACGGCCCGGAGATGCGCGGCGGCGAAGCCAACTGCGCCGTGGTCATCAGCGACGAACCCATCGGCAGCCCCCTGGTTACCGAGCCGCCCATTGCCGTGCTGATGAACAAGCCCAGCCTGAAAAAGTTTGAGCCCGCCATGGAGAAGGGCGGTCTGCTGCTGTACAACTCCTCCCTGATTGACGAGCCTCCCGTCCGCACGGATGTGACCGTGGTGCCCGTGCCCTGCAACGACATTGCCGAGCAGCTGGGCAACAGCCGCACCGCCAACATGGTCATGCTGGGCGCCATTATCGAGCGCACCGGCGTGGTGACCATCGACAGCGCCATGGAGGCCCTCAAGGCCACCTTCGGCCCCAAGAAGGAGCACCTGCTGCCCATCAACCGCCAGGCCATGGAGGCCGGCGCGGCTGCGGCAAAGGGCTGATTCTCCCCTGTGGCATCCTGAATAGACAAGCGGCTCCTTCCGTGCCCATGCGGGTGCGGAAGGAGCCGTTGTTTGTTGCGATAGGTTGTCGCCCAATCATTTTGTCGCATGATGCGATGCTTGCAGGCGCGAAATCCCCGTACTTGCAAGCATGCAAAGTGAAAAATGCAAGAATTTCGGAATCAAATACTTTGTTAACGCTCAGAAAGTGGGTTTGCCCGCTTTTTCGACACGCTGAGGGGCTGCTTCCTTCCGGAAACAGCCCCCGAATCATCTGCGGCGAAGAATTTGCCGCCTGGTATGCTTTTGCCCGCTGGACGCGCACAGTTCAGGTATGGCGGCGAATGCCGATAGCCTGCTCTTGAAAATGGCCGGGCGCTCTGGACGCGGCAGACTGCTCATTCCTCTCTGCGTATTTTTTCTTCCTTCTCGCACATCTCCAGGAAGGACAAAAGGTTTTGCGACTTGATCAGTTCCACCAGCTGTCTTGTGCTTTTCAACTGAAATTTCTGCAAAATGCTGCGGATATGCGTCTTGAGCGTGCTCATTTCAATTACGCGCCTGCGGCAGATTTCGCTGCGCCTCAGCCCCGAGGCCAGCATGATGACGATGCTTCGCTCCGTGTGGGAAAGCTGTTGCACCATCTGCATGGTATTCAACAGCGTGTGCTCGCTCTGCTTCAGGCGGCGAAATTCCGCCCGCATGCGTTGGGCAATCTCTTCCCGAATGGGGGAGGTGCTGTGATACGCATCCCGAATGGCGCTAAGCATCTTTTCTGTGCTGGCATTTTTGAACAGGTAGTCCACCGCGCCCATCTCATAGCAACGGAAGATGGCTTCATCATCCTCATGGACTGTGAGCATAATGATCTTTGTTTCCGGGTGCATGGCGAGGATTTGGTAGCCCGCCATGATGCCGGCATCCTTGCATTCCATCTCAATGTCCAGGATGACCACGTCGGGATGGTGCCTGGCTGCCAGCGAAATGGCTTCGTAACCATTGGCCGCCATGGGAAGAAGCTCAATATCCTCAACCTCTTGCAAAGATACCTGATACCATTTCCGAATCGACTCGTTATCCTCGGCAATCAGTACACGGATTTTCAAAACTTCTTCTCCTTTCCCGGATCGGTTTACGCCTGAACGCTCTCCCAGAAGATTCCTGTTAGCGCTCCGCCTTCGCCAATGCCTGTCAAATGCAACCGCGCATCCTTCTGCCAGCCTGCCGGCAGATAGATGCGGCGGCTGCTGCCACCGGTTATTTCAGGATACCCGGGCGCAGCGCGCAATACGCGCCCGGCCACATGGCCATGAGCCAGCAGGGTGGCCTCGATACCCGTTCCTTCCACAACCAGCATCCGATCCTTGCGCCCCGGTTCCGGCACAAGATCCGTGAGCATGCATTCCTCGCCAGGCTGGAGGGAAATGGGCAGCGTCGCCGCCTGCCCGTCAGGCTGCGGCTGGAACCGCTGCCATGCCTCCACCGGTATGCCTGCCATTTGCGGCTGCGCAATGGGCACGCCGCCGTATAGCCTGATGGCGCCCAAGGAAGTGTGGCTGAAGCGTTTGGTGGTGGCCAGGCGGAGTTCCGCGCCCTTTCCGGCAACCGCCATGGCGGTGATGTCCACCCAGGGATCATTGGCCTGACGCTCTCCCGCATACTGGTCATTGAGATACACCGCCACCTGGCTGCCTTCTCCCTGGATATACAGGAAAAACCGCTGGCAATTTTCGGGGAAATGGATCCGGCGCACATAGTCCGCATGCATGGGGGACGCAGGAAAGCTCCAGGAATTGATGGTCGTGGCCAGAATGGCGTCGCTCTGGCGAAGCGCCGCATTCTGCTGCGCCTGATACTTGGCCTGGGGGTATATTTTCCATAGATCCGAGATATCCTGGCAGGACAAGATTTGCACCACCCCGGACAGGCCTTTTCCGCTGCCCATTTTCAGCGCCGGCTGCCGGACATCGTCAAAGTTTGCGTGGCCCCAGGACTGGACGCGCACCTCCCAGGTTCCCTGCCCGCCGTCCAGCAGCAGGTTGCCACCGTCGGAATAATAGGCTTGCGTCCTTTCGCCGTGGGTGGCCCACACCAGGTCCGCGGCCTTTTCCAGCAACAGCGGCGCGTCGTGTGCCGCGGAAAAGCGGTAGAGCACGTCGCCGCGATATTGCTGCTTGTGCTCCATGGGGCAAAGGGAATCCCCCAGCGGCACAGCCATATCCGCAACATGGCAAGTATGGCGGCAGACAGTGCGCACCTCTTCCACTGCGATGACCGACGGGATCTGCTGCGTCAGCGGTGGGAGATTGGGGCAGGCGGAAACGGCCTCCTCCACAGGAAGAATGCGCACGCACAAGCCGTCATCCACGTCCTGCCAATGGCGTCCCTGGACCTGCACCAGGCCATGCTTGCCCTGGAACCAGGCGCGGGCTGCTTCGGCGCCCACCAGCGTCAGGCGCAGTTTGCCTGCTTCCACGGTGTGGCCGCACCATTCCGCTTCGCTGCACACCAGGGTTCCGTCCCAGCCCCAGGGCTGCAAATGCAGCTGCCAGGGAAGCAGCACGGTTTCCCCGGGCAGCACAGCCACCTGGCACGCCTCGCCGGCCGGGGTGGCAAAGCGCAACGTTCCCGCCTGTTCGCCAAGGTTGGAGGCGCCCACCACAGAGCCCGTGGGCAGCTTGAGGGTGGGGTAAACCGGCAGTTCCTGCCCCTGGGCGTTCTGGGTAAGCGGGGTGGGAAAGTCCGCCTGGAAGCAGTCAGGCGCCTGGCAGGGTTCGCTTTGCGCCAGCTGGCTGCCCAAGGAAGCAATCATGCAGCCCATGAGCCGGCCCTGTGCCGCTTCGGCGCGCAGCCGTCCGTCAGCGGTAATCATGGAGACAAAATCGTAGTCCGTCGCCATGACGGAAAGCGGACGCTGCAAGTCGCTTCCCCAGTTGCCCACGCTGTTGGTCATGTCCATGTCCGTGCCGCCCACCTGGTTATAGGGCGCAATCAACCGGGCGCAGCATGCCAATTCCCGTTTGAGTTTGCCATGCTCACGGTCCGTTTCCGTAATCATCAGGGGTGTGTTGGACAGCGCGGCCATGTGGCGCATGTGCGTCAGCTGATCCTCCATGCGGCGGTACAGGGCGCTGGCGTAGGCGTTGAAGGTTACATGGATGTCCCCTGCGCCGCCGGACGCCCCCTGGATGTCGCACTGACCGGCGCAGGCGGTGAGCGGTACGGTTATGCCGCACTGGCGCGCGGTCTGCGCCAGGTGCTCCATGTATCCCTTCGGATCACGGCAGGCGAAGAAGTCCAGCTCATTTTCCAGCTGAACGGCAACAATGCTGCCGCCGCGGCCCGCCTCATGCTTTGCCAGCATGGGCAATATTTTTTGCAGCCACCGGTCCAGCTCCGCCAGGTAGGCCGAATCGTTCTGCCGCAAATCCAGCTGCTGCGTGTACAGCCATGCCGGCAAGGCGCCGCCATCCCATTCCGAGCAAATATAGGGGCCCGGACGCGCAATGACATACAGCCCGTGATGATGCGCCATGGTCAGGAACGCTTCCACGTCATACATGCCGGTAAAGCGCCATTCCCCCGGGCGGGATTCGTGAAAATTCCAGGGAATGTAGACGTCGATGCAATGATAGCCGCACATCCGCAGCTGCTCCATGCGCTCCTCCCAGCATTCCTGGGGCAAGCGGAAGTAAAAGAGCGACGCGCAGAGCAAAGTGACCGGTTCGCCGTTCACCTTCAGCTGATGGCAGTCACAAGTTACATTGGCCATAAATTTTGTCCTTTCTTCCTGCGCATGCAGCAGGAACGTTAGTTTTTCATGCCGGAGAAGGCGATTCCTTGGGTAATCTGTTTCTCAGCGCATAGATAAAGCACGATCATGGGAATCAAGGCGCATACCGTTCCCGCCATAACCAGCCCATACTCCATGGAATACTGTGAACGGAACAGGCTCAACCCCAGCTGCACCGTACGCTTGGTCGGGGTTTGCAGATAAATCAATGGCGCCATGTAGTCGTTCCACACCTTGATAAAGGAGAAAATCACCAGCGCAGATACCGCCGACTTGGACAGGGGCAGTATGATTTGCCAGAAAATGCGGAAGTGTCCGCAACCGTCGATGGTGGCGGCCTCGCTCAGCTCCTTGGGTATGCCCATGAAAAACTGACGCAGCAAGAATATGCCGAAGGCGCTGAAGCATTGCAGCAGAATCAGCGCGGCGTGGGTATCGAACAGGCCCATTTGTGTGACCACCACAAACTGCGGAATCATGATGGCCGTCCAGGGGATCATCATCGTGCCGATAAACATGCTGAAAAAGAAGTTTTTCCCGGGCACCTGCATCTTTGCAAAGGCATAGGCCGCAAGCGCGGACACAAACAGCTGCGCCGCCGTGGCCAGCAGGGTGATTTTAATGGTGTTCAGATAATACTGCAAAAAGTCGATCTCTGTCCAAACGCGCACATAGTTGTTGACCACCGGAGGGATCGGAATGTAGAAGACCGATTTGGTAAAAACATCCGCATCATGCTTGAACGATGATGTGATCATATAAAAGAATGGGAAAATCATCACGAACAGCAGCAGCGCAAATAAAACGATAAACGCCGCCGCCTTGGCTGAACGTCTCATACACCGGGTCCCTCCTTTCTTAATCATAGTTCACCCATTTTTTCTGCATCCAGAACTGGAACAGCGTAATAAGCATAATAATGGCAAAGAGCACATAGGCGATGGCTGAGGCGTAGCCCATCTTCACATTCACAAAGCCCTCGGTATAAATGCGGAACACAAGCACATTGGTTGCGCGGCCGGGCCCACCCTCGGTCATGATTTTAATGATATCAAATTCCTGGAAGGCAGCAATGACAATGGTTATTAAACATAAAAAGATAGTCGGCGAGAGCATGGGTACGGTGATGTAGCGGAAGGATTGCATGGAATCCGCGCCGTCAATGCGTGCCGACTCGTATAAATACGTCGGAATGCTCTGTAAACCTGCAAGCAAAATAATCATATAATAACCAAAATTTTTCCAGACAGCCACCATGATTACCGAGGGCAGCGCCCAGTCCTTATCCATCAGCCACCCGGGCGGATTGGATATGCCAAGGAATTGCAAAATGCTGTTGATGGGGCCGTTGGGAGCAAGAAGAATATTCCACACCGTAGCAACAGCCACCATGGAAGTGAGGTAAGGCAGAAAACAAACCGTGCGCAAGAGACGAGCCCCACGAATTTTGGAATTCAACAGCAGCGCAACCAGCAGCGCAACAATCAGCACTCCCGGCGTAAAGCCAATGGCGTAAATCAGATTGTTTACCAGGGAAACACGGAAATAGCTGTCTTTGGTAAAGAGGCGAATATAATTGCTTAGCCCATTGAAGTTCAGCGCGGCGCCAGCGTTCCGGTTGCTGGTAAAGCTTAAAAGCAACCCATAAATCATGGGATAAGCCATGAACACAAGAAAAAGCAGCAGCGCTGGCAGAATGAACAGCAACCCCTGCATCTTTTCTTTCCGGTGGTAGGAAAGTCGTTTCATGCTCTCATCTCTCCTTGACGGTAATAGGCAAACCGTCGGGCAGGCTTATCCAGCCCGCCCGACGGCAGGTCACTCACCCACGGTAAAGCGCATGAACCTTATTCGTAACTGGAAAGGATCTCCTCGCGACGATCGGTCATGTTGGCGGTGAATTCCTCAATGGTCTCCTGCTGGGTCAGGTACATTTCCTTCTCTTCCTGGAACACAGCAGCAACCTCGGTATAGCCGGCCACATTGGGGCTCTCCAGGGCAATGGTGGTATCCAGCAGTGTGGAAGCGCCAGCCACACCGCAAGCCTCGGCAAAGGATTCCTTCACGGCATCGCTGGAATACGCCGGCAGCACGCCCTGGGCAGCCAGGTAAACCGCGGCTTCCTCGCTGGCGACGAACTGCGCGAAACGGAACGCTTCCTCCGGATGCTTGGTGTTCTTGCCAACGGCGATAAACGTGCTCAGACCGCCGGGGCTGACCATATCGCCAGTGGTGTCAAAGGCGGGCAGGTACGTCACGTCCCAGTTCGGCACATCCATGCCCTGGGCAACGTAATCCTTCATCATGGAAATGGTCCATTCGCCGTTGATCAGCATACCCGTGGTGCCGGTGCAGAAGAACTTCAGCCAGTCAATGCTTTCTGCCTTCTGCTGCTCAAAGCTCATGTGGCTCTTGTCCACGTTGATGGCCGTGTTCAGGATATCCATCCACTCGGTCACAGGGGTCAGATCATCGCCCAGCAGGTTGGAGCCCCGCTGATACACAGAGAGGGGAGAGCTCAGCCAATCCGCCATGAAACCGCCCCAGTACTGGGTGCCGTCTTCTTCATAGGTCAGCTGACGGGCCAGATCCAGGTACTCGTCCCAGGTGATCTTGGTGGGATACGCAATGCCCTTCTTGTCAAACAGATCCTTGTTGTAGTACAGGGAGTACAGGGTGCTGCGATAGGGCAGGCCATAGTATTCGCCATCCAGCATGGTCTCGCTGATGATGGGGCCGTAAACGCTCAGGTCCATGCCCGCCGCCTCAATGCTCTCCTTTAGGGGCATAAGACCGCCCAACGTTGCAAGATTCACCACAAACCCAACGCTGTCGCAGCTCACCAGGTCGAAATTCTCAGCGTTGCCGGAAACCATAACCACGCACTTCTGATTGTGGTCCTCGTGATTGACAAAGCTGGGAACCACCTCGATATCAGGGTTGGCCGCATTGAACTGCTCAATCAGAGCGGTCATGTAGCTTTCCTCATCGGTCCAACCATAGTAATTCAGGATAACCTTCTCTTCCGTTTCCGCAACACCGGCCATCATGGGTACCAATACCAGAGCCAGCGCCAGGAAAACCGAGCATACCTTCCGCATGGACATTGGGAAACCTCCTTCTTGCTTTTCACGCACTTTTCGGTTCGTGATAGATTCAGTATATCGGTGTTTTCCACCATTGCCAAGGCGGAACTTTTTTGACCATATCTCACAGTTGCTCTCCATGGGTTGAGAAAAAATCAACCTTTTGCCAGTTGCCGCATGCTCGTTCTTGCTTTATGATAAGAAAAGCCGGTACGCATGGAAAGGGAGGGAGCAGAGTTGCAGTTACGTTCGCGCGTTTATTCCTTGCTTGCCATCTTGGGCGTTTGTGTCGGCTTCATCGGCACCACATGCAGCGTTTTGATCTATATGACCAAAGATTATAACGGCTATAATCTGGTGATGTCGTTCTTTAACGTGGATACGGCCACGCGCTTGCGGTTGGAGCAGCTTCCGATTTCCAAAGCCGCGGTACTGCAAATTCTCAACCTGAGCGCTGCGCTTTTTCCCTGGGCGGCCATGATGTACGCGCTGCACTTGGGGAATCTTTTCCTGCGCAAGCAGCGCAAGCGGATTGCGCGCCTGCTGTGCGCAGTATTTGCCCTGCAAGTTCTGCTCTTTGATTGCAAAATCGTGTATTGGTTTTACATGAAAGGTATCGGACCCTTTGCGAACATTTTCTTTTTTCAGCGCTTCTATCAAATCAGCACCCTATGCTTCCGGTGGCTGGACCGGATCGCAATCGTCGCGGCCTTCCTGATTATGCTGGTTTCGTGCGTTTTAACGCCGCGTTCCCTGCGCATTCGATATATTATGCTCATGTTCCTTCTTTCCGGGCTGTCGGCTGTTTATCTCTATTTATACAACTGGCTTCCCACTGTTCCCATGTGGATGTCCAGGATTGCGCGGTATGTCCGCTTCGATTCTCTGCCTGTGGATAAGCCCACATCCTTTCATGCGTTTATGCCCGCGATTTCCTCGCTGATGGTGCTGGCTTTTTTCATCACCAGTCTGTTTCATCTGTGGCGTACCTCCAATCAGTTTTACGCCAACGTGCAATTCCGCCACAAGGTCAACGCCAGTGAGATCGTATCGCGGACCTTCTGTCATTATTTGAAAAATGAGATACTGTCCCAGCAAGCGGAGCTGAGGCTGCTCCAGCGGCAGCTGACGCCCGAGTTGCAGCCCAGCATCGAGCAGCTCATCACCCACAATGAAAAGATCTACGAGCATCTCACTTCCGTTTACAACAATATACGCGAACGAAAAATTACCTCGCAACCTTTGGACCTCTCCCTGCTGGTGAATGAAACCGCCCGCGCCTTTTCGGAAAAAATACCCAGCAGAACTGGGGATTGGGCTTGTCCCTGTGCCGGAGTATTATTACGCTGCATCATGGACGGATATGGGTGGATGAGCATACGGAAACCGGTATCCTTTGGACGGATTTTTATCTTCTTTTGCGCACGGTGGACGCATGACCGCCACCGGGCAAGGTCTGCCGCCCTGGCTGGGGAACGTCCCTGGGCAAGCCGCTTACACTTTGAATAGCGCCATCTCCCGCGCATGCGAAAATTCCTGTCAGCGGTTTACAGAAGCATAAAGACTGTGATATAATAAAAAAAACGGATCGGGCCCTTCCCAATGGAAACGTGAAACAAAAAAAGGAGGATTTCCAAGTATGAAAAAGGCCTTTGCTGTCGTTCTTGCACTGATGATGGCGCTTAGCGTATGCACCTTTGCCAGCGCCGAGGGGAAGGATTACAGCGGTTACACCATCCGCATCTATTCCAACTCCAACTCCACCGAGCGTGCCACCTGGCTGGAAAACGCCGCCAAGGAAGCAGGCTTCACCATCTCCATGGATGACAACAGCGTTATCTCCGGCGACACCGCCGCCATCCAGGCCGCCAACGAAAACAAGGACGGCGACATCATCTTCGGCCTGAACGAAACCCGCTGGTCCCAGCTGGTCAACGGCACCTATGAGAACCTCAAGGTGATGGACTGGACCCCCACCTGGGCCGAAGAAGTGGGCGAGTACAAGTATGACGGCAAAGCCTACGGCCTGGTCATCCAGAACGTGCTGATGCTCTACCGCACCGACGAGCTGGGCACCAACGGTGAAACCCTCAGCTTTGAGCACTGGGCGGACATCGTGGACTGCGGCTACACCTGGTACCGTCAGGGCAAGGTGGGCGGCACCACCAACTCCAACATCAACAGCGCCATGCTCTTCCCCTTCACCGATCCCGAGTCCCCCGCGGGCGGCATCTCCGTGGAAGGCTGGAAGACCCTGTGGAACTACTGCGCCAACGGCATCTATACCGGCGACAGCTACGGCTTTGATCCCCTGAACCGCGGCGAGGTGCAGGTGTCGACCTTCTACTCCAGCTCCCTGTACGGCAACGTGGACAGCGCGGCGGACAGCTCCGAGCATCCCCTGCTGGGCACCCTGGAGCCGGAAAACTGGGCGCTGGTGGACATCGCCGACGGCACCTACTACATCGCCGAGTACCTGGGCATCCTGGACCGCGAGGGCCGCACCGCCGAGGAAACCGAGGCTGTGGTAGCCTTTGCCGAGTGGTTCGGCTCCGCCGATACGCAGGCTGAATGGGCCGACGAGTTCGACTCCTTCCCCTGCAACAGCGCCGCCGTGGCCGAGATCTATGACGAGACCCCCGCGATCTACACGCTGAAGAACTTCGCGCTGGCGACCGTGGAAGGCGCCGACATGACCTACGCCGAGTATGTGGGCGCGCATTCCAGCGAGTGGACCAACATCATGACCAACCTGGGCTTCTACTGGGCCGACAACAGCGCGGCGCCCACTGAGCCCGACTGGGATAACCTGGATTGGTCCGTGCTGACGCAGACTGCCGGCGAATGACGCTTTGGGACGGCGTGAGCCGGAAAAAGCATCTTCTTCCATAAGAGCGATGTGGCGGGCCTGAAGCTATCGGGCTCGCCATATCCATATTCTCAAAGAGCATAAAGGGGGCTGTCGGCCACATGATCGAACTGAAGGACATTGTGGTCAAGTTCGGTGATTTTGAGGCGCTGCACAATATCAACGTAGAGGTGCGCGAAGGGGAGTTTTTCACCTTTCTGGGGCCGTCGGGCTGCGGCAAGACCACTACGCTGCGCACCATCACCGGTTTTATTGAGCCGGTTTCTGGCACGGTCAACGTCAAGGGCGTGGATATTACCCATGTGCCCATTGAAAAGCGCAACATCGGCATCGTGTTCCAGAGCTACGCGCTGTTCCCCTCCATGACGGTCTACAACAACATCGCCTTCGGCCTGAAGGTGCAAAAGCTCAAAAAGCAGGAAATCGACGACAAGGTGCGCGCCATTGCCCGCAAGGTGGACCTGTCCGACGAGCAGCTGGAAAAGGCGGTCAGCCAGCTTTCCGGCGGCCAGCAGCAGCGTGTGGCCATCGCCCGCGCGCTGGTTACGGGCCCCGCCATCATCTGCATGGACGAGCCCCTGAGCAACCTGGACGCAAAGCTGCGCGTGCAGCTGCGCAACGAGCTGAAAAAGATGCAGCGCGACTTTGGCATCACCACCATCTACGTGACCCATGACCAGGAGGAGGCGCTCACCCTGTCGGACCGCATCGCCGTGTTCAACAAGGGCTTCATCGAGCAGATCGGTACGCCCAACGAGGTGTACAATCATTCCAAGACGGAATTCGTGTGCAACTTCATCGGCGATATCAACCGCCTGGAGGGCGAGGTGGCGGCCGCCATGAAGCTGAACCCCGGGCAGCATCATTTCGTGCGGCTGGAGCGCATCCGCGTCAACCGCCCCGCGGACGAAAACGAGCTGCGGCTGGACGGCGTGATTGAAAGCCGCGAATACTACGGCCTGTACATCAAGTATTACATTCACGTGGGCAGCCAGACCATCAAGGCCATTGAGAAAAACGATGGCATCAACATCTATGAGTCGGGTGAAAAGGTGACCGTGGGCATCCATCCCGTGGATGTGATGAGCTACGACGCCGCGCCCGGCGCAAACTAAAGGGGGCCGCCGCATGCATACCAAGGCTTCCTCATGGTTCAAGCCCAACCTGCTGGCCAAAACGTTTGGCATCGCGTTTTTCGTGTATCTGTTTTTTGGCTTCATGCTTTTGCCGTGCCTGAACACGCTGACGCAGATCTTTACCGTGAAAAACGCCGACGGCGTGACCGACCCGCTGGCGGTGATCCGCTTTTTCTTCGCGGGCAACATGCCCAAGTACGTCTGGAATTCGCTCAAGCTGGCGCTGTGCCTGGTGGTGACGGTGAACATCGTGGGCGTGAGCATTGTGCTTTTGACGGAATACTTCGACATCAAGGGCGCGAAGATCCTGCGGCTGGGCTACATGACCACGCTGATCTACTCCGGCGTAGCGCTGGTGACGGGGTATCTGTTCCTGTACGACAGGGACGGCATTTTGACCACCTGGCTGTACGATATGTTCCCCAGTATGGACCGCAACTGGTTTTCGGGCTTTAACGCGGTCCTGTTCACCATGACCTTTGCCTGCACGTCCAACCACGCGCTGTTCCTTCGCAACGCCATTCGAAGCATCGACTACAACACCGTGGAGGCTGCGCGCAACATGGGCGCAAAGCCCTTCAAGGTGCTCATGCGCGTGGTGTTCCCCACGCTGATTCCCACCATGTTTTCCCTGACGGTTATGACATTCATCACGGGCCTGTGCGCCATGAGCGCCCCCACGCTGCTGGGCTATGACTCCATCAATCCGGAAATCGTGCGCCTGGCGGGCTCGTCCGTGGCGGACGAAGCGTTTCCGCAGGCGCGCGCGGCGCTGCTTTCCATTTTGCTGGCCATGTTCACCATCATTTTGCTGACGGTGCTGTCCAACTACGAGCGCAAGGGGCATTACCTCAGCGTGAGCAAAACCAAGGCCAAGCTGGTCAAGCAGAAGATCACCAACCCCGTGGCCAACGTGCTGGCGCACATCTACGCCTACGTGCTGTTCATCATCTATATGACGCCCGTGGTGATGATCATCCTGTTCGCTTTCCAGAACTATCCTGCCATCCGCTCCAAAACCCTCAGTCTCAGTGATTTCACGTTGATCAACTTCTTTGGGGCGCAGGATTATGAATTCATGACCAACCGCGGCAAGCTCAAAACGCGGACGGACGCCATCTCCGGCCTGTTCGCCAATTCCGACACCGTGGGCGGCATCCGGCTGAGCTTCGTGCTCTCGGCGCTGGCGGCGGCGCTGGCGTGCGTCATCGTGGTGGTGGCGGTCAACTACATTTTCAAAAATCGCGGCAAAAAGCGCTCCACCGTGCTGGAATACAGCCTGCTGTTCCCCTGGCTGCTGCCTACCATTCTGATCTGCTATTCCTACCGCACGTTCTTCAACTCCGAGGAGGTATGGTATGTATTCAATACCAACCTCTACATGCGCGAAAATGTGCGCTTCCTCATCGTCATGGCCTATACGGTGGTGAAGCTGCCATTCGCTTTGCGCATGATCAAGGCGGCGTTCTACGCCATCGACGAGGAGCTGGAGGACGCGGCGCGCAACCTTGGCGCCAGCGGGCTGTACACCTTCCTCAAGGTGAAGCTGCCCATTGTGCTGCCCAGCGTGCTGGCGGTGTTCGCCCTGAACTTCAACGCCCTGTTTACGGAATATGACATGTCCGCCACGTTCCATTCCAGCTATGGCAAGACCTACGCCATGGTGATTCAGAACATGTGCGCCGAGGAAGGCCGCGACGGCTACAACGTCAACGCCTCCGGCCGAAGGTGCGCCTCCACGGTGTTCATCATGCTGGTGAGCGGACTGATTCTGTACCTGGTGTACGGCGTGGGCGCCAGGGACCTGGCCGATCGCCTGGCATTGAAGGAGAAACGGCGAAAACGGCGGGAGAAGATCGTAGCCCGCTTGCGTGGCACAAGCGAGAAAGCCGCGGCCTAGCCCAGAGGGGCTGTTGCCAAACGAACGTCGAGCGACAGCCCCTTTTCCTGTGCCATTTTCCGTCCCGGACCAGCAGGGGCCTGCCATTTACGCCTGCTAGCCCGCCGTTTGCGCCAGATGCGGCCACATTGAGAAAAAAAGGATACACTGGTCTTGGCAAACTGCGGGCAAGCGTCCCCGCTTCATTGGAGAGGAAGGACGGCCTTATGAAAAAGAACAAAAAGCTGCTTTTGCTTCCCCTGGCGCTTCTGCTGTGCCTGCTTTTTCTCTGGCTCTATCCAAGACAACCCGCGCCTCCCGGCGAAGAACTGCTCACCAACGGCAGCTTTGCGGAGGTGACGGAAGCCGGCATGCCCTCCGCCTGGTACACGGAGGCGTATACGCGCTCTGCCGGTTATACGGACTTTGCCCTGGCGCAGGAGGATGGACGGCAGGCGCTTTCCATCGTCAACCATTTGCCCAATGACGCGCGCTTCGCCCAGGAAGTGGCGGTGGAGCCCGACAGTCTGTACTGCCTTTCCGGCTGGATTCGCGCCCAGGCGGAGGGCGGAAGAGGCGCAAACCTTTCCATTGCGGATGTATATACCTTCTCCACCGGCGTATATGACACCCAGGGGCAATGGCAGCTGGTGGAGCTGTATGGGCGCACCGGCCCCGACCAGCATGCGCTCACGGTGTTTGCGCGGCTGGGCGGGTATTCCGGGGAATCCCAGGGGGAAGCCTGGTTTGCCAATCTGTCCCTGAAAAAGGTGACCGCGGTTCCCGAAGGCGCCGAGATCGCGCTGTTCTATCAACCGGACCTGACCGTTTCCCAGGGCGAAGCGCGCTTCGACCTGCGGCATGGATTGCTGGCGCTGCTGGTGCTGATGTATCTCGGGCTGGCGGGCAGCTGCTTTCGGGCCAGAAGCCTGCTGGGATTGACCCTGCTGTCCCTGGGGATGGCGGCGGTGTGCCTGTTTTTCCAGGGCGCGGGGGCAGGGGATGCGGCGGAAGCGCTGTATCAAAGGGATGCTTCCATGCCCTATGTGCCTTCCATAATGTATGGCTTGCTGCTGGCCACGCTTCTGGCCACGCTGCTGCTTGCCCATGACCTGGCGCGAAAGGGCGAAGCGATTCCGCGCTTTGGCGGCCGCAAGCCCGAAGATACATCCGCGGAGCTTTTCCTGGGGGATGAACGGGCGAATCACCAGCGTTCCCGCCGGGTTGGCGGCAAGGATGTGGCCTGGATGCTGGGCATTACGGCGCTGTATGCCCTGGTGGCGTATCATCATTTGGGTTCCACGGTATCCCCGCAGACCTCCTTTACCTTTACCCAGGCCGGGGAACAGGTGGTTTTTGATCTGGGCGCGCCTCAGGAGGACTTCCGCATGCTGTATATGGGCGGCGTCCATCAAAGCAGCAGAAGTTTCACGGTGCAGCTCTCCGCGGACGGGGAAATCTGGGGGACGCCCGTGACCTGCTCCATGGAACCCGGTTCCCTGTTTCAGTGGCATGAGGTAAGCGGAGCCGGCGCATGCAGCGGGCGCTATGTGCGCCTGACGGCTGCCGTCCCCGGGCTTACGCTCTTGGAAACCATTTTCCGGGACGCGGACGGTACGCCGCTATCGGTCACGGTGACGGACTCCGCCGGGCGGGACGCCTCCGCGCTGGTGGATGAGCCGGACACGCTGGTGGGAGAACCCAGCTGGTACAACGGCATGTATTTTGACGAGATCTATCATGCCCGCACGGCGTACGAACACTTGCACGGCATGCAGCCCTATGAGGTCACCCATCCGCCCCTGGGCAAGGTGCTGATGAGCTGGGCCATTGCCGCGCTGGGGATGACGCCCTTCGGCTGGCGCTTTGCGGGAGCCACCTGCGGCGTGCTCATGCTGCCGGGCATGTATCTCGTGGGCAGGCTGCTCTTTGCCAAGCGGCGGTATGCCATACTCGCCTGCCTGTGCCTGGCCCTGGACACCATGCATTTGACCCAGACGCGCATCGCCACCATTGACAGCTTTGTGGTGCTGTTCATCATTTGGGCGGTATACTTTATGCTGCGATGGTTCTATGCGGATTTCTTTGGAAAAAGCCTTGGCCGCACGCTGGTTCCGTTGGGGCTGTCCGGGCTCTGTATGGGACTGGCCGTCGCCAGCAAGTGGACGGGCTGCTTTGCGGGGGTGGGCCTGGCGGCGGTTTTCTTCCTGGGCATCTGGCGGAGATGGCGGGCCGTTCGTGAGGCGGCAACCCTGCTGCCCTCCCGGCGGGACGACCTGGCCGCAGTGGCGGCGGAAAACGGATACAAGCGCCTTTGGATCACCCTGGCCAGCTGCGTGATCTTTTTCGTACTGATCCCCGCGGTGATTTACTGGTGCTCCTATATTCCCTACTTTGCTCCCAGCGGCGGCGTCACCCTGGAACGCATTATACAAGCGGCGGAGAACATGCTCTCCTATCACGGGGAGGCAGGGCGCGGCATGGATCACCCCTATTATGCGCCCTGGTATCGCTGGCCGTTTTCGGAAATTCCCATGTACTATGCCATGGATCACAATCCCCCGGCAGGCTACGCCTACGCCATTTGGGCCTTTGGCAACTACGCGGTGTGGTGGACGGGCTTTGCGGCGCTGCTTGCGGTGCTTTACGCCTGGGGCAAGCATCAGGCGTTGCCTGTGCTGTGCCGGGGATACCGGAAACAGATTTTTCCCCTGGCGCCCCAGGGCGAGCGGGATGCGCGCCCTGCCCTGCTGCTGATTTCCTTCAGCGCGCAGTTCCTGCCCTGGATGCTGGTGCCCCGGGGAACCTATATCTACCACTATTTCCCCAGCGTGCCGTTCATCATTCTGTGCACGGCCTACGGGTTGGAGCAGCTGAGCAACTGGTATGCGGCGGTCGCCGCGCGCCGGGCCGCGCCGGGCATGGCAATGCCAAAGCAAAGGCGAGCTGACCGCTTGAGCCTGGCCGTCTGGGGTGTGTATCTCCTGGTGGTTGCCGTCCTGTTTGCAGCCTTCTATCCTTTTGCCAGCGGCATGCTGACGCCCACCTCCTGGCTGGACGCCGTCAACTGGTTTGGAAAGCTGTATTACTGAAAGCATCGGCGACGCATTCGGGGGACGGGCGCATTGAACAGGCCTTGCAAGGCCATTGTGATCAGCAACGCCTCTGCGCCCGTTTCGCCACCCGATTCATTTTGCTATCGCGAGGAGGCGGCAATCCATGCGTAGGACAAAACTTCTTTGTGCAGCGCTGTGCATCTGCTGGATGCTCCTGTCTGTTGCAGGAGCGGCTTTCGCGGAGCTTACGCGGGAGGGCGACCGGGTATCCGGCGCATTGAGCGTCAACGGCTGGACCTTCCCGGTGGACGCCTGTCTGACAGCGGCCCCCGCCCTGGGCGGGAGCATCCGTTGCACATCCCTGGCGTTTGAGCGCCCAGTGTGGGAGCAGGCGCTGGAAGCCTGTTTCCCGGACAACGGCGAGGCCCTGGCGGCGCAGCTGTGCGTGGACAACGGCATGGCTTCGTCCTCCCTGCGGTGTGTGGACGCAAACGAGATCTATCCGGCCCTTTTGCCCGCCTCCCAGCAGGCCATGGATGCCGCCCTGGAAAGTGCTTTGACAGCCAGCCTGGCATTTTGTCAGGCGGTGGGATTGCAGGTGGATGCGCAACCTTTATCCTGCGCATGGCTGCTGAACAACGATCAAGGCATTCGCATTACCCTGCGGCCGGAGGAAGCGGCGGCCTATGGGCAGGAATTGCTCATGGAAGTGTGGCTGCCGCTTTGCGCCGATGGCAGCGTACTGATTCCCTATGTACAGCTTCCGCGCTACCGCGGCGCCATCAACTTCACCGGTTCCGACGCGCTGCTGGCCCAGGCTCCGGGGGCGCGCTTCCTCTTTGACGCACGGGGAACCTTGCTGTTCTTTCAGGCTTCCCTGATGGAACTCTCCGTGACGCGCACATCAGCGGAGGGCCTGGACTGGCAGGAGGCATTGGATGCCTTCCTCACGGAATACACCGAAAATCCCCAGGTGCAAACGCTCCTGGAAACCGCCCCCTACACGATTACTTCCATTCGCAGCGCCTGGGATCTAACCGAGAGGAACACCGGCAGTCGCGGATGGATGATTACCCTGTCCTCGCGCCTCCCAAGGGAGGATTCGCCCACAGGCTGGCGGGACCGGTACTATACGGCGTTTGTTTACGCAGAACGCCCATGAGGCTTTGCCTGCCGCTGATCCTGGCATGCCTGCCCGGAAGAACGCACAAAAAATAGACCGTTGACTTGCTTGGGTCAACGGTCCAGACTGTCAAAAAACTTCCTAGAGGCGTCGGAGGGGCCGCAGCCCCTTCGACTTTCATTCGTATCCGGCGGCTTTGCCGCCGGGGCGGGTTGTTGATTTTGCTTGCAAAATCAATTCCTTACAACTTCGGACGACCTCTG
>DBFBGQ010000025.1:0-7839 GCA_048201975.1 Candidatus Egerieenecus sp. | reverse complement strand
TTTCGGTTGAGAAAGGCGGGCATGCACTGCCGCGAGGCTGGTTGCCTGCGCCTTGCGCAGTCAACCAGTCCGCCGTAGGCGGATTGCCTTTTCCGGTGGAAAAGGCAACCTTCCTGGCGGCAATGCCCGCCTTTCCCCCTGGACCCCTTCGGGGCACATCCTTTGAGGCTGTGCATGCCGCAAAACGCAAATTTTAGGGATTACTTTCCCAATTCCAATTCCGCCTTGACGCTGGGGACCAGGGCGAGCTCGGAGGCGGAGAGGGGAGGGAACTCGGGGTTCATATCGGAGAGGGAGGAGAGGAGGATCTCGCTGACCAGATAGCGGGTGAACCACTTGTCATCGGCGGGGAGGACGTACCAGGGGGCATGCGCGGAGGCGGTGGCGTTGATGCAGTCCTCGTAGGCGGCGTCGTATTCCGCCCAGAGGGAGCGCTCCTTCATGTCGGCGGTGGAGAGCTTCCAGTGCTTGTCCTCCCGCTCGATGCGGTCCAGGAAGCGCTTTTTCTGCTCCTCCCGGGAAACGTTCAGGAAGAGCTTCACCACACGGTAGCTGTTTTCGTAGAGATATTCTTCAAAGTGGCGAAGCTGACGGTAGCGCTTGTCGAAGAAATCGTCTCCCAGGCAACGGGGAGCCATGCGGTAGGAGCGCTCCAGGTGATGCACCTTCACCACCAGCACATCCTCGTAGTGGGAGCGGTTCAGAATGCCCACCTTGCCCCTGGGGGGCAGGGCCTGGATGATCCGCCAGAGATAGTCGTGGCTGAGCTCCTGCTTGTTGGGGGCCTTGAAGGCGTGCACCTCCAGGGTTTGCGGGTTCAGGGCGGAAAAGACGTGCTTCACCAGGCTGTCCTTGCCCGCGGCGTCCCGGGCCTGTATGGCCACCACCAGTCCCTCCGTGCCGGCAGCGAAGAGCTTTTCGGCCAGCAGCGCAACCTTGCGCAGGTTCTCGGCGGTTTTTGCCTTGAGCTCGGCCTTCTCTTTATCATGTTCCCCGGCCCCGGTGGGTTCCTCCCGCAGGCGCAGGGTTTTACTGCCGTCGAAGCGATATGACTTGATGGACATGCTCCATTCTCCTTTGCGTGGGTTCTTTCCAGGGTATTATACCACAACCCCGAGGCGTCAAAAAGTGCCAGGAAAGGATTTCTTTTTCCACGGCGGGGGGCGGCGGCGTTTTCACCCATGACATTCGTTATGATCTATGCTATACTGTCATCAAACGCTCCTGGCTGCCGCCCGGCCGCCCATCCTGCATAAGAAGGAAGTAATCGATCCATGCTGATGTATATCGCCGTATGCCTGGCTTATCTGGTAAAGGGGCTCACGGGCTTTGCCAATACGCTGGTGCTTACGGCTATCATGAGCTTTCAGCGCGGCGCCCAGGATATCACCCCCCTGGACCTGCTGCTATCCTTCCCCGCCAACCTGTGGATGATGCTGCAGCAGCGGCGGAGCATCGACTGGAAAAAAACGCTTCCCCTGTGCGGCATGCTGCTGGCGGGATGCGTTCCGGGGGCGCTGCTGCTCAAGGGCGCATCCCCGGGCGCGCTGAAGGTGGTGTTCGGCGTGCTGCTCATCGGCCTGGGTGCGGAGCGGCTGCTGCGGCCGCGGCAGGGCAGCGGGAAGGGCTCGCCCCTGCTCCAGGGCGCGGTGGCGCTGCTCTCGGGGGTCACCGCGGGGCTGTTCGGCGTGGGCGCGCTGCTGGCCGCCTACCTGAGCCGCACCGCCAGGGACCCGGCGGAGTACCGGGCCAACCTGGGCTTCGTGTTTGTGGCGGAGAACGTGTTCCGCCTGGGGCTGTACAGCGTCACGGGGCTGATTACCCTGCCTGTGCTGGCGGACGCCTTGAAGCTGCTGCCCTGCATGCTGGCGGGCTTTCTGGGCGGCTCGGCCCTGTCCCGCCGGCTGAACCCGGAGCTGCTGTCGCGGATCATCATGGGCATGCTGATGATCTCCGGCGCGGCGCTGATCCTGCAAAACCTGTGACGGAGGCAACCGTCCCCGATCCAGAAAATGGGAGGCTGTAAACCATGGTGGAAACCCTGTCCCTGTGCGGCCCGTGGGTGCTGGAGGAGGCCCTGGGCCATCGGGATATCCCCGGCCGGGCGCCGGGCTCGGTGCTGTGCGACCTGCTGGAGCAGCAACTGATCCCCGACCCCTTCCAGGGGGAAAACGAATACGCCGCCCGGGAGCTGTTCAACCGGGACTACGCCTATGCCCGCAGTTTTCAGCTCAGCGCGGCGTTTCTGGCCCGGGAGCACGTGACGCTGTGCTGCCACGGGCTGGATACCCTGGCCACGGTGTACGTCAACGGCCAGGAGGCAGGCCGGGCGGACAACATGCACCGGACCTGGCGCTTTGACGTGAAGCGGCTGCTGCGCTCCGGGGAGAACCGCATCCGCATCGTGTTCGCCTCCCCCAACCGCTACCTGGAGGAGGCCGTCCGCCAGGACCCGGAGATCACCTATCAGGCGGCGGGGAACATGCGGGGCAGCTACGCCCTGCGCAAGGCCCACTGCATGTTCGGCTGGGACTGGGGCCCGCAACTGCCGGACGCGGGGATCTGGCGGCCCCTGGAGCTGGAGAGCTGGAACGGCGAGCGGCTCCGGGAGGTGCGGGTGCGCCAGCGCCACTTCCCCACCCATGTGGAGGTGGAGGCCACGCCGCTGCTTTTTTCCGGGGCGGAGTGCGTCCGCTGCCGGGTGGAGCTGATGCAGCCGGATGGCAGCCTGTGCGTCCGGGAGGACGGGCTCACCGGGGGCGCCTGCGCCCTGACGGTGGAGCGCCCGCGGCTGTGGTGGCCGCGGGGCCTGGGGGAGCAGCCGCTGTATACCCTGCGGGTCACGCTCCTGGATGGGGAGGGCAACGTCCAGGACCGCTGGAGCCGCCGCCTGGGCCTGCGCACCCTCGCCGTGGACCGGAGCAGGGACGCCTGGGGGGAGCGCTTTGCCCTCAGCTGCAACGGCGTGCCCTTCTTCGCCATGGGCGCGGATTATATCCCCGAGGACAGCCTGCTGCCCCGGGTGAACCGGGAGCGCACCCGCCGCCTGCTCCAGGACTGCGTGGACGCCAACTTCAACTGCCTGCGGGTGTGGGGCGGCGGCTATTACCCGGAGGACTTCTTCTTCGACCTGTGCGACGAAATGGGGCTGGTGGTGTGGCTGGACCTGATGTTCGCCTGCAACGTCTACCGCCTCACCGATGTGTTCCGGGAGAACATCCGCCTGGAGGCGGAGGAAAACATCCGCCGCCTGCGGGACCATGCCTGCCTGGGGCTGGTGTGCGGCAACAACGAGATGGAAACCGCCTGGTGCGCCTGGGAGGACGTGGCCTGCCACCCGGAAAGCCTGCGCCGGGACTACCTGACCCAGTTTGAGGACGTGCTGAAAAACGCCGTCCACGACGCCGCGCCGGACGTATTCTACTGGCCCTCCTCCCCCTCCTCCGGGGGCGGCTTTGACAACCCCAACGACGAAAACCGCGGGGATGTCCACTACTGGGACGTGTGGCACGGCAACCAGCCCTTCACCGCCTACCGGCAGTTTTTCTTCCGTTTCTGCTCGGAGTTCGGCTTCCAGTCCTTCCCCTGCGGCAAAACCGTCGCCGCCTATGCCCGGGGCCGGGAGCAGAACATCTTCTCCCGGGTGATGGAGAGCCATCAAAAGAACCAGGGCGCCAACCAGAAGATCCTGGCCTACCTGGCCCAGACGCTGCGCATGCCCACCTCCTTCGCGGGGATGCTCTACGCCTCCCAGCTGATGCAGGCGGAGGCCATCCGCTATGGGGTGGAGCACTGGCGGCGCAACCGCGGCCGCTGCATGGGCGCGGTGTACTGGCAGCTCAACGACTGCTGGCCCGTGGCCTCCTGGTCCTCCATCGATTCTTTCGGCCGGTGGAAGGCCCTGCACTACGCCGCCCGGCGGTTCTTCGCGCCGGTGCTGGCCTCCTGCGTCACGCAGGGGCGCCAGGCCCGCTTCTTCGTCACCAACGACCGCCCGGAAACCTTCTCCGGGGAGCTGGTCTGCCTGCTGGCCGACGCCCGGGGGCAGGTGCTGCGCACGGAGCGCCGCGCCGTGGTCTGCCCGGCCCTGAGCGCCCTGGAGGCGGCGCTGGTGGATTTCTCCCGGGAGTTTGACGGCGAAAGCCTTCACCCCGAGGACGACCGGATGGTGTGCTTCACCCTGCTGGACGGCATGGGCGACACCGTCAGCGAGGGCTGCGAGCTCTTCTCCCTGCCCAAGCACTTCGCCTTCCAGCCCCCCCGCATCCGCTGGGAGGCCGCCGCCGAGGGGGAGCGCTTCCGCATCACCCTGGACTGCGACGCCGCCGCCTGGGGCGTGTGCCTGGACCTGACCCAGGCCGACGGCCGCTTCTCCGACAACTGGTTTACCCTGCTCCCCGGCTACCCCCGCACCGTGTACCTGGACGCGCTCTCCGCCCCCCTTTCCCTGGCGGAGCTTCAGCGCCAGCTCACCGTGCAAAGCGTTTATGACCTGGGCTGATCGCGCCCACTGCACAAAGGAGGAATCTTTATGCCCGGCATCGCGTCCGACCAGCGGGCCAAGATGATGCTGGAGGACCCCATTTCCAAGGTGATCCCCCATCTGGCCTTTCCCACCATTATTTCCATGCTCGTCAGCTCCATCTACAACATGGCGGACACCTATTTCGTCAGCCAGATCGGCACCTCCGCCTCCGGGGCGGTGGGCGTGATCTTCTCGGCCATGTCCATCATCCAGGCGGTGTCGTTCATGTTTGGCATGGGCGCGGGGGCCAACGTGAGCCAGGCTCTGGGCGCCCGGGACGAGGAGCGCGCCCGGCGGTTTGTGGCCACGGCATTTTTCACGGCCTTTGCCACGGGCATCCTCATCGCGGTGGTGTGCAACCTGAGCATCGATCCCCTGGTGCGCTTCCTGGGCGCCACGGAAACCATCGCCCCCTATGCCAAGGACTACGCCTCCTACATCTTCTATGCCGCGCCCTTCATGATGTGCTCCTTTGTGATGAACAACCTGCTGCGCTTTGAGGGCCTGGCCTTTTACGGCATGATCGGCATTGCCAGCGGCGGCGTGCTGAACATGGTGCTGGACCCGCTGATGATCTTCGGCATGGGGCTGGGCACGGCGGGTGCGGCCATCGCCACGGCGCTTTCCCAGGTGGTGAGCTTCTGCATCCTGCTGTGGATGACCAACCGGTGCTCCGGGGCCATCGCCATCCGCTTCCGGGACTTCGCCCCCAGCGGGCGCATTTACCGGCGCATCATCTACACGGGCTTCCCCTCCCTGGGGCGGCAGGGCATCGCCAGCGTGTCCACCATACTGCTGAACACCACCGCGGGCGCCTATGGGGACGCGGCCATCGCGGCCATGTCCATCGTTTCCCGGTTTGTGATGTTCATCAACTCCTCGGTGATCGGCTTCGGGCAGGGTTTCCAGCCGGTGTGCGCCTTCTGCTTCGGCGCGGGAAAGTACAGCCGGGTGCGCCAGGCGTATACCTACTGCATCAAGGTGTGCACGGTGGTGCTGCTGGCCCTGGGCGTCGTCTCCTTCCTGCTTGCCGGGCAGATTGTGACGCTGTTCCGCCGGGATGACCTGGAGGTGATCCAGATCGGTACCACGGCCCTGCGGCTACAGCTGTGCACCCTGCCCCTGTGGGCCTACATCACCATGAGCAACATGTTCACCCAGTCCATCGGCTACGGGTTGCAGGCCACGCTGATCTCCATTGCCCGGCAGGGAATCTTTCTGATTCCCCTGTTGCTGATCCTGCCCCCCATGCTGGGGCTATTGGGCATTCAGCTGGCGCAGCCCATCAGCGACGCCTGCACCTGCGTGCTGGCCTACTTTGTGGCCTCGGGCGTGGTCCGGGAGCTCAAGGGCAAGCCGGACAAATGATCTCCGGGACATCCCCCCTGCGCAATTCCGCGGTGTTTCACCTGAACCAATGATGTAAGGGAGGCTTCGCAATGACGCCCTTTGATCCCACACGGGAGCTTCTGCCCGGCTTGCCCGCCTACGCGGGCGGGCGCATGTCCGAGGATGTTTACGATGCGGGGGTGGGCCGGCATGGCTGGTTCATGGACGGCGCCGCGTTCACCCAGAACCTTGCGCAGCGGCCGTCGGAATGGGTGGCTTTTCTGCCGCAGGTGCTGGAGCACTATGGCTACGCCCCCTCCGGCCCCTACCGGGACGGGGAGTTCGGCCCGGTGACGTTTTCCAACGGCGAGGCCGCCTATGTGGCGCAGCAGCGGGAGGGGTGCTTCTCCCTGCAGCAGACCCGCGGGGTCTATCCTGCCGGCCTGGACAAGCCCTGCCTGCTGCGGGCGGTGACCGAAACCACCGAGGCGCATTTCCAGGCGTATCTGGAGGCGCTGGCCGGGCAGGGCTTCCGGAGCGTGTGGGAAAACCGTCTGGGGGACAACCGCTTCCATGCCCTGGAGGCCGGGGAGCGCCGGGTGTACGCCTCCTTTTTCCCAGGGGAGGGAACCGCGCGCCTGGTGGAGGACACGCTCAGCGCGCCCATCGAGGGCTTCAGCGGCGGAGAGGCCATCCCCGGCGAAGCGGTGGAGGTTTGCCAGTTCGGCCTGTATTACAGCTACATGCGCCAGGGCCGGAGCTGCGACTGCGGCATGTTCTACATCATCAAGCTGCCGGATCGCAGCCTGTTCCTGGTGGACGGCGGCGAGCTGGAGCAGGCCACCGAGGCCGCCTGCTCCGCCGCCATCGAAGTCATGCGCCAGATGAGCGGAACCCGGCCCGGCCAGCGGATACGGATTGCCGGATGGTTCTGCACCCATGCCCACGACGACCACCTGGACCTGTTTGCCAAGCTGCTGCGCAAATATCACGCGGAGCTGGACGTGGAGCGGCTGATCTTCAACTTTCCCGCCTGCTCCTCCTGGCTGATCGCGCCCCAGGTGAGCATACTCAAGGAGCGCCTGCACCGCTACTGCCCGGACGCCAGATACCTCAAGTGCCACACGGGTCAGACATTCACCCTGGCCGGGGTGCGGTTCGACATCCTGTTCACCCACGAGGATCACTTCGCCCGTTCCCGCAAGGATGCCATGCCCCCCCGTCTGCGGGAATTCAACGACACCTGCTCCGTGCTCCGGGTATCCTACGACGGGGCTTCCTTCCTGCTGCTGGGGGATGTGGACCAGCCCTCCAGCAGGTTATTGCTGCGCCACTACGGCGGGGATACGCTCCACTGCACCGCCATGCAGGCGGCGCATCACCTGATCAACAACCTGCCCGAGCTCTACGCCGCCATTGCGCCCCAGGTGGCGCTGGTGCCCGCCTCGGTCCGCTTCGCCCTGGACACAAGGCCCGAATACAGGACGCTTTGCCAGGCGGTTCCGCCGCAAAACTGCTTCTTCGCCGGTTCCGCCACGGACACTTTCCGCATGGAACACGGCGGGTTTCATCTGGTTCGCCGGGAACCCATCGAGGGGTATCTCTATGACGGTTCGTTGCTGTAAATACGGAAGCGCGCCTGCAGTAAACATCCACCGGCCAAGCCGGTGGCTTTTCATATGCGGGCATAGCCCTAGATTCTCGCATGCGCCCTCGCAGGCGCAAGTACGGCCTGCCAATTGCTTAGGCTTGCTCCAGTGTCCCGTAAACGGGCTTATTCCTTACTTGCCGTTCGAGCCACCCGTAAACGGGTTATCATTGCTCTTTCCCAGCATCGTCATCTGTTCTCCCAGCTTGTCTTCATCAAGCTGGTGCTTGATGTACTCTGCTATTGCTTTTGTATTCTTCCCTACTGTATCCACGTAGTATCCTCGACACCAGAACTCCCGGTTCCTGTACTTGTATTGGAGTTCCCCGAATTGTTC
>DBFBGQ010000024.1:0-17352 GCA_048201975.1 Candidatus Egerieenecus sp. | reverse complement strand
AGGAATAAGCCCGTTTACGGGCCACTGGAGCAAGCCTAAGCAATTGGCAGGCCGTACTTGCGCCTGCGAGGGCGCATGCGAGAATCTAGGGCTATGCCCGCATATGAAAAGCCACCGGCTTGGCCGGTGGATGTTTACTCCGTTGTCATTTGAAGCGCCGAAGTGTATTTTTCAGGCGTATCCGCTGGGAGAAACCCGCGGATTGTGCTATACTGTCGCCATCAAGGACGGTGCGGGGCAAACGCGCCAGGCGGAAAGATGTGGAGGCGAAGGTATGCTGCAGTTTATTGCGGAAAATCTGCCGATTCTCCTGTGCGGAGTCATCGGCGTAAGCTTGCTGGTGGTGGAGGCGTTTATGGCCGGGTTTGGGCTGCCGGGGATCTCCGGTATCATTCTGCAGGTGGTGTGCGTGGCACTGACCTGGATGGAGCACGGGCCGGTGGCCGCCCTGGGCGCCACGCTCATTGTGCTTTCGGTGGACGCCATCGCCATTTCCCTGGCGCTGCACAGCGCCACCAAGGGCAAGCTGAGCAAGAGCAAGCTGATCCTGCGGGATACGGAGAGCAACGAGGCCGGCTACCGCTCCAACGAGGATATGGAGGTGTTCCTGGGCAAGGAAGGCACCACCATTACGGTGCTGCGGCCTACGGGCATGGCCGAGTTTGACGGCGTACGGCTGAACGTGGTCAGCGAGGGCGAGTTTGTGCAAAACGGCGTGAAGGTGCGCATTGTGGACGTGGAAGGCAGCCGCATCCTGGTGCGCACGGTGGAAGCGTAAGATATCTTCGCGGTGTTTCCGCGTAGAAATAAGAGGAGGAGAGGTATATGATTTTCGATTCTGGCATCATCATCATTTTTGCCGTGGCGGTAGCGGTGGTTGTGCTGGCGGTGTTCCTGCGGTTTTTCCCCATCGGGTTGTGGATTAGCGCGCTGGCATCGGGCGTGCATATTTCCATCGGCACCCTGGTGGGCATGCGCGTGCGGCGAATTCAGCCCCAGCGCCTGGTGTATCCCCTGATCAAGGCCAACAAGGCCGGACTGGACCTGACCATTACGAAGCTGGAGACGCACTTCCTGGCCGGCGGCAACGTGGATCGCGTGATCAACGCCCTGATCGCCGCACAGCGGGCAAACATTGAAATGCCCTTTGAAAAGGCGTGCGCCATCGACCTGGCAGGCCGCGACGTGTTCCAGGCCGTGCAGATGAGCGTTACCCCCAAGGTGATCGAGACCCCCGTGGTGGCGGCCATCGCCAAGGATGGCATTGAGCTGCGGGCCAAGGCGCGGGTGACCGTGCGCACCAATATTGACCGCCTGGTGGGCGGCTCCGGTGAAGAAACGGTCATTGCCCGCGTGGGCGAGGGCATCGTTACCACGGTGGGCTCCGCGGAAACCCACGAGCAGGTGCTGGAGAACCCGGACATGATCAGCCGCACCGTGCTGAACAAGGGCCTGGACGCGGGTACCGCATTTGAAATCCTTTCCATTGATATTGCCGACGTGGACGTGGGCCGCAACATCGGCGCGCAGCTGCAGATGGATCAGGCCGAGGCCGACCGCCGCATCGCTCAGGCGAAGGCGGAGGAGCGCCGCGCCATGGCCGTGGCCCATGAGCAGGAGATGAAGGCCGCGGTGCAGGAAATGCGCGCCAAAGTGGTGGAGGCCGAGGCCGAGGTGCCCAAGGCCATGGCCGCCGCGCTTCGGGAAGGCAAGCTGGGCGTGATGGATTATTACCACATGCAGAACACCATTGCGGATACCTCCATGCGCGAAAGCATCGCCAAGGCGGGAACGCCTGCCACGCCGGCAGATCACGATAACCGCCCGGTGAAGAAGTAACGCGCCGCCCCAGGGCTGCGGGCGCAGGCCCGCAGCCGCGGGAAGGGGGAATGTTGAATGGACAGTTTGATTATCGTGGCGATCATCGCCTGGTTTGTGGTCAGCAGCATGAATAAGCAGAAGAAGCGGCTTGCGAAGACGGCGGCTGCGCCCCCTCCGTCCGCGCCGGCGGCTGCGGCGAAGGAAACCGCCGAGCAGACCACCATGCTGGGAGATCCGGTGACGGACATGCGTCCTGAGCGCATGATTCCCGAACCCATGATTCCCGAGCCCATGGCGGCGGAGGCGCCGGCGCGCTCCGGCAGCCTTCCGGGCAGGAGCATGGAGGGCGTGGATCCGTGCCATCCCCGTGGGGAAAACCCGCGGGAAGCCCGGCGGATGGAGCATCGCCTGCGGCCGCATCCGGAGATTAGGGAGACGGCGTATGACGAGGAGGAGCTGCTCCCGGAGCTTACGGCGGAAAGCATGCGTCAGGCCGTGGTGATGAGCGAAATCCTCACCCGGCCCTGCGAGCGCAGGCGATACCCGTAACAAGCGAAAACCGGCGGAAGGCAGGCTGCCATGGACTGCCTTCCGCACTTTTTGAAGTACGGAAAAATACCGCCTTTCCGCCTGCGCGGGGGAAGGGCGCTACGGAAAGGAGCGGGGGCCATGGACCAGATCAAGGTGGTGCTGGCGGACGACGACCCGGGGATGCGCCTGGTGGTGCGCCGCATGCT
This sequence comes from Candidatus Egerieenecus sp., assembly GCA_048201975.1. Taxonomy (GTDB): domain Bacteria; phylum Bacillota; class Clostridia; order Christensenellales; family Aristaeellaceae; genus Egerieenecus. The sequence continues at coordinate 14,794 of DBFBGQ010000024.1, read as the reverse complement.
GGAAAAGGTGGAGGGCTTTACCCTGGTGGGGGAGGCGGCGGACGGCGATGAATTGCTGGAGCTGGTGGAAAAGCATCATCCGCAGATATGCTTCCTGGATGTGGAAATGCCGGGGAAGAGCGGCGTGGAATGCGCCCGCATCATCCAGGACATGGATCCCACCATGGTGCTGATCTTTGCCACGGCCCACGATCAATACATGGGGGACGCTTTCGAGGTCTACGCCTTCGATTACCTGATCAAGCCCTTCAAGGTGGAACGGGTGATGCAGACCCTGGAGCGCGCCCGGGATCGGTTGCTCCGCGTGGATGAGAAGCCGCTGCCCGGGCTGTCGCGGCAGCCCTCCCGAGCGGCCAACGGCCGGCTGATGCTGCACCACCGGGAAGGCGTCAGCTTTCTGAACATGAGCGATATCCTGTTGGTACAGCGGGAGAACCGCTCCACGGTGATCTATACGGCAGGCGGAGGGCGCTTTGAAACCAGCGACAGCTTGGGCGAAACGGAGGCACGCCTGGATCCGGATGTGTTTTTCCGCTGTCATAAGAGCTATATCATCAACCTGAACCAGATTGACAGCATTACGCCCTACGGCCGGTGGACCTACGTGGTCCGCCTGCACGGCACCAAGCAGGACGCCCTGATTACCCACGAAAAATATGAGGAGCTGGAGCGGCTTTTCTCCTGACGCGCGCCGGAAACCAGCCGCGGGGAAATGCGAAATTTGTGAAAGAAAGGCTTGCAATTCCAACGGAAACATGCTAGAATAATCAAGCTAACGTGCTTGCAAACTCCAAAAGGAGGTGTAGATCCATGGGAAAGTATTGTGAAGTATGCGGCAAGGGCACGCTGAACGGCAACAACGTCAGCCACTCTGAGCGCAAGAGCCATACCACTTGGGCGCCCAATGTGCAGAAGGTGCGCGTGGTGGTGAACGGCCGCGCCACCCGCCTGAATGTGTGCACCCGTTGCCTGCGTAGCGGCAATGTGGCCCGCGCCCTGCCCACCAAGTCTCAGGAGGCTTGAGCTCCGGGAATGGGTTCCGCCCCGCGCCGCCGTGAGACGGTCATCCCTTGCGGGGAAATGGATACACCGCTGGAGATAAACCCGCTTGGCCTTTATGGCTGAGCGGGTTTTGCGTTCATGGCGCGCAAAAAAACGCCGGGTATCCCCGGCGGCGGTCACTGGCCCGGCTCGTCCCATTCGGGAGGGTTGGTGGAATCCCGGCCCGTGTAGCATTCGGGATACAGCCCGGCAGTGGAGCAAGGCTCCTGCGCTGCATAGAGATGGGATAGGTCTCCCAGCTGCATGCAGCGGAAGTCCACTTCCCCCTTGATCCGCTCCTGGGTGACCAAGGTGGTGACGGAGGAGGGCAGCATGCAGAAGCTCTGCCACAGGGGCACCGGCGGTATGCCGCACAGGTAGCCAAGCAGCGCGGCGGCGATGCCGAAGTGGCAGAAGAGCACCAGGGTATCCGGTTGGTTGTTGGCGCAGCGGTATACCGGTCCATCCCGGTGATAGCCGTGGCGGGCCAGCAGCGCGTCCATGCCCGCGGCGGTCTCCGCCCAGATGGCCTGTACGTCCCCCGCCTGCAAAAGCGGGCTTTCCAGCCAGCTCCGGGGATCGTGCAGCTCGGGGTAGGCCGTCCATTGCCTGGGGCGGTAGTCCCAGGGGATGCGGCTGGTTTGGGTCAGGGGATCCAGGCAGCGGCCGCGGAACTCGGCCAGCCAGGGCAGCGTCTCCGCAGTGCGGTGCAGCTTGTTCAGCGTATAGGCGGCGGTATCCTGGGCGCGGCCCAGGGGCGAAACATAAAATGCCTTGACGTTCAGGCGGCACAGCCGCTGGCTGAGCAGCTCCGCCTCCCGGCGTCCCTTGGGGGTGAGGGAGTCCCGGGCATAGTCCGGTTCCGCGTGGCGCACAAGTAGGATGCGCATGCAATCGCCTCGCTTCATGTGATGGATTGGCGATTGGTAGTATAGCACAGCCGGAACGCATGTGCAAACCGCTCTTCCCTGCGCGGGAAGCAGTTGTAAAAGGAAAGGAGCATCGGGCATGATTCGATGGCTGGTGCGTCGTTTTATTCGTGACGCGGATCACACGGAGGATCAGCGGGTTCGCGGCGCCTATGGCACCCTGGCTTCCTGCGTGGGGATCGGCGTAAACCTGCTGCTGGCGTTGGCCAAGTTCCTGGTGGGCGTGGTTACCGGCTCCGTGGCTGTGACTGCGGACGCGGCCAACAACCTCTCCGACGCCGGGGGAAGCATTGTCAGCCTGGTCAGCGTGCGCATGGCGCAGAAACCCGTGGACCGGGAGCATCCCTACGGCCATGGGCGCATGGAGTACATCGGCGCGCTGGGGGTGGGGGTGCTGATCCTGCTCATGGGTGTGGAGCTGCTCAAGAGCGGCGTGGAGAGCATTCTGGAACCGCAGTCCCTGAGCTTTGGCTGGGTGCCCTTTGGCATTTTGCTGGTATCCATTGCGGCCAAGGGTTGGCTGTATGCTTTTTACACCAGGCTGGGCAAGGCCATTGATTCCGCAACGCTGCTGGCCGCGGCCAAGGATTCCGTCAGCGACGTGCTGGCGACCTCCGCGGTGGCGGTGAGCATGCTGGTGGGATACTGCTTCGGCTGGCCGGTGGACGGCTGGATGGGCACGGCGGTGGCGCTGGTGGTGCTCAAGGCGGGCTATGACGTGTGCAGGGATACGGTGGACAGCCTGCTGGGGGGTACTCCGGACAAGGCGCTGGGCCAGGAGATCATCAAGCGGCTGATGAGCTATGACCAGATACTGGGCGTGCATGACCTGATGATGCATGACTACGGCCCGGGGCGCTGCGTGGCTTCCGTCCATGCGGAGGTGCCTGCGGACGGGAATATCCTCGAGCTGCACGAGATCATCGATCGGGCGGAGCGGGAGATCGGGGAGGAGCTGAATCTGCCCATCTGCATCCACATGGATCCCATCGTCAGCGGCGATCCGGAGACGGACCGGGCGGAGGCCGCGATGCGGGAATACCTGGAGACGCTGGATCCTGCGCTGAAGCTGCACGATTTTCGCCGGGTGCCGGGGGAAAAGCAGGTGAACCTGATCTTCGACGTGGTGGTGCCCGCCGGCTATGGAAACACGGCAGACCTGGAAAAGAAGCTGGGGGAGCACGCCAGGGAACTGGACGGGCGGAACCGTTGCGTGATACACTTTGACCTGGACTACTACAATGGATGAGGTATGAGCGGAATGAAGCAAAAGATGGTACTGATGGTGCTGGCGCTGCTGCTGTGCTTTCAGGTGGCGCTGGGCGAGGCAACCATTGCGCCGCCGCAGGAGGACGGCCTGGTGGAGCTGACGGAGGAGGACCTGTTGGAATTCATGGCCGAGGAGGAGCAGGGGGACGGCTTTGTGGTGCTTCCCGAGGAAAGCGAGATAGACATCCGCTCCACCTACAATCTGCTGCTCATTGGCACGGACGCCTATACCGACGACAGCCGGGGCCGCAGCGATACCACCGTGCTGGTGCAGCTGGACGCCGACCAGAAGACGGTGAAAATGGTTTCCTTTTTGCGGGACATGTACGTGAAAATTCCCGGAAAAGGCAGCAACCGCATCAACGCCAGCTATGCCTGGGGCGGCGCAGAGCTGCTGGAGAAGACCCTGGCGGAGAACTTCGGCGTGACTGTGGACGCCTATGTGGCGGTGAATTTCGAGCGGCTGGTGGACGTGATTGACGCCATTGGCGGCGTGGAGGTGGAGGTCAGCGAGGCCGAGCGGGTGCAGCTGAACTCCATCCTGAAATTCTACAACACCAAGATCGGCGACAAGGAGAAGGACCAGCTGCTGGAGCAGAGCGGTTACCAGCTCCTTACGGGCAAGCAGGCGCTGTGCTTCAGCCGCATTCGCAAAATTGACAGTGACTTTGCCCGTACCAGCCGCCAGCGCATGGTGATTGAAGCGGCCTTCCACAAGGTTATGCAGCTGGATATGATCAGCATTTCGGCCCTGATCATAGAAAACATGGACGCGGTGGAAACGGATCTAAGCCTCAGCGATGCCCTGGAGCTGATTCCCATGGCCATCGTGGCGAAGAACGCCACATTCGAGTCCATGACCGTGCCCATGGAGGGTGCGTACAGCAGCCGGTTTGTGGATGGCATGGCCGTCCTGGTGCCGGACCTGAACAAGAACGTGGCCGCCGTGGCTGAATTTCTGGACCTGCCCACGGAGGATGCGGAATGATACAAAAGCGCGGAAGGAAGCAAGATGCGTTTCCTTCCGCGCTTTTGTAATGCGGTAACGTCCAGGGAAAATTACTGGATAATCATCCGTCCGCAGGTTTCGCACTCCACGATTTCCGCGCCGGACTTGATCCGGCGCAGAATGGCCGAGGGCTGCGATGTGTTGCAGCCGGAGCACTGATCGCCGATAAGCCGGGAAACGGGCGGGGAGATATGCTTTTTGATGGTGTTGTATTCCTCCAGCAGGGCGGGAGAAATGCCGGCTTTCTTGCTGTCGGCCACGGCGCGCTGCGCGTCCAGCGCGGCCTTTTGGGTTTTGAGCTCCTGATCGTAGCCCACTTTCAGCTGGTCGAACTCCTGCTTGGCCTTGGCGGCTTCGTGGCGGATGGAGCGCTGCTTGTTGTCATAATCGGAGGTGTCCTTGACGATGCGGCGCATTTCCTGCTCATAGGAGCCGATGGTTTCCCGGTGGCGGCTGATTTCGGCCAGCATGCTCCGGGCGGCGTCCAGGTCCGCGGGGGGCTCCGCCTCAAAGCGGGAGGTAATTCCCTTGATCTGCTCCTCGCAGCGGGCGATGGCGTCCTTGATGGCGTCCACCCGGTCCGCCAGGATGGAAATCTGCTCCTCGATCTGCTTGAACCGCTTCTGCTGCTCGATAATAAAGTTGCGGTTTTTCTCAAGCTTCTGCCGGGTGGGAGAGCGGCGAATCTCGTTGGCGATGCGGTCCGCCGCCATATCCTCCTGCTGATAGGCCCAAAGAAGCTCCAGTTCCTGTTGATCCATGGAAATTCCTCCTTCTGCGGGGTCGTCTGACCTCCCCGCGCAGGCCGCTTATCCCTGGTAACCGGGAAGAAGCGATTTTGACACACACACGTTACATTGTATCGCATCCAGGTGGGTTTGTAAAGCGTCCGCCAGGGCAAAAATCCCCGGCGCTTCCGTGGCGAAATGTCCGCCCTCCAGGGCGGTGACGCCGTTGGCCACGCATTCCAGCGCCTCGTGATGGCGTATTTCTCCGCTGAGGAAGGCGTCCGCGCCCAGGGCCTTGGCCAGGGGCCAGCTGTCGCCTCCCGCCCCGGAGGAAACGCCCAGCCGGCGTACCACCCGTTGAGGCTGCCCCATCAGGCGCACGGCGGTTTGCAGCCGGGCGGCAAGGTAGGCCTGAAGCTCCTGAGCCTGCATGGGGGCGGGTAAATCGCCCACTCGCAAAAAATCCTCGCCCGCCGGGTCGCGCAGACCGCAAACCTCCGCCAGCACGTCGTTGATGCCTCCGGCAGCCCTGTCCAGGTTGGTGTGTGCGGCCAGCAGCGCCATGCGCCCGCGAATCAGCCTGCAGAGCAGGCGGCCCTCCGCATCCTCCTCGGTCATGCGTTTTCTGGCATGGAACAGCAGGGGATGGTGCGTGAGAATCAAATTCGCCCCCCGTGCCTCCGCCTCGGCGATCACCCCTTCGGTGCAGTCCAATGCCGCATGGATGCCCGTTACCGGCTGATCCATGGTCCCGGTGAGCAATCCAGCGTTGTCGAAGTCCATCTGGGTGTCAAACGGCGCGCGCCGGTTCACATAGGCATATACGTCCGCTACGGTCAGCATGATGTTTCCTCCTTTGCGGTTAAGGCCGCGTAGGCGGCCAACGCTTCTTCCGCCTGGCGAATTTGCGCTTCGTCCGGAGTCCCTGCCTGGCGCAGGCCTGAAAGCCGGGCCGCCCATACGTCCCTGCGCCAGGCGGCATAGCGCGGCAGCAGCGGATCCGCCGAGCGCATCAGGCAGGGCCCCAGCAGCCGCTCCAGAGGCGTATACGACGCCGCGCCGGGCACGGCCTGCAAAAAGACATACCAGCGATTGCCCGCCCGGCACAGCCGCTCCTGCGTCAGGTGGTAGCCGATTTCTTCCACCGCCTGGCGCACCTCCGCAAGCTCCGTGTGCGCGGAGAGCACCAATGCGGCCTCGGCCAACCGATCCCGGCCCCGGCGCAGCGCATGGGCGATGGTTCGCCCGCCCATGCCCATGATGGACACACAATCCACCGGATGGGTCAGGGCGTCCAGGCCATCCGCCACCGTAAGCGTCGCCCGGTCCTGCAATCCCCGGCGGGTTACCAGCGCGGCGGCCCGGGCAAGCGCCTTAGGGCTGATGTCGCTGAGAATCATGCGCTGGCACCGCCCCTCCTCCAGCAGGCGGCAGGGCAGCCGCCCGTGGTCCGTGCCGATGTCCGCCCCTTCCCGGCAGGCGGGAAACAGGGACATGGCCAGGGACAGGCGCTCATCCAGTTGAATGGGCTGCATGGCGCGGCCCTCCTTTCGCAGGGCTTCTCCCGTCTGACGCGGGCGAGGGCGGGCAATATGGCTTGCCCGCCCTCGCTGATCGCGGCCGCATGCCGCGGCCCCGACGGTATTAGTCCAGGTAATCCTTGAGCTTTTTGCTGCGGCTGGGATGGCGCAGCTTGCGCAGCGCCTTGGCCTCGATTTGGCGGATGCGCTCCCGGGTCACGTTGAACTCCTTGCCCACTTCCTCCAGGGTGCGCTGACGACCGTCGTCCAGGCCGAAGCGAAGGCGGAGCACCTTTTCCTCCCGGGGGGTCAGGGTGTCCAGCACATCCAGCAGCTGCTCCTTCATCAGCGCAAAGGAAGCGGCTTCGGCGGGCGCGGGAGCGTCGTCGTCGGGGATGAAGTCCCCCAGATGGCTGTCCTCCTCCTCGCCGATGGGCGTCTCCAGGCTGACAGGCTCCTGAGCGATTTTGATGATCTCTCGCACCTTGCTTTCGGAGATGCCCATTTCCTTGGCAATTTCCTCGGGGGTGGGCTCACGGCCATATTGCTGGAGCAGCTGGCGGCTGACGCGGATGAGCTTGTTGATGGTTTCCACCATGTGTACGGGGATGCGGATGGTGCGCGCCTGATCGGCGATGGCCCGGGTAATGGCCTGACGGATCCACCAGGTGGCGTAGGTGGAGAACTTGAAGCCCTTGCGGTAGTCGAACTTTTCCACCGCCTTGATCAGGCCCAGGTTTCCCTCCTGAATCAGGTCCAGGAAAAGCATGCCCCGGCCCACATATCGCTTGGCGATGGAAACCACCAGGCGCAGGTTGGCCTCGCTGAGCTTTTTCTTGGCCTCCTCGTCCCCGGTTTCCAGCCGCTTGGCGATTTCAATCTCCTCCTCGGCGGTGAGCAGGGGCACCTTGCCGATCTCCTTGAGATACATGCGCACCGGATCGTCGATGCTGATGCCTTCGGGCACGGAGAGGTCGTCCTCCAGCTTTTCGGCCGGTTCGGGAGCGGCGGGCTCGGCCTCGGGTTGCGGATCCAGCTCGTTGATCACTTCCACGCCCAGCGCTTCCAGGGTTTCCAAAACTTTGTCGAGCTGGTCAGGATCCATGTCCATCTCCATCAGAGCGTTCATGATCTCCTTGTAGGTCAGCTTTCCCTTGCTTTTTCCCAGCTCGTACAGTTCATTGAGCTTGGCTTGACGGTTATCAGGCGCATTCGTCAAGTGTGATCCTCTCCTTCTTGTTTGGGCCGATCAATGGCGGAACATCCTAGCGCGTCGCCTTGAGGGTTTTGATCTTCTGCGTAAGGGAGGTAACCTCGTCCATGGCGGCCTTTTTCGCATCGCCGGAAAGGCCGTTGATGGTCTGCATAATCTGCCGGACGCGGCGCTCCATACGGTTGAGGCGCATGGCGGCGACGCAATCCTGCGCCATGCGGATCAGCTGGTTGGTATCTTCGCTAAGGGGTGTGAACAAAAGGCGGCTCACCCGGGCCCGGAGGGCTTCATCCTCCTCGCGCTCGGCCAGGGAGGCGGGGGATTCGCCCCGCTCCAGCCCCTCGTAGAGGTTCTTGAGCAGGGGATCCTGAAAGTCCTCCACGGAAACGATGTCCGCGGGCAGCCGCCCCGTGGCCATCAAGGACAAAAGCAGCTCCTGGGCGCGCAGCTCCTCCCCGGTGTTCTCCTTGGCGGCGGGGCGGGGCGGAGCGGGCTTCATGCGCTGCACCGTGGCGGCAACCTTGGGTTGCGTAGCGCCGATTTGCGCCAGCAGCACCTCCCGGCTGAAGCCGGTTTGCACCATCAGTTCCTGCAGGTGGGTCTCCATTTCCACCGGTTCCAGCCCAGCCAGCATCCTGGCGCAGGCCTTGGCGTATTCGGTGCGTCCCTCGGGAGCGCTCAGGTCGTAGCTTTCCCTGGCGCGGCGCATGCGATAAGCCGTGGGGGTGATTGCCGGCAGCGCGGCGAAGGCTTCGGGGCCGTCCCGGCGGATGAACTCGTCCGGATCCAGCCCGTCGGGGAAATCCAGCACCCGTGCGGGAACCCCGGCCTGTTCCAGAATCTCCAGGCCTCGCAAAATGGCGTGCTGCCCGGCGCTGTCCCCATCGTAGGCCAGGTAGACCTGGGGAGCAAAGCGTTTGAGCAGCCGCGCTTGGTCTGCTGTCAGGGCAGTACCCAAGGTGGCCGCCACGCCCTTCACGCCAAACTGGGTCAGAGAGACCACATCCATGTAGCCCTCCACCAGGATAACGCGCTCCAGGCGCCGCTCCTTGCGCAGCAGGTTTGCGGCATAGACGCCCAGGCGCTTGTTGAACACCGGCGTATCCGACGTGTTCAGGTACTTGGGCTGCTGGTCGCCCATGGCGCGGCCGCCAAAGGCCAGCACGTTGCCATATTGGTCGATAATGGGGAAGATCGCCCGGTTGCGGAACATGTCGAAGCTCCGGCTGGGGGAGGTTGAGCCGTCGGGCCGTTTTTCCCCCTCCTTGACCACCGTGAGCCCGCACAGGCGAAGCTCCTCCAGGGAATAGCCCTTGTCCAGCAGGGCCTTGGTAAGCGTATCCCATTCCGCGGGGGCGGCGCCCAGGCCGAATTTGCGGATGACGCCGTCGCTGAGCCCGCGTTTTTGCAGGTAAGCGTAGATGGGCGCGCCCTGGGGGGCAAACAGCTGCTTGTGAAAAAACTGCGCCGCCTCCCGGTTGGCGCTGAGCAGCCTTTCCCGCTGGGTGCGCCTGCGCTGGTAATCGGGGTCCTCCTCCATTTGGGGCAGGGGCATGTGAAGCTGATCGGCCAGGTACTGCACCGCCTCGGGAAAGCTCAGCCGCTCCATCTCCATGATGAAGGAGATCACCGTGCCCCCGGCCTTGCAGCCGAAACAGTAGTAGAGCTGCTGCTCCGGGTCCACGGAGAAGGAAGCGGTCTTTTCACCGTGAAACGGGCACAGTCCCCAATACTTGTGCCCGTTCCGCTTGAGTGTGACATAGCCGGATACTACCTGTACGATATCCGCCCGGGAGCGAAGCTCGTCCAGCCAGGCGGATGGAAAGCGTGATGCCATGGTTGCTTCACCTGTCCTATTCTTTCGCCATGCTCGGAAAATTTCCTTCTTTTTTCGTCAAGAAGAAAGTTCCAGGGAAGCCCTGCCGTCCCTACGCCAGGGGAAAGGCGCTGGGAATGAACAGCGACTGATATTGCCGCACGGCATAGCGGTCCGTCATGCAGGAGAGGAAGTCGCACACCGCCCGGTCCATGCCTTCCCCGTAGCCGATGAGCAGAAACTCGTTGGGCATTTCGCCGGGATGCTCGCTGTAATAATGAAACAAGCCCTTCATCACGTGATCGCAGCGGTTTTCCTCCGCGGCCCGCCAGGCGTCCCGGTAGACCTTTTCAAACATGAATTCCCTCAGCCCGTCCATGGCCGTCTGCACCCGGTCGCTCATGCGCAGGTGCGCGCCCTCCCGGCTGTTCTCCACCACATCCCGGATCATGGTGTCGATGCGCTCCCCATGGCTGTGTCCCAGCACGTTCAGGCAGTCGCCCGGGAGCTCGAAGGGACGAAGCACCCCTGCCCGCAGTGCGTCATCCAGGTCGTGGTTCAGGTAAGCGATGCGGTCCGCCCGGCGGACGCATTCCCCCTCCAGCGTCCTGGGAAACTGCTTGCCGCTGTGGCACAGGATGCCATCGCGCACCTCCTGGGTCAGGTTCAGCCCCTGGCCGTCCTTCTCCAACACCTCCACCACCCGCAGGGACTGCTCGTTGTGCCGGAAGCCGTTGGGCATCAGCTCGTCCAGGGTGCGCTCGCCAATGTGCCCGAAGGGCGTATGCCCCAGATCATGCCCCAGGGCGATGGCTTCGGTCAGGTCCTCGTTCAGGCGCAGGGATCGGGCGATGGTCCGGGCCACCTGGGCCACCTCGAGGGTGTGCGTGAGACGGGTGCGATAATGATCCCCCTCCGGGGAGAGGAACACCTGGGTTTTGAATTTCAGCCGCCGGAAGGATTTGCAGTGTATGATCCGGTCCCGGTCCCGCTGGAAGCCGGTGCGCAGGGGACAAGGCGTCACGGGCTTGTCCCGGCCCTGGGAGGCTGCGGCCTTGCAGGCCCGGGGCGATAACCGCGCAAATTCCTCCTGCTCCAGTTCTTCGCGGATGGTCATGCGCGCCGCCCCTTTCGTAAAATGCGTTGGGAATACCATTGATATACCACGCGCGGGCGCTGAATCCCTGCCGGAAATGGAGGACGGCGGGGCTTTTCTTTCTCGAAGCTGCGGACGTGAAAAGGCCCAGGGGGCGCGAATGCTCCCTGGGTTTGGAATTGCGTATGGCGCAGGCTACTTCCTGGCCCGCTGGCGCACATGGGCGTAGGCCGCCTGGGCATAGGGCGCGGCGGCAAAGGTGGGGGCAGCCTCCTGGTCTTCCGCGCCGTTCATGGTAACCTGGCCGGGACGATATCCCGGCAGGTAGAAGGTCACAAATTTGATGGCGAACAGGTCGCAGACGGTGTACTGCTGGCTCACGTCGTCATAGAGCACTACGTAGCTGGTGCCCACTGCGTACAGCAGCCCCTGCCGGGTAACCATGGAGCTGGTGCCGATGAGGAATTCAATGGTGACAAAGGCGCCGATGTTGTCCTGCAGCAGCTGCTGCAGGGATCCTTGAAATGCCGCGTTGTCAAAGGACGGTTCCGCCGGAACCTGGATGCCGCTGGGCTCGCTCATGCTACCTGACCTCCTCCAAGAAAGAGATTCTCGCAGCAACCCTATGCGCGCGGCAGGAGAAAGAGAACCGGGCCGCGAAATCTTTCCCGACCTGTGAAGGGGGATTGCAGTACAGTGAAGGAAGCGATGACGGATGGAAGAGCGCTTTTGTCCCAGAACCTGGATCGATATTGATTTGGACGCCCTGATAGCCAATTACAGGACGGCCCGGAGCATGACCCGCGCGCAGGTGACCTGCGTGGTCAAGGCCAACGCCTATGGCCATGGCGCGGTGCGCGTGGCGCAGGCCCTGCAGGCGGCAGGCTGCGAGAGCTTTGCCGTGAGCTGCGCCCGGGAGGGCATCGAGCTTCGCCGGGCCGGTGTGCGGGGCGAGATCCTGGTTATGGGCCTGACGGAGGCGTGCATGCTGCCTGCCTGTATTCATACCGGATTGACGCTGACCTTCGGTACCCTGGCAGGCATTCGGGAAGCGGAAGCCGCCGCGGCGGCGGCCGGACGCGAGCTGGCGGGTCAGCTGGCAGTGGACACCGGCTTCCATCGCCTGGGCTTTGACGTCAGCCAGGCGTCGGCAGATGCCCTGGCCGGGGAAATCGCGGCACTGAAATCCCTGCGCCTGACGGGGATGTTTTCCCATCTGGGGCTGATCACCGCCCAGCGGGACCGGATGCAGTATGAAGCGCTGATTCGCATGCGGGATATGCTGGCGGAGCGCGGCGTGATCCTGGAGGACATCCACCTGTGCGACAGCATCGGGCTGGTGCGCTACCCGGAATGGCACATGAGCCGGGTGCGGGTGGGCGCGCTGCTCTTTGGGGTGCGGCCCTTCCACACGGAGCACCTGCCCTATGCGGACGTGGAGACGCTGGCGTTCCGCACCACGGTGGCGCAGGTGCGGGACGTGGCGGCCGGAGAGCCGGTGGGATACAGCGACGATCAGGTTCTTGCGCATCCCGCCCGCATTGCTACCCTGTGCGCCGGCTACGGGGATGGCTATCCCCGCTGCCTGTCCAACGGCAAGGGCAAGGTGCTGCTCCATGGCAAGCTGGCGCCGGTGGTGGGGCTGATCTGCATGGATCAAATGATGGTGGACGTAAGCGACATTCCGCAGGCTGCGCCGGGGGATGTGGCGACGCTGCTGGGCGGCGGCATTTCTTATACCGAGTACGCGGATTGGTGCGACACCAACCGCAACGAGTGCCTTTCGATACTTTCCCGCCGTCCGGTGCGGGTATACCGGCAAGGCGGGCGTGTTGTCACCGTGCTGGATAGCCTGCTGGAGGAGAGGAGCGATTTCGCATGAACCTGGAGGCCTGGAGACAGGAGCTTGCGCCGGTGATGCCCTTTGTGCTGGAAGCCCGCCGAGCGCTGCACCGGCGGCCGGAGCTGGGCGGGCAGGAGGAATGGACCCGGGCGTACCTGGAAGAGGCGTTGGCCGGGATGGGTCTGACCCCACGGCGCTTTGTGGATACCTGCGGCGTGCTGGCCCAGATCGAGGGCGCGCAGCCGGGCCCCTGTTTGGCCATCCGTGCGGATATGGATGGCCTGCCGGTGACGGAGGAGACGGGGCTTCCCTTCGCCTCGGAGATACCGGGACGGATGCATGCCTGTGGCCACGACGCCCACATGGCTCTGGCCCTGGGGACGGCCATGTATCTTTCTGCCCGCCGGGAGCGCCTGCGCGGCACGGTGAAGTTCTTTTTTGAGGCGGAGGAGGAAACCCGTGGCGGGGCGCGGCTCATGGTGGAGCAGGGGTGCCTGGAGCGCCCCAGGGTGGACTGGGTCATCGGCCAGCATATGAATCCGCGTTATCCGGCGGGGACGTTTTTCGCCAAGCCGGGCTTCGTCAGCGGAGCCAGCGACGAGCTGCGCTTGCGGGTGTTGGGACGCAGCTGCCACGGCGCCTACCCGGAGAGCGGCACGGACGCCATTGTCATCGGGGCGCAGGTGGTTACGGCGCTGCAAACCCTGATCAGCCGCCGCGTGAGTCCCCTGGATAGCGCGGTGCTTACCTTGGGGACGGTGCAAGGAGGATCGGCTAACAACATCATCTGCGGCGAGGTGCTGTTTACGGGTACCCTCCGCACCCTGTCGGAAAGGACACGGGAGGAGCTTAAGGAGCTCATCCCGCAGTTGGCGTCGGGGATCGCCCGGGGCATGGGCGGCGATGCGGAAACCCACATACAGCCCGGCTATGGCGCTGTGTACAACGATGACCGCCTCTATGCGACCATCGAGGCGCTGGCGGTGGAAATGCTGGGCCCGGAACGGATCGTCCGCCGGGAGGCGCCCAGCCTGGGGGTGGAGAGCTTCGGCTATTTCCAGCTGCATACCCCCGGCGTTTACTACGACCTGGGCAGCGGCGTGGGCACGGCGCTGCATACCGGTACCTTTCAGGTGGACGAGGATTGCCTGCTTCCCGGCGTCGCGCTGCAATGCGCCACGGCGCTGGCGCTGCTGGGCACAAAAGCATAAGGAGGAATTCGACAATGAAAAAGGTGTTTCTTTCCGCGGACATTGAAGGGACCTGCGGCATAGCGCACTGGGACGAAACCTTGCCGGACAAGCGCGACTACGGCCGCTTTCAGGATCAGATGACCCGGGAGGTGGCGGCGGCCTGCCAGGGCCTGAACGCCGAGGGCGTGGAGGAGATCCTGGTCAAGGACGCCCATGACACCGCCCGCAACCTCAAGCCGGAGCTGCTGCCCGAAAATGTGGAAATCTTCCGTGGTTGGGGCAGGGACCCCTGGTCCATGATGAGCGGCATTGACGAAAGCTATCAGGGGGTGGTATTCACCGGTTATCACTCCGCCGCCAGCTGGGACGGCAACCCCCTGAGCCACACCATGAATCTGCAAAACAATCAGGTGAAAATCAACGACGAGGTCGCCTCTGAGCTGATGATCAACAGCCTCACCGCCTCCTACTACGGCGTGCCGGTACTGATGCTCACCGGGGATCAGATGCTGTGCCAGTGGATGAACGAAGCCTGCCCCGGCACGCTAACCGTACCCGTGAACCGCGGCGTGGGCAACGGCTCCATATCCATGCACCCGGACAAAGCGGTGAAGCTCATCCGCGAAACCGCCGCCAAGGCCGCTCACCTGGACCCCGCGCTGTGCCTGTTCCCCATGCCGGAGCATTTCACCCTGGAAATCCACTACCGCAAGCATTTTGACGCCCGGGGCGCTTCCTTCTATCCCGGCGCACGGCTGGCGGACTCCTGCACCGTCGTCTACGAGAGCGACGACTGGATGGACTGCCTCAAATTCATTCATTTCTGCCTGTGACCCCCTTGGGGGAAAAAGCGAACTGAAGTGGGTTTACCCACTTTCATCCACTGGCAAAGTATACTGCTTTATCTTTTTTGAAAGTTATACGATGCATTCCTGCAAGCGCAAGAGTTCGCGCCTGCGGGCGCGACCAGGGGGCTTTCCGACTCGCCCCCTGGACTCCTTCGGGCCCCATACGTGCTGAGACTTTTGCAGGTTAGGGAGCAGTACATTTCATTTTTTCATACTGGTGTGAAAAAAATAGGCTTTTTTCAGCCGTCTGGGACGCAGCCTTGCGGGGCTGCGTCCGTCTCCCTTTTTG
>DBFBGQ010000023.1:0-8071 GCA_048201975.1 Candidatus Egerieenecus sp. | reverse complement strand
CAACTCTCCCCTGCAGGGCGACATGCACGTCTACCTTACGCGCTTTTCCGCCGACAGCCCTTACTATTATAAGAAGCTAACGGAATTCGTGCCCCGTTTCATGAGCGAGTATGGTTTCAGCAGCCTCCCCTGCCTGGACAGCTACGAGAAATTCAACTACTTCCACAAGCCTCTGGACATGGCTGCAAACCCCTGGCTGGGCGAGCTGCCTGCCTTCCAGCGGATGTGCGACCAGGGCCGCACGGAGGATATGATCTATTTTACCCAGTACACCCATGCCCGGGGACTGCAGTATTGGATTGAATACATGCGCACCCATAAGGGCGTATGCGGCGGCACCCTCTACTGGAAGTTCAACGACCCGGTGGCCCCCAACCGCGAAAACATGCTCTTCCCCTCTCTGATGTCCGTCATCGACTTTTACGGCATGCCCAAGCTGGCCTTCGACTATGCCCGCCGCGCCTATGAGGATGTGATCCTGGCCTTTCGGGAGGAGCATGGCCAATTGCTGACGTTTGGCTGCAACGAAACCCTGCAACCTTATGCCGGGGAAATTTCCCTGTATTGGATGGACGGCGCCGGTGAAAAACGCCTCCTGGCCCGCCAGCAGGGCATCATCGGCGCCGACGCCGCCACGGAGCTGATCCGCTGGACGCCGGAGGCGGAAGCCAAACCGGGCGCAGGCTACTACAAGGCGGAATTTGTCGGAGAGATTTCCCTGAGCAACCGCTTCTTCCCGGGAGATATCGCGGATTATGTGGGCGTTCGCCCGCCCAAGGCGCAGCTGCGCGGCAGGATGGTGTCCCGGACGGAAACCCAGGTGGAAGTAGAGATTCACACTGACCGCTTCGCCCAGGATGTTTGCCTGTGCGCGCTTGACAAACACGCCCAGTACAGCGATAATGCATTTGACATGGATGCCGGCGAGACCCGCCGGGTATGGGTCACTCTGCCTGCGGATACCCCCCTGCGCCTGAGCGCCTGCAATGCGGACTCCCTGCTGCTGTCGACGAATCCCATTTCATACGAGGAGTGAAACGCCATGGATTGGAACCAAGCCTGCGAACGCCTGCGCCATCGTATGTTCACCCTGGCCCGTTGCCCCTGGGACGGAAACGTCGTCTGTAAACAGGGGCCCACGCTAACCGCCCAGCTGGAGAACAGCACCCTGACGCTCCAAGCCCCCGACCTGAGCGGCGCCGCTCGGGGCATGTTCCTGTGCGCCTGCGCCCAGCGGGAAGGTCTGCCCATTCCCGCCCTGGGCCAGAAGCGGCACATCGCCTCCTGCGGCATGATGGTGGATATGTCTCGGGGCGGTGTGATGACCGTGGCGGGCGTGAAGGAATTGATCGACGCGCACGCGGCCCTGGGCCTGAATCTGATGATGCTCTACACCGAGGACACCTATCCCGTGCCTGAATATCCTTATCTGGGCTATCTCCGTGGCCGCTACACCGCGGAGGAACTGCGGGAGCTGGACGATTACGCCTGGGAAAGCGGCGTGGAGCTGGTCCCCTGCATCCAGACCCTGGCCCACCTGGAGCAGTTCCTGCAGTGGGACGCCAACGGGGACATGAAGGACAACGACACCTGCCTGCTGGTGGATCACCCCCAGGTGTATGACTTCATCGCCGCGGAGCTGCGCGCCGTGAAGGGCATTTTCCGCAGCAGCCGCATCCACATCGGCATGGACGAGGCCCACGGCATCGGCCTGGGCCGCTACTATGAGCAGCACGGCCCCTCGGACCGCTTCTCCCTGCTCACGCGGCACCTGAATCGCGTGGTAGCGCTTTGCCAGGAGCTGGAGTTGCGCCCCATCATGTGGAGCGACATGTTCTACCGCCTGGGTTCCAAGCGGAACGACTACTACGACACCGAGGCGGTGGTACCCCAGCGGGTGATTGACGAGATTCCACCGGTGGCCCTGTGCTATTGGGACTATTACCATCAGGATGAGGATTTCTACACGGAGATGCTTCGCGGACATGCCGCCATGGGCAAGGAAGTGGTGTTTGCGGGCGGCATCTGGACCTGGTCCGGGCTGCTGCCCCAGGTGAAGCGCACCGACGCCACCGCCTATCCCGCCCTGCGCGCCTGCCTGAAGTCCGGCATTCAGGCGGTGCTGGCCACCTGCTGGGGGGACGACGGCTCCGAAACCGACTTCCGGCTGGCGCTCCACCAGTTGCCCATTTACGCCGAGCACTGCTGGCAGGGGCTGGCTTGCACCAAAGCGGAAGCGGACCGCCTGGGCGATGAGCTCACCGGGCTGTCCACCGCCGCCTATGAAGCCATGGGCAATTTCTACCCCGATGCGGAGGACCGCCGCCCAGGCAAGGGCCTGTTCTATGCCGACCCGCTGTATCCTCTGCTGCATGGGCTATGGGATCTCTCCGGCTACGCCGAAGGCCTGCGCCAGGCCATCGAAACCCTGGCTCCCCTACAGGACGATCCCCGCTGCGCCTATGCCTGGACGCTGCTGGCCATCGCGGAGAAAAAGCTGGCCTGGATCGCCCAGCTGCGCCCCGCCTACCTGCGCAAGGACCGCGCCGCCGTACAGCGCATGCTGGAGCAGGACCTGCCCCAGCTCAAATCCCTGTATCAACGCTTCTTCACCCTGTGGCGGAATCAATGGGAGAGCTGCCGCAAGCGCAACGGCTGGGAAACGCCCTGCGCGCGCATGGGCGCGCTGCTCGCTCGCCTGGACGATGCGGAGCGCACCCTGACCCGCTGGCTCCAGGATGAAGGCGCCGCCGTGGAGGAGCTGGAGGAAGAGCCCCTTTGCGCTCGCCGCCTTTACGGCAGGGAGGATTACCATACCTTTACCTTCCCCCAGTTCCGCTGAACCCCTTTTCGCCCTTTCCTGCGCCGCCAATCCGCGCCACATGGCCGCTGGCGGCGCATTTTTTTGACACTTTTCTTGTCGCTGGTCTTGACATGATTTCTTTTTTGTTCTATTCTTGTATACAAAGTGCATACACTGTACATTCAGTGGACGCGCTTTTTACCATTTTGCTATCCCACGCATTTGAAGGAGTTGCATCGTCATGTCCACGCTTCGTTTTCAGCCCATGATGGAAAGCCGGCCCATCCGTGAAATCGCCTATGAGGTGCTCAAGCACGCCATCGTCACCGGAGAGATCCCCGCAGGCGAGCGCATTGTGGAGACCGACTATGCCGAGCGCCTCCACATCAGCCGCACCCCCCTGCGAGAGGCCCTGCGCAAGCTGGAGCGGGACGGCCTGGTGGAATATGTGCTGCGCCGGGGCGTGGTGGTGCGCGCCTTCACCATCGAGGACGTGGACGAAATCTACACCATCCGCAACGCCCTGGAAATGCTGACGCTTCCGGCCATCATCGAACGCGCCACGCCGGAGAACATCGCCTCTTTGCGGGCCAAGCTCCATGAAATGGACAAGGTCATGGCCAGCGACGACATTGAAAAGCTCTCCCCCATGGCCCGGGCCTTCCACAGCGAAATGACCCATATCTCCGGCAAAAACCGCATTCTGCGCGTGATTGAGAGCCAGGATGAGTTCATCAACCGCTTTTCCGCCATGGCCATCCGCCAGGAGGACCGCCGCGTCCAGGCCCACGAGGAGCATTACAAGCTGGTGGAATACATCGAAAAGCGCGACCTGGAGCACCTAGAAAAGCTCACCCGGCGGCATATCGAGCGCAGCAAGGAAAAATGCCTGGCCGCCCTGGAGCAGCAGCGCCACCGGGAATAAATGCGTTGCCGCTACTACAATTTCCAAAAGGAAGTGCCATTTTTCTTTGAAGTGCAATTATCACACGCATACCATGCGCTGCCATCACGCCCTGGGAGAGGATGAAGCCTACGTCCGGGCGGCCCTGGAGGCCGGCTTTGACGAGCTGGGCTTCGCGGACCACGCGCCCTGGCCCTACGCTAGCAATTTTGTCAGCAACATCCGCATGTCCATGGAGGATCTTCCGGGATACCTGCGCTCCCTGCGGCGCCTGCGCAAACAGTATCGCGGACAAATCAGCCTGCGCATCGGACTGGAGAGCGAATACTTCCCCACTTACGCGGACCACCTGCGCCGCCTGGCGGAGTCCGGGGAAGTGGATTATCTGATTCTGGGCGCCCACTACACCGACAGTGACGAATTCACCCCCTATGTGGCGCCCCTGTGCCAGGAGGACGACGGGGTAAAGCGCTATGCGGAGAACTGCATCCGCGCCATGGAGACGGGACTGTTCCGCTACATCGCCCACCCCGACCTGTTCATGCGCTACCGTGGGGACGATGGTTTCAACGCCGTATGTCAGGACGCCGCCCGGGACATCAGCCGCTGCGCCAAGGCGCAGGGCATGCCCATGGAATACAACCTGCTGGGACTGCTCTCCCAGCTCACCGGCGCGGGGCGGGGCTATCCCTCCTCCGCCTTCTGGCAATATGTGAAGCCCTATGCGGGGGATGTCATCCTGGGGGTGGACGCCCACGACCCGGCGCACCTGGCCGACGCGAACCTGTGGCAGGAAGGGCAGAAACGCCTGCGCGCCATGGGTTATGCGCCCCTGGATCACCTTTCCTGGAAATAACGCAAGGAGGATATGGATCATGGCTTGGGATTGGGATTTATCTTACCTGTACAACGGCTTCGACGACCCGGCCTTCGCCGCCGACCTGGCCCGCCTGCCGGAGCTGAGCGCGGCCATGGAGCGCGCTCTTCAGGCGGAGCTTCCGCCCCGGGAGAAGCTGGAAGGGCTTTTGGACGCCGACGACGCCCTGAACGCCACCCTGGACCGTCTGGGCAGCTTCTGTCAGCTGACCCTCTCGGTGGACGCCACCAATCAAACCGCCGATCAATACCTGGACAAGGTGCTGCTGGCGTATAACGATTTTTCCCTGCAGGAAAGCGCCTTTGCCCGCTACGTGGGCGGCCTGGAAAACCTTGATGCAATCCTTGCTTCCTCCCCGAAGCTGGCGGAGGTAAGCTTTCCCCTGCGCTGGACGGCCCGCATGTCCCATCACATGATGGACCAGGCCATCGAGCCCTGGATGTTGAAAATGCAGCTGAGCGGCGGCAACGCCTTCTCCCAGCTGCGCGACAAGCTGGACGGCACCCATCTGGTCAGCTATCGCGGCCAGGAGCTTCCCCTTTCCGCGGTGCGGGGCATGGCCTACGACCCTGATCCCGCCGTGCGCAAGGATGCCTACGAAGCGGAGCTGGCCTCCTACAAAAAGATGGAGCTGCCCATGTCCTTCTGCCTGAACGCCATCAAGATGGAGGCCCGCACGCTGGCGCAGGCGCAGGGCTATGAGAGCGTGCTGGACATGACCCTGCAGCAGAGCCGCATGGACAAGGAAACGCTGGACGCCATGTGGACCGCCATCCGGGAGTATCTCCCCCATTTCCGCCGCTATCTGCGGGCCAAGGGAGCCTATCTGGGCCACCGGGACGGCCTTCCCTTCTATGACCTGTTCGCGCCCGTGGGCAGCGCCGGCAAAACCTACACCGTGGAGGAGGCCAGGGACAAGCTGGTCTCCGAAATGAAGAAATTCACCCCCGCCATGGGCGAGTTCATCCAGCATGCCTTTGACAACCGTTGGATCGACATGTTCCCCAAGGCAGGCAAAACCGGCGGCGCCTTCTGCTCCAGCTACCACCCCGCCGATCGCTCCAGCATCCTGACCAACTTTCAGGGCAGCTTCTCCGACGTGAGCACCCTGGCCCATGAGCTGGGCCACGCCTGGCACTCCCGCCAGATGGCCGGGCTGCCGCTGATGATGACCCACGAGCCCATGCCCCTGGCGGAAACCGCCTCCATCTTCAACGAGACCTTGCTCAGCCACCTGGTGCTGCAGGAAGCCAACGATCAGGAGCGCTTCTCCCTGCTGGAGAGCGGGCTGATGGAAGCCACGCAAACCGTGGTGGATATCTACAGCCGCTTCCTGTTTGAGAGTGAAGTGGTGGATACCCGGGCTGATCACAGCATGTCCGTGGAGGAGCTGAAGGACGCCATGCTCCGGGCCCAGGACGCCTCCTATGGCGACGGGCTGGACAAACAGTTCCGCCATCCCTACATGTGGGCCTGCAAGAGCCACTACTACTCCTCCGGGTTGAACTTCTACAACTTCCCCTATGCCTTTGGCCTGCTCTTTGGCAAGGGCGTCTTCGCCCAGTATCTGGAGAAGGGCGAAGCCTTCGTACCCGTCTACAACCGCCTGCTGCGCTTCTGCGGCAGCGATACGGTAGCCAATGTGGCCGCCAGCGTGGGCATCGACGTGCATAGCGTGGACTTCTGGCGCAGCTCCCTGGAGGTGATCCGGCAGGATATCGACACCTTCTGCAAGCTCTGTGAGGAAGCGTAAATTTTCCAAGCGGCGCGCCCATCCGACGCCTTTTTCCAGGCGGCGGGCGGACGCGCCGCATTCTGCCTGCGCAAAAGAAAAAAATCACGATTACCCGCCTCAGGCCTTGACAAATTCCGGAAGATTCTTTATAATATCATCCGTTGCCTGACTATCTGCGACCGTGGCGGAATTGGCATACGCGCACGTTTGAGGGGCGTGTCCAGCAATGGGTACGGGTTCAAGTCCCGTCGGTCGCACAGTTTTCAAAGCCGCGAGAAATCGCGGCTTTTTCATTTTCTCCAGTAAAATCAAGCGGTTCAGGCGGTTCCGGTTTGCAACATTGCCTGCGCTTTGCAGGATATGCCCAAATGCAATCGTTTCTATTCATAGACACTGCTTTGAATCAATGGAGGTGCTCTTGGATGCGCAGGGCTACCGTATCGTTTTTTCTTCTGCTTGTCCTGATGCTTTCCTTCTCCTGCCCGGCGGCAGGCGCAGCCGCCGATAAGGAAGCGCGCGATTCCGCGAATCCTTCCGCGGAACTGCAAATGTCCGAGATCCACGGCAACCGTCGTTTTACCCTCTATGCATCCGAAAATGGCATGTATCAAATCCAAATTGACCGCAGGGAACGCGATGCATGGATCACCGAGGCAGTCAATGCCGCCATCCAGCCCTGGAACCAGATTCCGCCCTCGCTTGCCGTCAAAGCGGAAGACCTATGCTATCTTCGGTATATTGATACTGCCTATGCGGCGCTCGTCTGCGACGCCTCCGGCGCCTGGCGTTTGACATCATGGGTGGTCAGCCCCCACGGCGGCCAGGAGGTTTTTTTCTCCCTGTACCCCAATGCAATCGGCATCTATGCGCCGCAGTCGAATGCAGCCCAGGCGCAGCAATGGATTTACGGTTCGTTGCAAATCTCGCCGGATCTAAATGCGCTGGATACCGGCAGTTTGCCACTGACGCTGGATGACGTCAGCCATCTGATTGATCCCGAAGGCTGGGCGGTAATCTCCTCGGCTGATGGAACGGGATGGCAGCGCATGTATCAGCGTCCAGACGCGGCGGAGGATGCGCTCTGCACGCTGTATGATGGCGCTCCCGTCAGGGTTCTTCATACCCAGGGGGATTGGACAAGCATCGAGGTCGCCGGGATGACGGGTTGGGTTCCCCAAGCGTCTCTGACAGTCGGCTTGGATATGCTCACGGTTCCCGCGCGTTTTCCGGACCTGACGATTTTGCATGAAGTCCTATCCGATGAAACCCTTGTCTATGCGTCGCCCTCTACGGATGCCCCCGTGCTGTATTCCCTTGAATGCCTGGATGCTTCCGACTTGGACGCCTTCTGGATCATCGGCTCCGTATCCGACGAATGGTACGCCGTGTTCAACCCGAAAGGAATCAGCGGCTTCATGGAGGCGAAGTGGTTCTATCCCGGAAACGGTTAATTGTTCCGTTCCTTCCATGTCGAATGCGCTACCCGCAACGCTTGCATGCTCTTTCATGAAGGAAAGCCTGCCTTGCTGCAATGCGTATCTGGCGGAAATCGGCCTGTCCGCGGTCCATCGGCAAGCGGCGCCCCGTTTCCGTGCCACACCATCGTGAAAAGGAGTAAACATCCACCGGCCAAGCCGGTGGCTTTTCATATGCGGGCATAGCCCTAGATTCTCGCATGCGCCCTCGCAGGCGCAAGTACGGCCTGCCAATTGCTTAGGCTTGCTCCAGTGGCCCGTAAACGGGCTTATTCCT
>DBFBGQ010000022.1:0-7934 GCA_048201975.1 Candidatus Egerieenecus sp. | reverse complement strand
AAGAAGTTGGAAAGGGCCAAGCGGCTGATATGGCTGAGCGGCGCTTGGGATGCAGCATTCGCAGGCGCGCAATGCCGCCCAAGGGGAAATCCATTTTTTGCACCCGAAAACGCGAAAATCCAGGATTTGTTCCGTCTTATAGGTGAGGAGGTGAGAGAACGTGACAGGCAAGCCCTTGGTACCGGGGTACGCCTCGGAAGCGGAACTCTCCAGGTGGATGAAGGACTACGGCCCCATGCTGGTGGGCACCTCCATGGCATTGCTGGGCGACGCGCATTTGGCGCAGGACGTCGTTCAGGAAACGTTCCTTCGCGCGTATCAGCATCGAAGCCGCTTTCGTGGAAACAGCGAGGCCAGCGAAAAAGCCTGGTTGACGCGCATCGCGATCAACCTTTGCCGGGATCAGCAACGGTCAAAATGGTTTCGATTGGTGGACAGGCGCGTTCCCGTGGAGGAGCTGCCACTGGCTTCTCCCCAGGCCAGCGATGAAGAAATACAGCTGTACACCGCCGTGTTGTCCTTGCCGCTCAAATTCAGGGAGGTCATCCTGCTTCACTATTATCAGGATCTGCCCGCGCGCGATATCGCCCAGGCGCTGCACATCACCACGTCCAGCGTCTACCGGCGAATCAGCAAAGCGCAGCAACTGCTCAAAAAAAGCCTGGAAAGGTGGGATTTTCGTGGATGAACGCAAACTCAAAGATGCGCTGAAAGCCTGCCTGTCCAAGGCCGATTTTCCTCCGGAGCGCCAGCAAGCGGTGCTGCGGGCTTTCAGAAAGGATGAAAAAGTCGTGAAAAGAAAGATATCCGTCGCCATGGTATTTGTGATTGTGATGATGCTCATCGTTGGCGGCGCGGCGATTGCCGCCGGGCTGGGCGTATTTGGTCAGTCCGTGAACGATCAGCAGAACGAGCAAAGTGCCGTACGCCTGGAAAAGCTGGAAGACGTCTCTGTGGACGTGGACAACACCCAGACGGTACAGGCGCCCTCCGCGCCCGATGCTGCTGCACAGCCGCAGACGGTGCGCGATACGATGCTCAAAAATCTCTATGGCCGCAGCTTTCACCTGACGCTGAACCAATCCCACTACGACGGGCGCAAGCTCTACTACTCCTATACGCTCACGACGAATGCCCCGCTTGCCTGGTATGAGGGAGAGGGGATGCCCAGCGGCTTTGACAGCTGGGACATGCAGGCAGAAGGCCAATATGCCGACAACTACACGCAGTATTTCGAAGCGGATCAGGAGCGCTACGTCGCGTTCTTCGCCAGCCATCCCGTGGGCTATATCGGCAAGGAAAGCATGGGCTTGGGTGACGGTGCAGAGATGAACGGTCAGCCGCTGATGATTCTGGATAGCGGCGAAACAGTCGTTGACGACTTCACGGTTCAGGGCTTCCAGGAGGTCGAAATGCCGGAAGGCTTCACGCCAGAGGGCGATATCGAGATTGAGCTGTCCATCATGTATGGGGCCAGCCTCTATTACCAGGACGGGAACAATGTCTATTGGGCGCATATTGCCACGCCGGAAAACCGCGGTATATTCCGCCTGCCGTTTACCGTAACGCCCAACGGAGAGGCCGAGACGATGACGGGCGCCATTTCAAACAGTGTGTACAGCGCCACGGCGACGGTAATCCTCTCGGAGGTGGATATCAGCGGCGAAGTGATCTTCGATGCCCCCGAATGGGCTGCGGCGTTAACGAACACCAGCGCCGCCAACATAAACGGCGATTCCGCCGATACGTCCGCCTATATTTTCGATTACATGCTGATCGCCGGCGATGAAGCATATCCCAATCAGGACGGCTCGTTCGGCGTCAACGCGGACGGACAGTTCTTTGTGGGGATTCGCTACGACCTGCCAGCGGACACCAGCGACATGCGGCTGCGGCCGACGACCTCCGGGATTTCATCCACGCAGGACGCACAGCTTGAAAGCGAGGAAATCGTGCTCATGAAGTGAGCGATGCAGATGGGCGCGGCCTTATGGCCGCGCCCACAAAACGTTGAAAAAGCATTTGATCCCATAATCTTTGCAAGTTATGCATGCTTGCAAGCACAGAAGATTGCGCCTCGCGGCTTCTCCCATGCCTCTATCAAATTCCGCGCTCAATCCTCGTACAGGGGGAATCCGCGCATGAAGCGCTCCACCTCGGCCTTGACAGACGGGCAGGCGGCCTCGCCCTCCCGGATGATCCGCATCATCCAATCCACCACGCGCTTCATGTCCTCCTCCTTGAGGCCGCGGGTGGTCACCGCGGGAGTGCCAACGCGGATACCGCTGGTCACGAAGGGACTGCGGGTTTCGTTGGGGACCGTATTCTTGTTCACGGTAATGTTGGCCAGGCCCAGCAGACGCTCCAGCTCCTTGCCGGTGGTCTCGGTGCCGGTGAAGTCCAGCAGCAGCAGATGATTGTCCGTGCCGCCGGAAACCATCTTCACCCCCGCCTCCCGGAAGGCGTTCTCCATGGCCTTGGCATTTTTCAGGATCTGCTCCTGATAATCCCGGAAGCTGGGCTGCAGCGCCTCCTGGAAGGAGACGGCCTTGGCGGCGATGATATGCTCCAGAGGCCCGCCCTGCGTGCCGGGGAAAATGGCCTTGTCAATGGCCTTGGCGTACTCCCCCTTGCACAGGATCATGCCGCCCCGGGGACCGCGCAGCGTCTTGTGGGTGGTGGTGGTGACAAAGTCCGCATAGGGCACAGGGCTGGGGTGAAGCCCCGCGGCCACCAGGCCGGCGATGTGTGCGATATCCACCATCATCAGTGCGCCCACCTCGTCGCAAATGGCGCGGATGGCGGCGAAATCGATCACGCGGGGATAGGCGGACGCTCCGGAAACGATCATCTTCGGCTTGCATTCCAGGGCGATGCGGCGCATTTCCTCATAATTGATGGTTTCCGTCTCGGGGTCCACGCCGTAGGGCACAAACTTGAAATACTTGCCGCTCATGTTGACGGGGCTGCCGTGGGTGAGGTGTCCCCCATGGGAGAGATTCATGCCCATCACCGTATCCCCAGGCTCCAGCATGGCAAAATACACAGCCATGTTGGCCTGTGCGCCGCTATGGGGCTGCACGTTGGCATGCTCTGCCTGAAAGAGCCGGCAGGCCCGCTCCCGGGCGAGGTTTTCCACCACGTCCACACACTGGCAGCCGCCATAATACCGCTTGCCAGGATAGCCCTCAGCATATTTATTGGTCAGGGGCGTGCCCATGGCGGCCATCACCGCCGGGGAAATAAAGTTTTCGGATGCAATCAGCTCGATGTGGGCGCGCTGCCGCTCCAGCTCCTGCTCGATGGCGTCGGCCACCTGGGCGTCCACCTGCCGTATCCGTTCAAAGTCCATCGCTAGCTCCTCCTTATATTCTGTGTACGCCAAAGGCAAGTATAGGGACAGTATACACTGCTTTCCCCACATAGGCAAGTTTTTTCCAAGTTCCTCTTTGGTATACAAAACCCGACGGAATCGCTTCCGCCGGGTCCTGCGTTGATATGTGAAGGAATGCCCTTGTACGCTTGTCAGCGCTGCACGCGGCCGCTGCCGGAGCCCTTCATCAGGCTCTCCACCTCGGCGACGCTCATGCGGTTGTAGTCGCCGCTGATGGTGTGCTTCAGGCAGGACGCCGCCACGGCGAACTCCAGGGCCTGCTTCTCGTCCCCGTAGGTGTTCAGGCCGTAAATCAGGCCGCCGCCGAAGCTGTCGCCGCCGCCCACACGGTCCACGATGTCCGTGATGCTGTACTTGCGGGAGAGGAAGAAATCCTTGCCGTTGTACAGGCAGGCGCTCCAGTCGTTGTGGCTGGCGCTCTTGCTTTCGCGCAGGGTGATGGCCACGCGCTTGATGTTGGGATAGGTATCCATGGCCAGCTTGGCGATGGCCTTGTACTGCTCCACGTTCAGCTCGCCGCTCTCCACCGCGGCGGTGGACTCCGCCTTCAGGCACAGGGCCTTCTGGAAGTCCTCCTCGTTGGCGATGACGGTGTCCACATACTTGACCAGCTCGGTCATCACCTGGTCGGCGGTCTTGCCGTATTTCCACAGGTTCTTGCGGTAGTTCAGGTCGCAGGAAACATGCAGGCCCATGGCCTTGGCCTGCTTCACCGCCTCCAGGGACAGCTCCGCGGCGCCGGCGGAAATGGCGGGCGTAATGCCGGTGATATGGAACCAGGTGGCGCCTGCAAAGGCCTTGGCCCAGTCAATATCCCCAGGCTTGGCCTCGCTGATGGCGGAACCCGCGCGGTCGTAGATCACCTTGGAGGGACGCTGCACCGCGCCGCTCTCCAAGTAATAGATGCCCATCCGGCCTTCCTTGCGCACGATGTTGCTCACATCCACGCCAAAGCCGCGCAGCTCCCGCACGCAGGCGTTGCCGATGTCGTTGTTGGGCAGCACGGTCACATAGGCGGTATCCATGCCGTAATTGGCCAGGGAGACGCTCACATTGGCTTCCCCGCCGCCGAAGGTGGCCTCCAGGGCCGGGGACTGGAAGAAGCGCTCAAATCCAGGGGACTTGAGCCGCAGCATAATCTCGCCAAAGGTCACGACGCGCACATGCTGATCCATGGTAATCTCCTCCTCATGATCCATTCAATGGCTTACTTTTGCAGCAGATGAATGGCGAAGCCGCCGATCTCATCCTTCAGGTAAATGGCCACCATCTTGCCATCCTTCATGGAGGCGGTGCTTTCATCCTCAAAGGCGAAGCCGCGGCGCTCCAGGTGCCACTTGGCCCGGGCGATGTCGTTGCAAGCGATGGCGATATGGCCGTTGGTTCCGCGGAAGGGCTTCTTCATCATTTCAAAGGCGTTGCCGGCAAACACGGAGGAATTGCCGTCCTTCACCTGCCAGCCCAGCAGCTTGCAGAACATCTGGGCATCCCGCATGGCGGCCTCGGGCGAGCCGCTGTTCACGCCCACATGGCGCAGCTCCAATCCCAGCATCAGGTTGACCGCGGAACGGGTCAGCTCGGTGATACGGTTCCAGTCCTTGGCGGCCACGGCGTCGGCGGGAACCATCCAGCTGCCGCCGCAGGCAACGATCTTTTTGAAGGAAAGATACTCCACCAGGTTCTTTTCGTTGATGCCGCCGGTGGGCATGAATGTCACGTCCACATAGGGCGCGGCGATGGCCTTGATGAGCTTCAAGCCGCCCAGAGCCTCCGCGGGGAAGAACTTCACGGTCTTCAGCCCCAGGGACAGCGCCACCTCGATATCGGAGGGGTTGCCGCAGCCGGGCACCACGGGAATGCCCTTGTGGATGCAGTGCTTCACCACGTCGGGGTTCAACCCGGGGGACACGATATAGGTGGCGCCGGCGGCCACGGCACGGTCCACCTGCTCGCAGGTGAGCACAGTGCCCGCGCCCAGTATCACATCCGGGAGCTGCTCATGCACCAGGCGGATGGCTTCCTCCGCCGCCGCGGTACGGAAGGTGATCTCCGCCACAGGCAGCCCGCCGTCGCTCAGCGCTTTGCAAAGCGGCACCGCGTCCTGGGCGTCATTGACCGCGATTACGGGCACCAGGCCCGCCAAAGACAGCTGCTTGATCATGTCCATTGTGGTAATCCCCTTTCTTCGATCCGGCAAGTAAACAAACCTTGATTTATAGCGCCTTGAGCACGCGCTCCACGCGCTTCTTCGCGCGCAGCAGCAGCTTGCCCCAGGCGTCGATCTCCGCCCCGTTCACCCGGAAGCTGGGGGCGGAAATGCTCAGCGCGTAGGCGGGCTTTCCCGCGCGGTCGCAAATGGCTACGCCGATGCAGCTCACGTTGACCGCATTCTCCTGATCCTCCACCGCAATGCCGGTGCGGCGGATCTCCCGCAGCTGCTCCATCAGCCGGTCCATGTCCGTGATGGTCCGCTCCGTCAGGGGCGTAAGGTTTACGCCCTGGAACAGCTCCAGGACCTCCTCCTCCGGCATGGCGGCCAGAAACGCCTTACCCATGGCCGTGGCATACAGCGGCATGCGGATGCCCACATGGCTGGCCATGCGGATGGACTGGGTGCTCTCGATTTTGTCGATGTAGAGCACCTCGCGGCCGCTGAGCACGCCGCAGTGCATGGTCTCGTTGCAGGCGGCGAACACCTCCTGCATGTACTGGCGCAGCACCTGGCTGATCTCCGTGGCGTGCACTGCGGATGCCCCCACCTCGAAGGTTTTGAGGGTCAGGCGGTATTTCCCATGGGGGGAAACCCAGGCGTAACGGCTCTGCACCAGCTGCTGGAGCAGGTTGTGTCCGCTGGACTTCGGCAGCTCCAAGGCCTTGCACACCTCGTGCAACTCCAGCCCCTCCGGGTGCTCCGACATCAGCTCCAGCAGCTGCAATCCCCGCTGCAGGGACCGGTTCACTGCTTCCGCCATGCTCGCACCCCCAGTTCGTATATATGAACGATGTTCAATACCATGAATAGCATACCATAGGCATACCGTTCTGTCAAGGGCTCCCACCGATTTTTCAGCCGTTCCTGCCCATCGGCGCAGAAAAAGCAAACGTCTGCCTGCAAAATGCTGGGAACGCTTGACAAGGCGGCATGCATGTATTATCGTTATGGTAAAGAATGGAATGAACCGCCGGCCGCTCCGCGCCGGAAAGCTACGCTGCACGAACCAGAAAAAGGAGGGACCCTCATGAAATCTTATCGCTTTCTTGTGGTAGGCGCTCACCCTGACGATGCCGACATCCGCTGCGGGGGGCTGGCCATCCGCCTGCGCCGCAAAGGGCATGAAGTCATGTTTCTTTCCATGACCGACGGCGGTTCCGGGCATCAGACCATGACCCGGGAGGCGTTGGTTCAGCGCCGGGCGAAGGAAGCGGCGGCCGCCGGCGCCGTTTATGGCGTGACCTACAAGGTACTCACCGCTCCGGACGCATACTTGACGCCCTCCCTGGAATATCGCGAAATGCTCATGCGGGAGATCCGTGCCTATGCCCCGGATGTGATCATCACCCACCGTTCCTGCGACTATCACCCGGACCACCGGGCCTGCGGGCAGCTGGTGACGGACTGCTCGTATCTGGTGAGCGTTCCCCTGTACTGCCCCGGCGTGCCGGTGCCTCCGGAAGTCCCCGTGATCCTGTCCATGTGGGATACCTTCACCCGCCCCGTGCCCTTCCGCGCGGATGTGGCCGTGCCCATCGACGATGTCATGGAGCAGAAATTGACCGGTATGCTCTCCCATGTGTCCCAGTTCTACGAGTGGCTGCCCTGGTGCGACCGGTGGACGGATGTGCTGGCCGCCGCCACCTTCGAGGAAAAGACCCAAGCGGTGCGCCGCCTGCAGGAAGCGCGCTTCGCCCGGGTGGCAGAGGCCTGCAAGGAAATGCTGCCCCCCGGCACCAAGTATGCCGAGGCCTTCGAGTGGAACGAATATGGCGGCCCCTTGACCGACGAGCTCCGCGAAGCCATGGAAAAATAACGCAGAGCGCCCAGGCGGCTGAAAAAGGCGCGCTGTTTCACGCGGGCATGACGGAAAGGAAGCTTCCTTAATACATGGTTAATACCTCTCTTTCTGTGGTTGAATTGTTCACAGATTTCAAATATAATGGGGTTAGCAAGTTGGATTTAAGAGGTGATCTTATGATTGATTTAATAGTTGATTTCCTTGCAACCATAGGTGATATAATTGCAGATATATGGGTAAATAAGATTGTAACAAAATTCAAAAAGAAATGAGTCACCTTTTATCCATCCAATAGTACAGAGGACGGACAAGTAAAACAGCTTGCCTGTCCTTTTCTTTATCGCTCCTGTTCGTGCCGCTTGGTGCGGCTCTGCGTCTGCTCCGGCTGGTCGGCGCGGAGTGCAATATCCACGCATTTGCGGATTTTTTGAAGCTCTGAAACATTGGTGCGGGTATCTTTCAGTTTGGTATAATCGCTGTCCCTCTGTGTTTTGAGGTCAGCATATTCCTGTTCCCATTCCGCAATA
>DBFBGQ010000021.1:0-6750 GCA_048201975.1 Candidatus Egerieenecus sp. | reverse complement strand
TTGTCAATGTTTTGGTATTGTCGAACTTTTTATAAATATACATCTTCTTTTATTCGTATTTATACGCACATCATCCGCCAGTTTTCTTTTTATTGTTCGTTATTTGCTCCCGGTGATCGTGGACAGCCTTCAGAAAATTATGGTACAATATGGGTAACAGCAAACAAAGGAGAGGATATGTCATGCATGGGAAACCGGTGCGGACCGGCGTTTGCGTATATGCCGGGGACATGGACCGCATGGTCCGCTTCTATCGGGATGTGCTGGGGCTGCGCACCTCATGGACCGGGGGAAACTTTGCGGAGTTTGAAACAGGCAGCGGCCAGCTCTCCCTGTTCATGTACAGTCGAAAAGACTTTGCAGAGGCTATCGGGGAGGCGTATCTGCCACCTATGGGCATCAACCAGAGCTTTGAGATTGCCCTATGGCTTCCCTCCTTTGCCGATGTGGATGCCGCTTATCAGCGGCTGTGCCAGTTGGACCTTCGTTTCCCCACCGGGGCGCCCAGGACCTATGACTTCGGCATACGCAATTTTTATCTTGCCGACCCTGAAGGAAACCTGCTGGAAATTGGCAGCACCCAGCCTTAGCTTTTCCCCCTGAAAGGGTGGATGAAAAATTTTCCTTCTACAGCATATCTTTTCCAGTCTGGCACGTTAAATGGACAGAGGGCTTTCATTCTATGCCCTCCATAGGGAGGTTCATTGCGTATGAAACATTGGTTTGCCGCAGCGCTGGTTTTGCTCCTACTCTGCTTGTGCGCCGTTTCCGCCACCGCGGCGGAGGACGAATTCGCCTTTGACAAAACGGTGACCACGGTCTTCGAGGGGGAAACCCTGGCCACCATCCTCAACCGCAGCGGCGACGCCGCCCAGGGGGAGGTCACCTACGTCTCCTCCGCCACGAAAAACGCCACCGTCGACAGCAACGGCCTGGTCACCGCCCTGAACAAGGGCAAGACCACCATCACCGCCACCCTGAAGACCGAAAAGCGCAGCTATCGCGCCACCGTCACCCTGACCATTCTGCGCCGGGTGACCTCCATTGAGGTCAAGGAGGACAGCCTCTCCGTCTACGCGGCGGAGGACCCGGTAATCCTGCCCCTGCTCACCCAGCCCGTCCCCCAAGGAGCCAAGGTGCTGGTGCTTCCCGTCAAGAAGAGCCTGAAGCTGAGCATCTCCGCCCTGCCCAAGGACGCCAGCAGCCGCAAGACCGTCCTCTCCACCGATAACCCGGAGGTTTGCCAGGTCACCGGCTCCACCCTCAAGCCCCAGGCCCTGGGCGAGTGCAATGTCACCATTGCCAGCCAGCAGAATCCGGAAATCACCCTCACCTACCATGTGCTGGTGGTGCAGCCGGTCACCAAGGTCACCCTGAGCCTGGGGGAAAAACAGCTCTTCATCGGAGAAACCACCCAGCTCACCGCCGCCTTCACCCCCGAGGACGCCACCCTGCAGCACGCGGTGTTCTCCTCCCGGAATGAGGAAATCGCCACCGTCGACAGCAACGGCCTGGTCACCGCCCTGAAAAAGGGCACCGTAACCCTGGATGCCAAGGCCGGGGACGGCAGCGGCAAGAAGGCTTCCATCCGCCTGACCGTGCGCCAGCAGCCCGAATCCATTACCCTCTCCGAGACCTCCGTGGTCATCAACGTGGGCAAGACCAAACGGCTCACCGCCAAGGTGCTGCCCACCGCCACCAACGACAAGTCCGTCACCTGGTCCTCCTCCGACGAGAGCGTGGCCACCGTCACCAGCAACGGCACCATCAAGCCCGTGGCCCCGGGCACTTGCACCATCACCTGCGCCAGCAAGGACCTGCCCCAGGTGTCCGCCACCGTCACCGTGGAGGTGCATCAGCTGGTGACCCGCGTGGCCTTCTCGGAGAAGAGCCTTTCCTTCCCCATCAACACCACCTGCCAGACCTATTGGGAAATCGAGCCCGCCAACGCCACGGACAAGTCCGTCACCTTCTCCAGCAGCAATGAGAAGATCGCCACCGTCGACAGCAACGGCCTGGTCACCGCCCATCAGCGGGGCTCCTGCACCATCACCATCAAAACCGCCGACGGCAGCAACCGCAAGGGCACCATCAAAATCAACGTATTGCAGCCGGTCCAGGGCGTGCACATGGAGAAGGATACCTACCGCGTGGGCGTGAACGAAAACCTGCGCATCAAGGCCGTGCTGGAGCCTTCCGACGCTTCCAATACCAGCATGACCTGGTCCGTGGCCGATAGCTCCATCGTCACCATCCGCGGCACCAACAACCGCCCCGTGGTCACCGGCAAGCGCTGGGGTACCACCACCGTCACCGGCACCACCCAGGACGGCGGTTTCTCCGCCTCCGCCACCATCAAGAGCGGCAACTATAACCGCGTCGTGCGCATCACCGACCTTTACGTCTCCGACAACAAGATCAAAATCGTCGTGCAGAACGAGAGCAACATGAACATCACCAAGTTCTTCTTCACCATCGCCTGCTACGACATGACCGGCAACCCCCTGCCCTGCTGCACTGACGGCACCAACGCCTTCTCCGGCTCCTACGGCTATACACTCTATGAGGAGGACATCACCGACCACGGCAAGTTCTACTTCAGCGATTTCGTTCAGCCTGAGGCGCTCATCGGTCAGGTCACCATGACCATCACCGGTTACCGTGCCGACGACGGCTACAGCTACACCATTCCTGAAGACAAGCGGGAAACCGTTACCTTTACCAGCAACGGGTACACGCCTCCCGCGGCGCAGTAACCCCACCAGGGTTGCGAGAGGCGGCTTTTCTGAGAAAAGCCCCTCTCGCGCTCTCCCGAAAAGCGGCGGCTGTTCCCGAACATGGCAGGGTTCCCTTGTAACGGTACGGACCAAGCAACAAAGAAAAATGCTTACCAAAAAAGTTGCAAGCACCGATGCTTGCAACTTTTTCTTATGGTATGCCCACAGCTATCACTCTTGGGATCAACCGGCGACAACGCGCCGGGGGAGGGATCGGCTGCGCCGAAGGCGACAGCGGCCCTCCCAGGGACGGAGTGGACCCCGCTGGGCGCGCCCTTGCGAGGCTAGCGCCGCATCGTTTCTTAGCAACGGAGGGGTCCGGGGGCGGCTATGAGACATGCACCCTTTCGCCGCCCCCGGCAGCCTTTGGGTACTTTCCAATGATGGAAAGTACCTCGCACGCCCGCAGGCGGGCGAAACCTCTCACAAGTTTGGGAACCTTGTTGCCAATGGAGACGTTCTTCAAACTTTTCTTTTTTGCGGCAGGGGTTTCGCGCCTGCGGGCGCGACCAAAGGGCTTTCCGATCGCCCTTTGGAAACCTTCGGCCCCATACGTTAGGGAAAGAAGGAAGAAAAGGATTTTTGAATATGGAGACGTTCTTCAAACTCTTCTTTTTTGCGGCAGGGGTTTCGCCTCTGCAAGGTTGACCTTTCGATTCAATCCTTTGGGATTGAATCGAAAGCCTCGGCGCGACCAGGGGGCTTTCCGATTGTTTCCTGGACCCCTTCGGGGCACATACGTTAGGGAGGCATGAAAAAACCGGCGCATCCGCCGCCATGTATGGCGGCGGCGAATGCGCCGGGATACGTCTCACATTGTGGGTTCGTCCTCATAAACCACGCGGAAGCTCTCCATCACCAGCAGCATTTCGGGGGAGAAGGCGTAGCCCAGTTCGCGGCCCTCCGCCATGAGGAAATTCCGCTGACGAATGCGCCAACCCTCCAGTGTGGAGTCCTCGCCCTCGCTCAGCGCCTGCTGGGCGGTGACCTGGCAGTAGGGGAGGATAAGCACCTCCACGGTCTGGATCACGCAGCGGGGGACGCCGTCCCACTGGGTCACGATGGAGAGGTCGCCGCGCTTGGGCGGGCGGAGGCCCCGCTGCTGAAAGGCGTTGAGGCTGGTGAAGGTAGCCCGCTTGATGCCCTGGAGCACCAGGCCCAGGGCGTGCCCGGCGGCGGCGGGGGAGGTTTCAAAGTGGAAGCAATCCTCCCAGCGGGCGGTTTGGGGCAGGCCCTTGACGAACAGGAACCGCTGCCAGAAGGCATCGATCACCGCGCGGCTGATCATGACTTGCGCTCCGCCTCGCAGTAGGCGCAGCGGTAGATTCTCCGGGCCCGGTCCGCCAGCTTGAACACATGGTCCAGCTCCGGCTCCACGGAGGTGATGCACCGGGGGTTTTTGCAGTGAATCACGTTCACCAGCTGCTCCGGCAGGGCGATGTGCTTCTTTTCCACAATGCGCCCGTCCTCGATGATGTTGATGGTCACGTCCGGGTCGATGTAGCCCAGCACGTCCAGATCCACGCTGATGTCGTCGTCAATCTTGATGATGTCCTTGCGGCCCATGAGGGAGGATTTCACATTTTTGATAATGGCCACGGAGCATTCCAGCTCGTCCAGGTGCAGGTAATTGTAAATCTCCATGCTCCTGCCCGCGTGGATGTGGTCAATGACGATGCCTCGCTTGATGCTGTCGATATTCATTCCGCGGCCTCCAGCAATTTCAGTATCAGCGCCATGCGCACGAAGCGCCCGTTGCGCACCTGTTTGAAGTAAACCGCCCGGGGATCGTCATCCACCTTGGAGGAGATTTCGTTGACCCGGGGCAGGGGATGCATCACGGACAGATCGGGGCGGGCGTCCTTGAGCTTTTCCGGGGTGAGGATGTAGGTATCCTTCAGGCGAATGTAGTCGGCCTCGTTGAAGAAGCGCTCCTTCTGCACCCGCGTCATGTAAAGGATATCCAGCCGGGGCATGACCTCCTCCATGGTTTCCACCTGCGCAAAGGGGATGCCCCGGTCCGCCAGGCTTCGGGTGAGGTAGTCCGGCACCCGCAGCTCCGGCGGGGAAATCAGCACAAACTCCACGCCGGGATAGCGGCTCATGGCGTTCATCAGGCTGTGTACCGTGCGGCCAAACTTCAAATCCCCGCATAGTCCCACCACCAGATGATCCAACCGGCCCTTTTCCCGGCGGATGGTCAGCAGGTCCGTCAGGGTTTGTGTGGGATGATTGTGCCCGCCGTCCCCGGCATTGATAATGGGCACGGGGCTTTTGCCGCACACCGCCATGGGCGCGCCCTCCTTGGGGTGGCGCATGGCGATGATGTCACAGTAGCAGCCCACCGTGCGGATGGTGTCGCTGACGCTCTCTCCCTTGGCCGTGGAGGAGGAATCCGCCGAGGAGAACCCCAGCACGCTGCCCCCCAGGCTTAGCATGGCGCTCTCAAAGCTCAGCCGCGTCCGGGTGCTGGGCTCAAAAAACAGCGTCGCCAGTATCTTTCCCCGCAGCCGCTCCGCGTACCGGCTCCTGTCCGCCAGTATATCGTCGGCCAGGTCCAGCACGCCCTGGACCTCCTCCACGGTGAAGTCGGTGATATCTATCAGGTGCTTCAACGTCGCTTCGACTCCTTTTTTCTGTCGTGTTGCATGGTTCCTTCTATGCTTCTCTTCCGGCGGCGCAAATCCCTGCCCCGGAAGAAATTTCCCTCCCCCCCGGACACAAAACGGCCGAAGAGGCACGGCGCGCCCCTCCGGTCCCTCCTCGCGTCAGGGGGGAGGAGCTGCCCCGTTACTTCTGCATCCAGCTCTCGTCGCTGGGATTGTCCCGGAATTTCAACAGACGGTCCACATCCTCCGGCGCGATGTAGCCCTCCTTGGCCGCCACCTCCACCAGCACGTCCAGGTTGGAAAGGGAAACGTTCTCCACCTGCGCCGCGGCCAGCCGGTCAATGCCCTTCTGCATACCATAGGTGAAAATGGACGCGATGCCCAGCACCTCCGCGCCGGCCTCCCGCAGCACGTTGACCACCTCCAGCACCGAGCCGCCGGTGGAAATCAGGTCCTCCACCACCACCACCTTGGCGCCAGGCTCCATCCTGCCCTCAATCTGGTTCTTGCGGCCATGATCCTTGCTGCCGCTGCGCACATACCCCATGGGCAAATCCATCAGGTGCGCCGTAATGGCCGCATGGGCAATCCCCGCCGTGGACGTGCCCATGAGCATCTCCACCTCGGGATAGTTCTCCTCAATCACCTTCTTGAGCCCTTCCTCCACATCCGTGCGCACCTTGGGATCGGACAGGGTCAAACGGTTGTCGCAATAGATGGGGCTCTTGATCCCGCTGGCCCAGGTGAACGGCTCGTCGGGACGAAGAAACACCGCGTGAATCTTCAGCAGGTCCTTGGCTATCTTTTTCTTCATGAATTTCTCCTCCTTTTACGGTACGGTTCATGCAACGCTTGCGAGAGGCGGCTTTTCTGAGAAAAGCCCCTCTCGCGCTCTCCCGAAAAGCGGCGGCTCTCCCGCTAGTTGCGGGGGGACCTTGTAACGGTACGGGTCAAGCAGCGTTTGCGAGAGGCGGCTTTTCTGAGAAAAGCCCCTCTCGCGCTCTCCCGAAAAGCAGCGGCTCTCCCGCTAGTTGCGGGGGGACCTTGTAACGGTACGGGTCAAGCGGCGCTTGCGAGAGGCGGCTTTTCTGAGAAAAGCCCCTCTCGCGCTCTCCCGAAAAGCGGCGGCTCTCCCGCGAGTTGCGGGGGGACCTTGCCGCTACCCGAAGCCTGCGGCATGGAGCGTCGCAGCCGCGGGCCTTTGCTATCACTCTTAGGATCAACCGGCGACAACGCGCCGGGGGAGGGATCGGCTGCGCCGAAGGCGACAGCGGCCCTCCCAGGAACGGAGTGGACCCCGCTGGGCGCGCCCTGCGAGGCTAGCGCCGCACTGTTTCTTAGCAACGGAGGGGTCCGGGGGCGGC
>DBFBGQ010000020.1:0-7452 GCA_048201975.1 Candidatus Egerieenecus sp. | reverse complement strand
ACAAACGTTTGGAAGGAAGGGTAGTATAGCAGCGAGAGCTTCATTTTGATGCGAATTTTGAGAAGAGAATACGCTGAATCGCGGGCATGGCAAGGCCTCCGGTGGCAGGTTGGGCGCGCCGGCCAGTGCGTTCTGCGGGATGTACAGAAGAGGAGGGACTTTTCAGCGCGCTGAAGGGTCCGAGGGGAGATGGATATGTGCGAAGCGTAACGTTTTATAACTTTTTGCTGGAGGCTACGCTGATGGGCAGCCTGCTCATCATGCTGCTGCTGCTGGCAAGGGCGACGCTGGGAAAGCGAGTCCGCCGGAGGGTGGTGTACGCCGCATGGCTGTTGGTGGTGTTGCGGTTGCTTTTGCCGCTGAGCTTGCCCAACCCCTTGATGAACGAGCTGCGTCCCCGGCTTTCGGCGAATTATGCAGCCCGTCCCATTGCCGACCAGATCCGCGTGCGGACCATCGACGCGGCCTACGATGCCTCCGTGGCGCTGGCGGGGGACGATGTCACGAAGCTGGATGGCAGCTGGCTGTATCAGCTGGGCATGTCCCTGCAAAAAGGCATGCTGGGGAACCTGCTGCTGGTGGTATATTGCGGGGGCGCGGCGGCCACCATGGGGGTGCTTCTGTGCCGGAACCTGCGCTTCCGCCGTCGCCTGCGAAGGGGGAAGGTGGAGCAGGTCCCCGACCAACAGCTGGAGGACTTCATCCAGTTGTGCGCCCAGAAGAGGATACGTCCTCTGCCCGTGTGGCGGGTGGAGGGGTTGCCAGCCTCCTGCGTGGCCGGATGGCTGCATCCTTTTGTGGCGCTTCCCGCAAATATCCATCCTGAATCCTATGCCGTGGCGCTGCGCCACGAGGCGGCCCACCTGTATCTGCGGGACGGCTGGTGGAACCTGCTGCGCTGCGTGTGCTGCGTGGTGCATTGGTTCAATCCCCTGGTGTGGCTGGCCGCATCCGTTTCCCGTTTGGATGGTGAGGTTGCCTGCGACGAGCGCACGCTGCAGGGCAAGGGGCAGGAGGAACGGGAGGCATACATCCGCAAGCTGGAAACTGTGGCCGGGAAACATAGCTTTCCGGAGCTGGGCGTTCAAGCCAGCGGAATGATTATGAAAGCGGGAAGGATCAGGCTGCGCCAGCGCCTGCTCCGGGAGCATGGGCAAACCGGCTGGGGTACGGTGGCCTTTGCGGTGCTGGCCCTGTTGGTCGCGTGCTGCGCTTTTTTCACGGGGGAGATCGAATACGCTCCCTCGCTGGAACGCGGATTCCAGGTAATGGCGGGCGTTTCTCAGCCGGAGGAACGGATCAAGCGCCAGGTGATCACCACGCGGGAGGATGCCGAGCAGTGGTTTGTCAAGCTGCTGGAGAGCGAATTCATCCAGGCGGAATC
The DNA here is from genome assembly GCA_048201975.1 of Candidatus Egerieenecus sp. Taxonomy (GTDB): domain Bacteria; phylum Bacillota; class Clostridia; order Christensenellales; family Aristaeellaceae; genus Egerieenecus. The sequence goes on along the minus strand of DBFBGQ010000020.1, from coordinate 6,068 downwards.
ATCGCAGGCCACGGTGGAATTCGTTGGCGGCAGGTGGCATGGCACGGCCGGAGGGTTTACCGCCACCTTCAATGGCGAGGGAGTGATAACGGCTTTCTATAATGCCACGCCGCTGGAAATCACCCTGAAGGAAGCGGGACAGGCCCTGACCTATGACCAGAATGAGGCGCTGTACGCTTATGTCCGGGCGTTCATGAAAGCCTGCATGCCTGACGTGAGCATTGATCACATGCGCGTGGTGCAGGATTATACCGGCAGCAGCGGCTATTTTATCACCTGCGAGGGCGGACATTCCCATTGCAACTGGGCGTATCGCTTCATGGTTCAGCTGGATCCGCAGGTGCGGGTGGTGTCCTTTTCCCTGCTGGACAGCGAGGAGCGGGCGCTGATTCGCGTCAGCAGTCTGGCGGGAGCGGCCACGTCCCAGCCGGGGGATACCCCCATGCCCACCGGGCGCATCACCATGGCGCAGGCCCGGGAGATTGCCCAGGACCGCGTAGAACGGATGGGCGGCGACGTGACCAGCATGAGCAGCACGTCCCGGCTGGACGAGACGGACCCGGAGCAGCCCATGTGGATTGTTACCTACAGCGTCAGCGGCGCGTTGTGCTATGAGGTGGACATGGATGCCCGCAACGGAGAGGTGCAGCTTTTTGTGGACTATATAAAGCAAACGATCCAATCTGCGGCGGAAGAGGGCCTGCCCGCCCCTGAGCAGCTGTCCAAGGAGGAGGCCATCGCGCTGGCCCGTCAGGCCGTTGCGGAGCGCTACGGCTTCGGCGAACAGGAGGTGGCGGGGTTTCTGGTGTCCTATACGGGGATTCGGCTGGAAGGAAGCGCCTGGCTGGGCGCTACGCTGGAGACGGATGTATGGCGCATCAGCTTCCGCATGCCGGATACGGACGTTGCGTACATCTCCGACTATGACGTGCTGCTGGACGCCGTCACCGGCGAGATCCTGTATATTTTTGATCCATCCAACAATGGCAACGGGTGATCCCGCTGCATGCAAAAAGGCGGCGCCGCCGTGCCGGTTTGCAAACCGTCGGCAGCGCCGCTTCTTTTGTGAAGGTTATTTCAGCATGCTTTCGTCCCAGCAGTCGTAGGGCTTGATTCCCAGCAGGCCGGCGATGGTGGGGGCCACGTTGCTCAGCCCAAAGGCGCCGTCCTTGAGCTCGTGCCGGGCATCCTTGTCGTAGATGATGAAAGGCACGGGGTTCAGGCTGTGAGCGGTGCGGGGAGAGATGTTGCCCTTCTTGTCCTTCTCCAGCATCTGGTCCGCATTGCCGTGGTCGGCGGTGATGGCCAGGATGTAGCCCAGCTCATCGGCGGCCTTTTTGAGGCGGGCCAGGCAGAGATCCACGCTCTCCACGGCGATTTCCGTGGCCAGCAGGCTGCCGGTGTGGCCTACCATGTCCCCGTTGGGGTAGTTGCAGCGGATGAAGCCGTATTCGCCGCTCTCCATGGCCTTGATGACCAGGTCGGTGATCTGGGTGGCCTTCATCCAGGGGCATTCGTCAAAGGAGCGCACGTCGGAGGGGACTTCCTCCCAGGTTTCCAGCTCCTCGGAGAATTTTTCCGAGCGGTTGCCGTTCCAGAAGTAGGTCACATGGCCGTACTTCTGCGTCTCGGAGCAGGCGTATTCCTTGATGCCGGCGTCCACCAGCAGCTCCGTCAGCGTGTGGCGAATTTCCGGAGGGTTGACCAGGTAGCGCTTGGGGATGCACAGGTCGCCGTCGTACTGCAGCATGCCCGCGTATTTCACCTGAGGGATCACACCCCGGTCAAAGTAGGGGAAATCCTCGTCGTCAAAGGCCATGGAGATTTCCAGCGCGCGGTCGCCGCGGAAATTGAACAGGATCAGGCTGTCGCCGTCCTGCACCTTGCCCACGGGCTCGCCGTTCTCGGCGATGACGAAGGGGGGCAGATCCTGGTCGATCACGTCCAGCTCGGCCCGGTAGGTTTCCACGGCTTCCTGGGCGGAGGCAAACTGCCGGCCCTGGCCGTGCACATGGGTGTTCCAGCCCAGCTCCACCATGCCCCAGTTGGCCTGGTAGCGGTCCATGGTCACCTTCATGCGTCCGCCGCCGGAGGCGATGCGGCCGTCGAAGGCGCCGTCGTTGAGCGCGGCCAGTGCATCCTCCAGCTGCCGGACATACTCCAGCGCGGAGGTGGCGGGCACGTCGCGGCCATCCAGCAGGATGTGGCAGCGCGCCCGGCGCACGCCTTCCGCCTTGGCCTGCTGCAGCATGGCGATGAGGTGATGGATGTTGCTGTGCACGTTGCCGTCGGAGAGCAGGCCCAGGAAGTGCAGCGTGCCGTTGCTGGCCTTCACGCCGCCCACCAGCTCCTTCCAGGCGTCAGAGGCGTAGATCTTGCCGCTTTCGATGGATTCGTTGACCAGCTTTGCGCCCTGGGAATAGACCTGGCCGCAGCCCAGCGCGTTGTGGCCCACCTCGCTGTTGCCCATGTCGTCATCCGAGGGCAAACCTACCGCGGTACCATGAGCTTTAATGGAAAGATAGGGGCAGGTAGCCTTCAGCTCATCCAGGGTGGGGGTGGTGGCCTGCTTGACCATGTTGCCCAGCTCGGACGCGCTGTCGCCCACGCCGTCCATGACAACCAGAACTACGGGCTTCTTCATCGTGTTTCCTCCTGCTGTTCTCGGCGTTTTCCGCCGCAATATGGCTTTTCAGGCGCGGATGCGCCATGCGTCTTGAGCATAGGGCAAACCGGCCTGCTTGTCAAGGGAGAAAGCAGAAATTTGTTACTTCTTCCCAGCCTTTTGCATTGCGCAAACGCAGAGAATGTGATAGGATGGATACTGGTTCCTCTTGCCAGGAGGAACAAGCTACGCTGGAGGTGTGAGCGAAACAATGAAAATTCGCATTACTGCGGAGAGTACGTGCGATCTTTCACCGGAGCTAAAAGAAAAATACGGTATAACCGTGGTACCGCTGACGCTGATGCTGGGAGACCAGGTTTTCAGCGACGGCGTCGATGTGACGCCTGACGATATCATTCGCGCCGTGGATTCGGGCAAACCCTGCAAAACCGCGGCAGTGAACGTTTACGAGTTTGAGCAGCTCTTCCGCCGGATGCGGGAGGACTGCGACGCGGTGATTCATCTGAGCATCGGGCAGAAATTCTCTGTCTGCTATGATAACGCCTGTCAGGCGGCCAAACGCTGCGATCAAGTATACGTGGTGGACAGCGGCAATCTCTCCATGGGCTATGGCATGATGGCCATGGACGCCGCGGTGATGGCGGCGCAAGGAAAAACGCCCCAGGAGATCGTCCGCTGCCTGGAGGAGGAGCGCCCGGTGGTGGATACCAGCTTTTTGCTGGACCAGGTGGAATATCTGCGCAATGGCGGCCGCTGTTCCGGCGTGGCGGCGGTGGGCGCCAAGCTGCTGCAAATCAAGCCCAGCATCGAAGTGGAAAAAGGCGCCATGGTGGTGGGCAAAAAGTATCGCGGCTCCTATCTGCGCTGTCTGGAGCACTACGTCAAGGAAAAACTGGAGCATCCGGAGCAGATCGACTTTGCCCGGGCGGTCATTGTCCATTCGCCCTGCGCTCCCGGGGTGGTGGAGCATGTGCAGGAATACCTGGCGGCAACGGCGCATTTTCAGGAAACGCTGGTCATTCCCGCGGGCAGTACCATCTGCTGCCACTGCGGCCCCAATACCCTGGGCGTCCTTTTCAAGCGGAAGACGCCCAAGGCGTGACGCACGGTAGCCGGCCGGACGCAACCAGCGCCCGGCTCTTTTCATACAAGGAAAAACCAGCCGCGGGCTTGCGGCCGCCGGACGCCTGTGCTATGATACCCTGTCGGAAGCAAAAGAGGAGGAGTGGAGAAATTGCGTCGGGAACGTCATCCGGCCTATCGCCTGGCCTTTGTGGGGGTCATGGCGGCGCTGGTATATGTGATTACCATGTTCCGCTTTCCCCTGTTGGGGTCCAAGGTGCATTTTGCCAACGCCATGTGCCTGCTGGCAGGCCTGCTGCTGGGAGGCGGCTACGGAGGAGCGGCGGCGGGTCTGGGCTCGGCGCTGTATGACCTGCTGGCTGGCGGCTATGATCCGCTTCAGGCGCTGATCACCTTCGTGAGCAAGTTTGCCATGGCCTGGGTGTGCGCGGCGGTTGCCGGCCCCCGGCGGGAGAGTCGCGGCGGACTTATGCGGGATTACGCCGCTTGCCTCCTGGGTTCGGCGGTCTATATTGCGCTGTATATGCTCAAGAGCTATGTGTATAAAACCTTTGTGGAGCCCGTGCCGGCGGAAACCCTGGGCGTGGTGCTGATGGGAAAGCTGATTCCCGCGCTGCTCAACGGCGGGGTGGCGGTCCTGGTGACGCCCCTACTGACTCGGGCCATGCTCCCCGCGCTGCGCCGGGCCGGCGTGCTGGATAAGCGCTGAAGTGCGCCGCGGTCCCGACGACTGCGGCTGCGGAACGATGGGAAAGCCCATTGGTCGCGCCTGCAAGGGTACACCGCATACCTTGCGAGCATCTTGAGCGAAAATCTTTCTCAACAACCAGAAAGCCCTTCCGTACCAAGTGTCACCGGTATGGAAGGGCCTCAACTTGCTGAAAAAGGGCATGCTTTTTCACATCGGTATGAAAAAATGAAATTTATGATTTCCTAACCTGCAAAAGTTTCATCACGCATGGGGTCCGAAGGTTTCCAAAGGGCGATGGGAAAGCCCTTTGGTCGCGCCCGCAGGCGCGACATCCTCTGCGCTTGCAAGCATGCAATGTAGAACTTGCAAAAAAGATAACGCAGAATACTTTATCAACGCGCTGAAGCCCTTCCGTACCGGTAACAGCTGGTACAGAAGGGCTTCTTGCGCAAGGCTGAGCGCTTTTATGCCTGCCAGACCTCCAGGGTATGGGCATAGGGAATATACCCGCACTTTTCTGCCAGCCGCTGGGAGGGCAGGTTGTTCCTGTTGGCGCTGTACAGGGGAACAGCGTCCAGCGCCAGCACCGCCGCCGTCCAGCCGCGCAGGGCTTCCAGGGCGTGGCCCTGCCTGCGGTAGGCGGGCAGGGTCTCAATGCCTGCCTCGTGTCCCCGGCCTTTGCGCACGCTGCGGCAAATGGAGACGATGCTCCCGTCCTGCTCGCATCCCATGTAGGGCGAAGCGGTGGCGAGCTCCTGGGCGCAATCCCCAAAGGCGGCGGCCAGCGCGGGCTTGTCCGACAGGGACAGGGCGCGACAGCGGCTGCCGGGTACGTCCAGCCGGGGATAGCTGTAGCAAACCTCCTGCTGGCAACGCTCCGTGCCAAAAAGCGCTGCGTAGGCCTCGGCCTCCCATACGCCGCGGGCCAGCAGTTCCTGCGCCTTCGCCACGGCGGATGGATCGGCCTGACGGCTGAAACAGCAGCGAATTTCGCCCTGGAGCGTTCTTCCGGCATGCAGCAGGGGCGCGGGGGATGTCTGCTGCCAGGGCTCGTTCACCCGCAGCATGTATGGCCCGTCATAGGTGAACAGCGCTTCCATCCGAATTTGCAAAAGTTCGAGCTGGGACAGCATGTTTTCCTCAAACCTCCTGACCGGCATATGGCGCCAGCGACATTGCCAGCGCCTCCAGCAAAGCGTCGCGGTTCTCCGGGGTTACCTGCAGAAGGGTTACATCGTCGCGTCCGGCGATCTCCCGCACCAGGGGGCTGTCGCATTGCTGCAATACGCCCAGCGCCCGCTTGCCGCTGTCCAGGCAGCGGAGAACCTGGCGGCAGAAATCTTCCGCCGGACGCTCCAGCTTTCCCAGCTCGTCCATCAGCAGGAAGGGCGCGGGGGACTCCAGGCTGCGGCGGAGGATCTCTACGCCGTTTTCGTTGAATACGTCCAGCACGGGCACGCTTTTCCGGGGGCCTGTGCGCACGGAGACGATGCAGTCGTTGCTGGCCGGGTCCATGGGTACCCGCCCATGCAGCAAAAAGCCCCGGCGCTGTCCCTGCAGCACCAGGGCGCGGGTTTCAAAGCCGGCGCAATCCAGCTCCAGCCGAGCAATCAGGCGGCGAAGCAGCGTGCTTTTCCCCACGCCCTTCTCTCCGGTGAGGAATAGATG
>DBFBGQ010000019.1:0-26303 GCA_048201975.1 Candidatus Egerieenecus sp. | reverse complement strand
AAATGATCGTTCCGGTTATCAAAAGCAGAGCGATCGTCCAGGCCATGACGAGGAAGTACAGCCATCCGTGGGTGTAATCCGCCTCCAGCGTCGCCGCGCCCGGCGCGGCTCGAAACGCCATCTGATGCAGATCGTTGGTCATAACGCCACAGATCAGCAGCGCCGCAGGAATAAATAGCAAATGCCACCGGGCGGAAATGGCGTCTCCATCCCGCCGTCCAAGTTCCAGCGCCGCGAACAGGCTGAACAGCGGCGCAAGAATCTGCGGCACATAATACAGATACCACAGGTGGCGCGTTATATCGGGATCTGTTAGAAAAAAGCGATATTTGACCGCGCGAAGGAACATCCACAAAACGGCCATGGCGCAGCCCATTAGCAGATACCGTCGGACATTTCTATGAAGAATCCGGTTTGATATGGAAAAACCCCACGCCATGGCCAGGCCGATGTAGATCAGATTGGTGAGAACGAAACAAACGGTAGCTGGCAGCGGGGGGCTTTCGTAATCGATCTGACGAAAAACGCCGGCGAGTATGAACAGACCCAGTGCCAGACAAAGCTTCGCCGTGGTTTTTCGTTTGATGCTGTTCACTTCTTCACCCCCTGTCTGTATCGTAATTACTTTACCATACAAGCTGGGAAAAAACCAGTATTGAAAGCAAAACTTGTACTGCTCTTTATAGGTGCTCTATGCCCATTACTCCTTCAAATAAGAAAGGAATCTGCAAAAGTCATCGGAAAAGAAAAAAGCGAGATTGCCATTTCCGACAATCTCGCTCAATTTGGTGGAGCATACCGGATTCGAACCGGTGACCTCTACAATGCGAATGTAGCGCGCTACCAACTGTGCTAATGCCCCAAATATTCCCGATGAATTTTGTGCAGATTCACCATTAACTGCTTACGGCGTTCAAACCCTTGGGGCGACAGTACGAACAACTCGTTCTACCAACTGCGCTAATGCCCCAAGCGAAAACTATGTTGCAGATCAGATTGCAGAGCTAAAAGCTACTACAACCCGAATGCGAGAGCTATTATAGCACGGGGAAAAAGGAATTGCAAGCATTTTTTTCAAAAAAAAAGCCAGGATGATTGCCGGAGCGGCCTGGAGAATCGGACGCCCTAAAAGCGTGAACGCATTCGTCTTTTATGGCGAGCGGGCGCGACGAGACCGTGGCTTGCCTTGACGAGCCGAAGGAGAAGTGATAGAGTACCCCTAGATCCATGGGTTCAGCGTTTGCTTTGACAGTTGCAAGGAGGAAAAGGCATGACGGAGCGGTACCAAACGGAGTTCCAGGGATTCTTTGCGGAGTTTTACGATATGCTGCATGCCAATTGCCAGGATCAGACCATTTATCCCGAGCTGCTTAGGCCTTTCGGCAGGCGTGTACTGGAGCTGGGTTGCGGCACCGGCCGCGTGGCGATTCCGCTGGCGCAGGCCGGGTATCAGGTGACGGGAATCGAAAAAGAGGAGGATATGCTGGCGTTGATGGAGCAGAAGGCGTATCCGCGGGAAAACCTGCGGGTGGTGCGGGAAGACGCTCGCAGCTTCGTCCTGACGGAGCGCTTTGACGCGGTGCTGCTGACCTGCAACTTTCTGAATCATTTTATAGAAGCGGAGGACGCGCTATCCGTGCTTCAGCGCTGCAGGGAGCACCTGGCCCCGAATGGCGTGGTCATCATCGACTGCTCCACCCCAGAGGTGCGCTTTATGGTCCAGAGCCATGGGCAGACAGAAACATTGACATTTCCCACGAACCGTGGGACTGTCATCAAAGATGAGTTCCAGGCCCGGTATGATTTTGTGCGCCAGGTGGAGGAGGACAGGATCATCCTGGAGGAATATGCGGGGGAGGAGCGCATCCGCCGTGCAGAAACCCAGGAGACGCTCACCTGGTATTTTCCGCGGGAAATCCGCATGCTGGCTCGTGCTGCAGGGCTGCGAGTGATCCGGGAGACCGACCGCTTGACTGCGCAGGCGCCTGCTGCCATCCTGTCCGACGCTTCGCCGCAGATGGTGTTCTGGCTGGCCCGCGCAGCGGCGGAGGAAGAGACGCCTTCCCCTTGCACGCTGGGGTAAATGTGATATAATAAGCCCAGTATAGATAAAAGGAGGTTCAGCCATGGACGTGCAAAAGATCCTGACCGAAGCGGCGGCGAAGGTCGGTCCCAGCGGTCAGGAGATGGAAGTGGCGGAATATTTTGCCCAGCAATTCCGGCCTTTTGTGGATGAGGTGACGGTGGACAGCATGTACAACGTCATTGCCCATAAAAAAGGAACGGGTCCCAAGGTGGCGCTCTTTGCGCACATGGACGAAATCGGCCTGATGGTGGTGGCCATTGAGGAGGATGGCAGCCTGCGCCTGGGTAATGTGGGCGGCGTGGATCCGCGCATCCTGCCCGCATGCCGGGTGTGGGTGCATGGGAAGGAAAAGCTCTTTGGCACCATTGGCGCGCTGCCGCCGCATCTGATGCGGGCGGAAGACCGGAAAAACAATTATAAGCGCGAGGACCTGTATGTGGATGTGGGCCTGCCTGCGGAGAAAGTGCGGGAGCTGGTCCGGGTGGGGGACATTGTCACCTTTAACGTGCCCTCCACGCCGCTGCTGAACGGGCAGTTTGCAGCCAAGACCATGGACGACCGGGCCTGCGTGACCATGCTGGTGGAGACAGCGGAGCGCCTGCGGAAGCTGCAGTGCGACGCGGATGTATATTTCGTGGGTTCTACCCAGGAGGAAGTGGGCTCTCGGGGGGCGAAAACCGCCGCTTATGCCCTGGATCCTGACCTGGCCATCGCCATCGACGTGGACCATGCCACCATCCCCGGCAGCCGGCCCAACACCACCGTGGATCTGGATAGCCTGTGCGCCAGCATCGGGCCGGTCCTGCAGCCCAAGCTGCTCAAGCGCCTGATGGACTGTGCCGCGGCGCATCATGTGAAGCTCCAGACCACCGTGGCCGAGCGCAACACCTATACCGACGGGGATGAGGTAAGCCTGGCGCGGGCGGGCGTTCCCATGGTGCTGTTGTCGCTGCCGCTGAAATATATGCATACCACCGTGGAAACCCTGGATATCCAGGCGCTGAAGGAGGGCGGCCGGCTGTTGGCCCATTTCCTCAGCGAGCTGGACGCGGGATGGGAGGATGACCTATGGATCTGAAAACGCTGACGGAACTGCGCGCCCCCAGCGGGAACGAGCAACCCCTGCGCCGGGCGCTGCTGGCGGAAATCAAGGGCATGGGGCTGGAACCCAAGCTGGACCGCCTGGGCAATGTGGTGGTGGTGAAGCCCGGCGCCCAGGGGAAGGGCGCAAAACGGGTGATGCTCTCCGCCCATATGGACGAGGTGGGCCTGATCGTGGCCAATGTGACCGAGGAGGGCTTTTTGCGGCCCCTGCCCATCGGCGGCGTGGACCCACGGGTGATCATCAGCAAGCGGGTGCTCTGCGGCGACGACGCGGTGCCCGGGGTCATCGGGGCCATGGCCATTCACCTGCAGACCCCCGAGGACCGCAAGCGCGTGCTGGGCTACGACGATATCTATGTGGATATCGGTGCGAAGGATAAGGCCGAAGCCCAGGCCAAGTGCCCCATGGGAACGTACATCACCTTTGATACGGATTATGTGGCCTTCGGCGACGGCTTTGTTTCCGCCAAGGCGCTGGACGACCGGGTGGGATGCTACACCATCCTGCGCGTGCTGGAGGGCAGCTACCCCTGCGACGTAGTCGCGGTGTTCTCTTCCCAGGAGGAAGTGGGCTGCCGGGGCGCGAAGGGCGCGGGATTTGCCCAGGAACCCGACGTGGCTCTGGTGCTGGAGGGCACCACCTGCAACGACCTGGGCAAGGTGCCCGGACCGGAGCAGGTCTGCGTGGCCGGAGCGGGCGTGGCGGTTTCCTTTATGGACCATAGCTCCATTGGCAACAAGCAGCTTTTTGCCCAGGCGCTGGAACTTGCCCGGGCGCAGGGGATCCCCTTCCAGGTGAAAGGCTCGGTGAGCGGCGGCAACGATGCCGGCGCCATCCAACTGGCCCGGGGCGGGGCGCCCACGCTGGTGCTTTCGGTGCCCTGCCGCTCCATCCACAGCCCGTCGTCGGTGTGCAAGCTCAGCGACGTGGAAGCTCAGCTGGCCCTGACCCAGGCCCTGCTCGCTACAATGTAACATCAGGAAAGGAAGTACAAAGCCATGTATGAGGTTTTGAAAAAAGTACTGAAGCCTTACGGCCCCTCCGGCAATGAGGAAGCGGTTGCTCAGGCCATCCGTGAGGCTCTGGAAGGCCATGTGGACAGCATTGAGACCGACGTGATGGGCAACCTGATCGCCGTGAAAAAGGGCGCCAATCCCAACGGCAAAAAGGTGATGTTCAGCGCCCATATGGACCATATCGGCTTTATTGTCACCGCCTTTGAAAAGGAAGGCTTCCTCCGGGTGACCAATGTGGGCGGCGTTAACCCTGATAGCAACCAGTTCCGCCATGTGGTCTTCGGCAACGGGGTGGAGGGCGTGGTGGTGAGCCAGCCCCTGAAGCCCGGCGAGAGCCGCGCCATGAAGCACATGTTCATCGATATCGGCGCGCAGGACCGGGCCGAGGCTGAGAAGATGGTCAAGCTGGGAGATATCGCGGTGTATGCGCCCAATGTGGTGCGCCTGGGCGAGCACCGGGTGGCCAGCCCCGCCATGGACGACCGCAGCGCCTGCGCGCTGCTGCTGCAGTTCCTGCTGCAGGTGGGCCAGTGCCAGGATACCATTCTGGGCGTGTTCTCCGTGCAGGAGGAAGTGGGCTGCCGCGGGGCCAAGACGGCCTCCTTTGCCCTGGAGCCCGACGTGGGCATTGCCCTGGACGTAACTGCCTGGGGCGACACTCCCGAGGTGGATCAGCCGGCGGTGGCGCTGGGCAAGGGTATCGCCGTGAAGGTGATGGATCGCGCCAGCATCTCCAACCCCGCCCTGCGGGATCAGCTCATGGGCCTGGCGGAGCAAAGGAACATTCCCTATCAGCGGGAAGTGCTGCCCTTTGGCGGCACTGACGCGGGCAGCATGCAAACCTCCCGGGGCGGCATTCCCGTATGCACGCTCTCGATTCCCTGCCGCTATGTGCATTCCGCCCTGGAGACGGTGGACCTGCGGGATATGGAAGCGGGCGTGCAGCTGATGCTTGCCTATATGGAGGACGGAGTCCGGTAAACGTAAGGGCGCGTGCGAACGCCATCCGGCGGCTGGGGAGGGGCGCAAGCCTTTCCTCAGCCGCTCATTCGGTTTCATAAAGGAGGTTCCGCTTTGCTGGCAGGGGTCTATTGCGCGTTGTTTCTTGTGGGAGGAATCGGGCAGGTACGGTGGCTCTTGCCCCGGCACCGGGCGCTGAACCGGGTCTGGCTGGGGCTGTGCCTGGGGCTGATGGAGATGATGTGGTTGCCGGCGCTGTGCGCCTTTTTTCTGCGCTTTTCCATGGCGGCGCACTGGGCCGCGGCCGGCCTATTGGCCCTGGTAAGCCTGGGCGTTTATCTCCTGCGGGACAAACGGCCCGCCCGGGGCTGGGATGCGGAGGAGCTTCGCCAACTGCGTCAGGCAGCCTGGCTGGTAATTCCGTTGACGGTCTTTTCGGGATATTTGCAGTACACCCATGTGATTCGCGCGGCCGCGGACGGCTCCTACCATGTGGGGCAGAGCACCTACGGGGACCTGCCCATGCACCTGAGCTTCATTACGTCTCTGAAGGACGCGGCGTTTCCCCCAGAATATTCCTTCTATCCCGGACACCGGCTTTCATATCCTTTTCTGATGGACAGCCTCTCCACCAGCTTTTATCTGATGGGGTGGAGCCTGCAGGCCGCGGTGATCATTCCGGGCACGCTGATGATGGGGCTGTGCTACCTGGGCGTGATGCTCCTCGCCCGGGAGATGACCCTGGGGAAAAAGACCGTGGTGCTGGCGGCGCTGCTGTTTTTTCTTAACGGCGGTCTGGGCTTCCTGTATGACTTTGATCAGGCGGCAGGCTTTGAAGCCGATGGTCAGCTTACGATGCTGGCCCGGCTGAAGAATATCCTGGAAGGGTACTATCAAACGCCCACCAACAAGCCTGAGCCGAACAACCTGCGCTGGAGCAATGTGATCGCGGACCTGATGGTGCCGCAGCGCACGCTCCTGGGCGGATGGTGCATGGTGATCCCGTGCTTCTATCTGCTCTATACCGCGTTTGATCCCCGCAAGCGGGCGTCCATGGGTCAGCAGATTCCCGGCGCGCTGCAGGAGAACCGGCGGGACGGCCTGGGCGGCGTCCGGGCGGTGACGCTGCTGGGGGTGTGGGCCGGCGGGTTGCCGCTGATTCATACCCACTCCTTCCTGGCGCTGGGGCTGTGCTCCGCAGGCATGCTGGTCTATGACCTGTTCCGGGATGAGGAGCGCTGGGCACAGCTGCGTCGATACCTGCTTTATGGCGGCATCGTCGTGGTGCTGGCCGCGCCGCAGCTGCTGTGCTTCACCTTCCATCAGGCGCTGGCAGGCGGCGAGGATGGGGTGGGCGGCTCCTTCCTGAAGTTCCAGTTCAACTGGGTGAACAATCCCAGCGGCAACGGCATGCGGGACTTCTATCTGTGGTTCTACATCAAGAATATCGGCTTGCCGTTCATTGCGCTGCTTTGCGCCATGGCGGAGAAGGACGGCCGCACCCGGCGGATCTTCGCAGGGGCGTTCACGATTTTTATCGCCGCGGAGCTGGTGCGCTTCCAGCCCAACGAGTATGACAACAACAAGCTCTTTTACCTGTGGTATCTGCTGTGCGTCATGCCCGTGAGCGATTGGCTGGCGAAGTGCTGGCGGCGCTTGCGGGGGCTGCGTGGACGGTGGGTGCTGGCGGCGTTTACGGCGGTGTGCGTGTTCCTTTCCCCGGCGCTGACCCTGTGGCGGGAGGCGGTCAGCGATTACCAGGCGTTTTCGCCCGGCGCGGTGGAGGCGGGGGAGTACATCCGGGATAACACGGAGGAGCACAGCGTGTTCCTCACCGGCACCCAGCACCTGAACCCGGTGATCGCCCTGGCGGGACGCACCATCGTCTGCGGCCCGGATCTGTGGCTGTACTGGCACGGCTTCGATACCACGGAGCGCAAGCTGGAGCTGGCGGCTTTTTACGCGGACCCGGAGGGAAACGCCGACATTTTGGAGAAATATGACGTGGACTATATCTACGTCAGCAGCTATGAGCGCGCGGACTATGCCGTGAACCAGGAGGCCCTGGACCGGCTGTATGAAACCGTGTTTGAAAACGTGGAATGTACCATCTATAAGGTGCCGGAGGGCTGAACCATGGAGCGGATCCTGCGCTATTCCCTGGAGCGGGGACGGCCCATTCGGCTGATTTTTCAGCGGGAGGGCAGGCTGGAGCAGCGCAACGTGCAGGTGCTGGCGCTGGACGCGGAGCGCGTACGACTGCGCTCCCGCCGCCCCCGGGAGGAATGGGAAATGGCCCTGACGGACGTGCTGGGCGCGGATTATGCCCGGGGCGACGAGGGTCAGGGCGACGCATGAGGAGGAATGAGGATGGCGGATCAGGGGCAGGGCGCGGCCACGGGGGTGGCCCTGGGGGATGTGACCCCTCTGCTGCTGCCATGGGCGCGGGACCCCTGGGGGGCGCTGCGCCCGCCGGTATCGCTGGAAGCCATGCAGCTGAGCGTGGAGCTGGCGGCGGCGACCTATCACATGGATATCGAGCCCTGGGTGCAGGCGGGCTGGCGGGACGTGACCATTCAGGTGGATAACGACCTGCTTACGGACTTCCTGCCCCGGCGGCACAGCGGCGCCGTCTCCCGCTTGACCGCCACCTGGCGTATGCGGCGGGTCCGGGCCAAGCTGCGCCAGCGCAATCCCATTGGCCAGGTGGCTGGCGCGCTGCGGCAGATCAAGCAGAGCGACACCGGCAAGGTGCTGGTGATGATCCATCCGGCGCCCCATGGACGCTACGTGGTGGCGGTGAGCTTCATGGGTACGGGTAGCCGGTTCTACGACTGGTTTTCCAACTTCCGCATGAACAGCCAAGACGGCATCCATAAGGGCTTCCTGCAGCTGGCCCGGCAGTTTGAGGGCAATGAGGAACGGATACTTTTCCCGCAAACGGCCCGTGAGCTGGGCGTGGAGAAATGGACCCTGGGCGACATTCTGGAGGAGGCGGCCCATCAAAAGAGCCGCTTTACCCTGTGGCTTAGCGGCCATAGCCAGGGCGGCGCGGTGATGCAGGTGTGGACCTACCACAAAATGCTGGAGGACGGGGTGCTGCCGCAGAATCTGCTGGGCTATGGATTTGCCAGCCCCTCCGCCCTGGAGGGACGCGCCACCGTGCGCCCGGAGGCCTTCCCACTCTACCATGTGTTCAACGGGGACGACCTGGTGCCCCGCATGGGGGCGCGGGTGCATCTGGGTCTGTGCCTGCTCTATCCCACCGATGCGGCGCTGCGGGGGGCCTGCTATGCCTGGCCGCGAGATGCGGAATCCGTGCGCAGGCGCAGGGCGCTTTATCCGCTGCTGGTGCGCATGGTGGATACGCCCAGCTGCATGACCATGGCGCTGGCCTACCTGGACGCCCTGGCGATTCATAGCCCGGAGGAAATTTTTGTGGGCCTGGATATGCTGGGAATGGGCAAGCGGCTGCCCATGGGGCGGCTGCTGGCGGCGGCGGAGAGCCGCGTGGAGCAGCTGCTGAATTTCCTGCGGCGGCACATCGTTGCGGCCTATGCCGGCATTGCCGGTTTCCCCATGGACGGGGAAGAGGTTGCCCGGAACAAGGCGGAAATCATCGCGCTGATGGAGCGTATGGGCGTGCGGGGATTTGCCGCGGCGCTCTCGGAGTGGATGAGCTGGCCCCACAGCATTCAGGTGGGGGCAGGCAGGGTCCAGGGCGCGTATATCTACATCGCCCGCCGCGGGGCGGAGCGCCTGCGCCCGTTTATCTGGGAAAGCGGAACGCGACCCCGCCGCCGCTATGCCGACGCCTGGGAGGGCGGCGGCGAGCTGCTGGTGCGGCGGAGGCTGCCGGGCGCGCCGCGCATCCGTCCGGCCAGGCGCTTCTCACAGCTGCGGGTCTGGCGGGACCGTGCAGCCCTGGGCGCGGAACGGAGGGAGCGCATACGATGACGGAGCTGGTGCTGCTGCTTTTGCTGGCGGCCAACGTGCTGTCCTTTTCGCTCATGGGCGCGGATAAGCGCCGCGCCCGGCAGGGAGCGTGGCGCATTTCAGAGCGAACGCTGCTTCTTTCCGCGGCCATGTTTGGCGGCCTTGGCGCCGTGCTGGGGATGCATGTTTTCCATCACAAGACGAAGCACCTGCGCTTCCGGCTGGGCCTGCCGGCGCTGCTGCTGGCGCAGGTTGCGCTGCTGGGCCTGTGGGCCTGGAGGCAACTGTAAATGGGGGAGGAAACCCTGTGACGTTGATCCCTGAACAAAGCGACGCGCCCCTGGCCGACCGGATGCGGCCCCGGACATTGGATGAATTCATCGGGCAGCAGCATCTGGTGGGAGAGGGGCGGCTCCTGCGCCGGGCCATTGAGGCGGACCGGCTGACCTCGTCGATCTTCTACGGTCCCCCGGGATGCGGCAAAACCACCCTGGCTTCCATCATCGCCCGGGCCACCAGCGCGGCCTTTGCACAGCTCAACGCCGTGACCAGCGGCGTGGCCGACGTGCGGGAGGTGCTCAAGGAGGCGAAGGAGCGGCGCATGCTCACCGGGCAGGCCACCTACCTGCTGCTGGACGAGTGCCACCGCTGGAGCAAGGCGCAGAGCGACAGCATTCTGCCGGCCATTGAGGGCGGCGTGATCCGCTTCATTGGCTCCACCACGGAGAACCCCATGGTGGCCATGACCCCGGCCATGGTCAGCCGGTGCCGGGTGTTTCAGTTTTTTCCCCTGACAGAGGCGGACGTGATGCGCGCCATGGATCGCGCTCTTGCGGACAAGGTTCGGGGGTTCGGCGGCATGGCGGTGGACATGGCGCCCGAGGCCATGCGGCATATCGCCCACGTGGCCAACGGGGATGTGCGCATGGCGCTGGGCGCGGTGGAGCTGGCGGTGCTCACCACGCCCGCCGGAGCGGATGGGATGATTCATGTGGACTTGGCCGTGGCGGAGGAGAGCATCCAGAAGCCCATGCTCCGCTGCGATGAAAGCCTGTACTACGATATGCTCAGCGCCTTTTGCAAGTCCCTGCGCGGCTCGGACAGCGACGCGGCGCTGGCCTGGTTCGCACGCCTGCTCTACGCCGGGGTGGATCCCCGGCTGATCATGCGCCGGGTGCTGGCGCATGCCAGCGAGGATGTGGGCCTGGCCAATCCCATCGCCATGCTGCAGGCGGCGGCTGCGGCCCAGGACCTGGAATTCATGGGCATGCCCGAGGCCAGGCTCCCCATGGCTCAGGCGATCATCGCCGTGTGCGAAAGCCCCAAGTCCAACAGCGTCAGCGCGGCGGTGGACGCGGCCATGGCCGATGCAGCCAAGGGCGGGTTTGGGCCTGTGCCCCTGCACCTGCGGGATACCCATTACGCAGGCAGCGAACGCCTGGGCAGCGGCAAGGGCTATCTGTATCCCCATGATTTTCCGGGGCATTGGGTCCGGCAGGAGTACATGCCCCCGGAGGCGCGGGGACGCAAGTATTATCATCCCACAGAAATGGGTCACGAGGACGTGATCCGCAAAAATCATCAAGTGCGGGAGGGGCGGAAGGGTTGAAGCGTCAAAAGAACCTGGAAGTCAGAAAGGCCACCATCCTGGCCATGGTTATCAACATCCTGCAGATCTTGATGGTGGGCGTTATCGTGCTGTACATGTACATCACCCCTGGGGATATTACGGATCTCCCCCTGGCCCGGGCGCTGGTGGCGGTGGCTGCGGTGGTGGTGATCTGGGGCGGGGTGATTGACATCCGCGACGCCGTGGACAGCCGCAGGCTTTTGCAGCAGCTGGACGACATGGATCAGACCATTGAGGCAATGGAAGACCTGAACAATACCCTTCGCGCCCAGCGGCATGACTTCCTCAACCACCTGCAGGTGGTGTACAGCCTGATGGAAATGAAGGAGTACAAGGAAGCCAACGACTATATCGAGCGCGTGTACGGCAGCATCGCCTCCGTGGGCCGGGTGCTGCGCACAGCCAACCCAGCCATCAACGCGCTGCTGCAGGTCAAACTGGGGGTATGCGAAAAAGCGGGCATCCAGGTGACGCTGGATATCCGCTCCGCCTGGAAGGATCTATCCATTCCCGGCTGGGAGATGTGCAAGGTGCTGGGCAATCTGCTGGACAATGCCATCGACGCCCTGCAGGAGGTGTCCGACCGCCGCTTGACCCTTACCCTCACCGAGAACCTGAAGGCCTTCCGCTTCAGCGTGAAGAACAGCGGCCCGATGATTCCCCTAAAGCTCCAGGCGAGCATTTTCCAGCCGGGCATCACCACCAAGGCGGCGGGGCACGGCATGGGGCTGTATATCGTCCGCCGGACGCTGCAGGAGTGGGGCGGGGACATTCAGCTGGTCAGCGATGCCCGGGATACGGAATTTTCCGGCTATATACCCCGGGAGGTCAAAGCCCAGGATAAATCCAAGAAGGAGCGAAAATGAGGCCGGAGCGCGTGGGAACCTCCGCCATAGCGGCAAACCGCGGCGTGGCAGGCGCAGGAAGGGAGAAGATCGCCAATGAAGCACTTATGGGAAATGAGTTGGGAGGAACTGCTGGCGCCGGAGGGGTACGCCTGCTCCTGCGGTCGGGTGCACCGCTGCGGGCTGAAGCTGCTCCGGGTGGGCAGGGGCGCGGTGACGGCGCTGCCGGAGGCGCTGGAAGCGCTGCACATACAGCGGCCTTTCGTGGTGGCGGATGAGCACACCTACCGGGCGGCGGGGGAGCGTGTGGAGCAGGTGCTGCAAGCGGCGGGCATCGCGTATACCCTGTATCGCCTGCCTGGGGAAAAGCGCATCGAGCCTGACGAATGGGCGGTGGGCAGCCTGACCATGGGCTTTGATCCCCGCTGCGACGGCGTGCTGGCGGTGGGCAGCGGCGTGATCAACGATTGCTGCAAGGTGCTTGCCCACGCCTGCGGGCTTCCTTCCCTGGTGGTGTGCACCGCGCCCTCCATGGATGGGTATGCGTCCAACTCCTCCTCGATGGTGGTGCGCCGGGTCAAGGAAAGCCTGTACAATGCATGTCCCCAGGCGATCCTGGCGGATACGGATCTGTTAAAAACCGCGCCCGAGGTAATGCTGCAGGCGGGGCTGGGGGATATGCTGGCCAAGTATGTTTCCGTGTGCGAGTGGCGAATCAGCCACCTGGTGGCCGGGGATGCCTACTGCGAGGAGATTGCCGGGCTGGTGCGGTCTTCCCTGCGCAAAATAGTGGATCACGCGGAAGGGCTCATGCGCCGGGAGGACGCGGCCCTGGAAGCGGTTATCGAGGGGCTGGTGCTCTCCGGGGTGGCCATGGCCTTTGCGGAGATCAGCCGGCCTGCCAGCGGTTTGGAGCATTATTTCTCTCACATGTGGGAGATGAAGGCGCTGCGGGAGGGCGCTCCGGGGGATCTCCACGGCATTCAGGTGGGCGTGGGCACCCTGTTGACACTGTGGATCTACGAGCATATGCTCCCCACGGAGGAAGTGGATCGGGCCAGGGCGGAGGCCGCTATGGCGGCATTTGATCCGGCGGCCTGGGAGGAGCGGTGCAGGCGGATCTTCGGACCCATCGCCCCGCAGATCATCGCCCTGGAGGGCAAGGCTCACAAGAATGATCCCCAGCGCCACCGGCAGCGCCTGGACAAGCTATGCGCCCATTGGCAGACGATTCGCCAGATCATCACGGAGGAGTTGCCCGCCCGGGAAACGGTTTATGCGCTGATGCGCCGCGCCGGCATGCCGCTCTCCCCGCGGGATCTGGGGCTGAACGGCGCGGATACAGCCCAGGCCCTGATGGGCAGCCGGGATATCCGGGATAAGTATTTGACCAGCAGCATGCTGTGGGATCTGGGACTGCTGGAGGAAACGGCGGAAGCCCTGCGCGCCAAGGTGGACGCAGGAGAATTATAAAAATGTCAGAAAGGATGTGCATGGTATGGATGCGTTGACCTGTATGAAAACCCGGCGAAGCGTTCGGGCATATGAGGAGAAGCAGGTGGAGGAGGCGCTGCTGGCCCAGGTGCTGGAGGCGGGCATGTATGCGCCCACGGGCATGGGACGGCAGTCGCCCAAGATGGTCGTTGTGCAGGACCGGGCCACCAGGGATCAGCTTAGCCGCATGAACGCCGCGGTGATGAACGGCTCGGGGGACCCGTTCTATGGCGCGCCCACGGTGATTGTGGTGCTGGCGGATCCAACTGTGGGCACCTGGCGGGAGGACGGCTCCCTGGTGATGGGCAACCTGATGAACGCCGCTCACGCGGTGGGGCTGGGTTCCTGCTGGATTCACCGGGCCTATGAGGAGTTCCAGTCCGCGGAGGGCAAGGCGCTGCTGAAGCAGTGGGGCGTGCCGGAAAACTACGTGGGCGTGGGACACTGCATTCTGGGCTACGCCAAGGGCGAGGTCAAACCGCCCAAGGAGCGCAAGGCCGACTACGTGGTGCGGGTATAGGCCTGCCGGAGCATCAAAAAAGCGCGGATGCCGTCCCGTCCCTACACGTGGCGGGAGGCGTCCGCGCTTTGATACCTTTTTGCGGGGAGGCGCCGGGCGATCTCACAGCCAGGCGCAGAGCTTGCCCACATAGACCAGCACAAACAGCGTGCCCATGCTGCACAGCGTGGTCAGCACCACCTGGGAGGCGGCTAGGGGACCGTCGCCGCCCATGGCCTCCGCCATGGGATAGCTGCTGATGGCGCAGGGCGCGCCGAAGAGTATCAGCATAACGCCCAGCGCTTCGTTGCGGAACCCCAGCGCAACGGCCAGACCGAGCATCACCACGGGGATGATGACCTGCTTGAGCAGCACCGTCCACAGCAGTTCGTTGCGGTTGTCCCGTACGCCCTGCCACTGCAGCGATGCGCCCAGCACCAGCAGGGACAGGGGCGAAGCCAGGCTGCCCAGCTGCCGCAGGGCGGTGTCCACCACCGTGGGCAGCTGCAGATGGGTCAGCAGCATCAGCCCGCCCAAAATGCAGCCGATGATTAACGGATTGGTCAGGATGCTTTTGAGCAGCTCCAGGGGGCGCATGCGCTTTTGCCCCGGCGAGGCAAGGGCGATCACCGCCAGGATGTTGTTCATGGGGATGACGATGGGCAGCGCCAGAGAATACATGGCCAGTCCCGTTTCCCCGAACATGGCCTCCATCAGCGGCGCGCCCAGGGCCGCAAAATTGGTGCGGAAGATGCCCTGAATCATTACGCCGCGCTTTTGCGGATGCTTTTCAAACCGCGGCACCAGCAGCGCCGCCAGGGTGTACACCCCCACCAGCCCCAGGAACAGATAGGCCGCATACCCCGCATCCATGGTGACCCCCGCGGACATGTCCCGGATGTTGTTGAACACCAATACCGGCAGGAACAGCTGGAAGATCAGCTTATTGGTCTCCCGGGTGAGCTGAGCGCTCATCCAGCCCACACGGCGCAGCCCCCAGCCCAGGGCCAGCAGGAGAAACAGCGGAAAAAGAATTTCAATGGTAATCTCCAGCTCCCGCATAGACGGCGGCCTCCTCAGCATAGAATAAAGGGAAGGTATACGCGCTTCCCCTGTTTGCTTTTCAGTGCGGTGATCTACCATTTGAGTATACGCCTGTTTTGCCGTTTTGTCCATGCGGGCGCGGGGGTGAGACGGGAAAAAGACAAATTGGAACGATTTCGTCTGGACGTTGGGGGCAAAAGACGCTACACTGAAAGCACATAAGGAGGTGCTACCATGGAGCAGGAAAAAATCCAGTATGTATGTCCCAAATGCGGTTGCCGGCGCTATGAGCACGATCAGTTTCAGGCCACCGGCGGGAACTTTGCCAAGCTGTTTGATATTCAGAACAAAAAGTTTATCACCGTGTCCTGCGAGCAGTGCGGCTACACGGAGTTATACAAGCAGCCCGAGGACCAGGCCATGAACGTGCTGGACTTCCTCCTGGGCGGCTAAGGCACAGAAAGAAGGGAAACATTTGACGCAGCAGGAATTGAACGCGAAGAAAAACATTCCCCGGTACGAGGGCACGCTGCGCAAGCATATTTTGCGGGTGCCGGAGGTGATCCGGGAATGCAGCGGCATTGTGATTTTCGGCCGGCGGATCAAGTCCGTGGCATTTACCACCGACCTGTGCATCGTGCGCAATATGGATGCGGACGCGGTGCTGGCGGTATATCCTTTTACGCCGCAGCCCATTATTACCCAGGCATTGCTCCTGGCGGCGGATATTCCCGTGTTTGCTGGCGTGGGCGGAGGGCTGACCACCGGACGCCGGGTAACGGCCCTGGCCGGCTACGCCGAGGTGCAGGGCGCGGCGGCGGTGGTGATGAATGCCCCCACCAGCAACGAGATCCTCTCCGAAGTGGCCCGGGTAGTGGACATTCCCGCGATTATTTCCGTGGTGAACGACCAGGTGGATTTCCAGAGCCGGGTGGACGCGGGCGCGGCCATTTTCAACGTGGCGGCGGGGGCGCAAACCCCGGAGCTTGTGCGCAAGATCCGCCGGGTGCTGCCGGAATTTCCGCTGATTGCCACCGGCGGCCCCACCGAGGAGTCCATCCGGGAAACCATCCAGGCTGGGGCCAACGCCATCTCCTGGACGCCCCCGCCCACGGCCAGCCTGTTCAAGGATTCCATGGCCGCTTACCGGGAGAACAAACCCCATCCCTGACCGCGCCGCCTTTTCCGGCGCAGGGGAAAAAACCGGCCGCGCATCCTTTGCCCATGGGGCAGGGAGGGTGCGCGGCCTTTTTTTGCGTGGTTAGCGCAGGGGAAAGCTGGCCTCGTGAATCCTGCCGTCGTCCAGGAGCTCCACCTGCCCTTGGGGGCTTTTCTCCCCATCCAGGGTGACAAAGGGCACGTCCCGGCGGCACTGCAGGTGCCAGGTGCTCTGCCCCACCCGTAGGGTGATGGCGAAGCCGTCCCACTCCTTGGGGAGGCGTGGGCGCAGGGAAACCTTGCTGCCCTGCTTGCGCAGGCCCAGCAGCTGCTCCAGCACAACGGTGTAAAGCCATGCGGCGCTGCCGGTGTAGGCGCTCCAGCCGCCGCGGCCCTGCTGCCCCTGGGCGGTGTACACATCCCCGGCGGTGAAGTAGGGCTCCAGACGGTAGCATTCCGCCTTGGCCTGGGTGTCGCTGTGGTGGATGGGCAGCGTTTCGCCGACCAGGGCCCAGGCAAGATCCGTTTGCCCCATTTCCGCCAGGGCCCAAATAAACCAGGGCAAGGTATGGGTGTATTGGCCGCCATTTTCCCGCACGCCGGGGACGTAGCCGCTGATGTACCCGGCGTCCACCGCTTCGGGAAAAGGAGGGGAAAGCAGCGCGGTCAATCCCAGCGCGGGGTTGTGCAGGCGCTCCAGGGCGCTTTCCAGGGCCTGGGAAGCCCGCTGCGGCAGCGCGCCTCCCAGCACGGCCCAGCACTGGCTGAGCAGATCGATCTGACAGGCGGGGCTCTCGTGACCGCCCAGGGCGCGCCCGTCCGGGTACCAGGCCCGGAGGTACCAGGCGCCGTCCCAGGCGTGGGTTTCCAGCGCAGCCAGCAGGTCCGTCCGGAGCTGACGCAGCTCCTGGGCATCGGCCGCCTCGCAATAGGGGGCGAAATCCTCCAGCACCCGGCAGAGGAAAAAGCCAAGAAAGACGCTTTCCCCTTCCACGCGATTCATGCCGTCGTTCCAGTCGCCGCCTTCCATCAGGGGAATGTGCCGCGGGCCGAAGCGCAGGCTGCGAATCGCCCGCAGACAATGCTCCATCAGCGGCGCTGCATAGGCGGTGGGCGCTGCAAAGTGATACAGGTCCCGTTGGCCGTCGGGAATCTCCGCCCCCACCAGGAAGGGCGCGGAGGCGGCCAGAATCTCCACGTCGCCGGTGCGGCGGATGTACCACGCCGTGAGGAAGGGCAGAAAAAGCCGGTCGTCGGTAATGCGGGTGCGCACGCCTGCGTGACCGGGATGCCACCAGTGCTGCACGTCCCCCGCCTCATACTGCCGGGAGGCGCACAGCAGCAGGTGCCGGCGAACCTCCTCCGGGTCGGTGTAAACCAGGGCGGTCATGTCCTGGAGCTGATCCCGGAAACCTATGGCGCCGCCGGCTTGATACAGCCCCGCCCGGGCCCACAACCGCGCTGTGCGCACCTGATAGGGCAGGCACTGGTTCAGCATCAGCGCCAGGCTCTCCCAGGGCACGTGGCAGGTCAGCGCGCTGAGCTCGCCGCTCCAGAAGCGCTGCACCTCCCGTTGCCGGGCGCTGACTCCTTCCTGCCGGTAGCCGGCCAGCAGGGCTTCGATTTCCTCCGGCTCCCGGGCCAGGCCCGTCAGATAGGTAAAGGTGGCGCCGCCTTCCTTTTCCAGCGTAAAGGCGCGGGTGAGCACCGCCAGATTGCCTCGGTCCGCTGCGCCGGTGACCACGGGCTCGGCGCTGTCCGGCCGGTGATTTCGCGGGCGGGCCAATCCCCAGGGGCGTTGACCCCACAGCCCTTGAAAGGCTGCGGGGCTCATGCGGTGGGCCTCCGCTTCCTGGTCCAGGTCGGCCAGGAAACCCAGGCAAGGCCAGGCGGGGTTCACCGCCAGTACCATGCCCGGCAGAGGCGTCAGGCAGGTGAAGGGTTCCGTGCGCCGGTCGCTGCCCATCACAAAGCGCAGGCAGACATGCAGGGACAGCCGGCGGGTATCGTGCCCATGGGCGCGTATGCGCAGCTGGCGGCACCCAGCTTCCCGCTGCGGGTCGGTGAAGCAGGTCCATTGCAGCTCCAGCCCTTCCCCAAAGGCGCGGTAAACCGTTACCCCCGGCTGGTGGATCACCTGACAGGCCATGGCCTGCCCCAGGGGCAAGCGGGTGGGCGAAAACATTTCCCCTGTGTCCAGGTCCTCCACCAGCAGGAATTCGCCTCCCAGAGGGGTTACGGGGTCGTTCACCCAGGGGGTCAGGCGGCGGCGGTGGCTGTTGTCCCCGTAGGTGAACAGCAGCCCGCTTTCACAGCACAGTGTGCCAAAGCCGGGCTGGCACAGGTAATTGCACCAGGGGGCGGGGGTGTTGCAGCCTGCGGGCAGACGGATGGCATAGCCGCCTCCGTCGGGCAGAAAACCGCCGTAGCCGTTGAAGAAAAGCAAGTCCTCCACCGGCGGCTCCGGGGCGGGCCTGGGCGGCCGGGGAGCCAGCGCAGTGGGCGTCACGGGCACGCACAGGGCGTCCAGCTGCTCTTGCGGCGTGCCCAGCCGGTCGTCCAGGGAAAGGCTGGCCGCGGCGTGGAGCAGGGCATAGCGCTGGGGCGTCAAGGTGGATTTGTTCACCAGCGCCACGCCCTTGCCGCGCAGATCGCGCAGGGGAGAGGCGCTCAGAGCCGCTTCCGCCTGCTCCATCAGCCCGCCATCCTCCTCCAGCACGGCCATGGCGAGCTCCACCGGGAGCCCCAGGGAGCGCTGCAGGGCAGCAAAGCGCAACCCGAGGTTGATCAGCGGGCTTTCCTCCCGGGAGAGAAACACGGCAAACAATGGCCGGTCGCCGCTTAGCCCCATGGACCATAGCTCTTCCACCGGTAGGGAAATGGGCGCGCCCACCCCTTGATGGGGCTGGTGAAGCCACTGTATGGCCCCGGTGAGCCGGGTGAGCAGCGGAAGCTGGTCCGGCGGAATGCACAGGCTGTTCAGCAGCACCTGCTGACGCAGTTGGGTCAGGCGCAGGCGCTGCATCAGCTGGGTCAGGTCCAGGTGGAAGTCCTCCGGCTTCGGCGGCTCCTCCTGGAAGCGGCAACAGGTTACGTAGACCAGGCGGATACGGCCGCGCCCGCCAAGGTGCAGGCGGCACCGCAGGGATGCGCAGGGATGGATGGGCGCGCCGAACAGGCCGGGTCTGGCCTTTTCCCGCAGGGCTCCAGGCTGCCAGGGGGAGCCGTTGCGGCCCAGAAAGGCTTCCCGGTCCGTTTGCGCGAACACCTCCAGGTCGCTGGGCATGGCCAGAAAGTGGCACAGGTATACCGGCGGATCCTCCGGGGCGTGACGGCGGCGGTGCGCGAGGATGCCCCCGTCCCCAAAGGGCGCGGTTTCAATGAACAGATCGGTGTAGGCTGGGTGCGCCAGCTGTTCCATTTCTGGGGCCAGGGCCAATTCAAAGTAGTCCGCCGCTTCGATGTCCCGATCCCGCGCGGAGAGATTTTCCAGCTCCAGCATGTGTACGATATATTGGTCCACCGGGTCCACAAAGGTGGTGAGGCGCATGCGCAGCTCCCGATGCTCCCGGTCGTGGATCAGGAGGCCGTTTTCAGCCGTGACCTTGCCCGACAGCCGCGGATCGAAGGGCTGCCACAGCCGGCCGGATTCCATCAGATAGAATTGGATGCCTTCCCTGCGGGAAGGGTCCCGGGTGAAGCGGCTGATGAAAATCTGCTCATAGCCCATGACGCCCAGGCCGTTGGCGCTCTGCAGCACAAAGGCGCGCCCTCCGCCCAGGAGCGCTGCTTCCACGGGCAGGCGCAGGGGGGCAAGGTTGACCGAGACCTCCGCCTGGGGGGCGGCTGCCTGCCGCCGGGGCTTGGGCAAAGTCAGCGTCACCGGGCGGCGAGGATCCTCCCGCTCCCGCAGGAGCAGCAGGAAGGCCCGCACCTTGGGCATGCGGCAGAAGGCCCGGCACAGCGCATCCCCGGTAAGGGCGTTGGCAACCGCGCACAGCAGCATGCCCTGGTGATGGGCCATGTAGCTGCGGACCACGCGGCCCTCCGGCGTGCCGGTGCGTTGCTGGTCCAGGTCGATGCTCTCCAGAAAGCCCTGGGGCGTATCCATGCCCAGGCTGTGCATGCGCTGGAGCGCCGCGTGGGCCTGCGCCGGATAGACGCAAAGAGCCAGCGCCACGGCATAGGGGGCGTAGACCTGCCCCTGCGCCTGGGGATCGCCGGCCAATGCCGCCAGGCCAAAGGCGCGGTACTGGTAATTGAGCGCCGGATCAAAGGCATAGTAGCCGCTTTCGCTCATGCCCCACAGGCCGTTGACGCCCGCTTTCATGTGGCAGCGGACCGCCGCGGCGCAGGCATGGTGCAGCAGCGTGCCGGGGGTCAGGGGAAGGAGAAGCTGCGGCATCAGGTATTCAAAGAGCGTGCCGCTCCAGCTCATGAGCAGGTGCTCCCGGCCCAGCGCTACCCGGGTGCGGCTGAGCCGGCTGAAGTGGCGCAGAGGAACTTGGCGGGTGCACACCGCAACGAAGGAAAGCAGCCGGGCTTCGCTGGCCAGCAGGTCATAGTGGTTTCCCTGGGGCCGTTCCTGCCGGGTATCGTATCCCACAAAAAAGAGCTGCGCCTGGGTGTCGTAGAGCGCGGCCAGGTCCACCTGCTGGGCCAGGGCGTCCATGCGGGCGGGAAGCTCCCGGTCGGCGGCGTCCAGCTCCGGCAGGCGCTGGCGCATCAGCTGCGCCGTACCCATCAAAAAGGCCACATAGTTGCCGCTGTCTACCGAGGAAACATAGGGCGGGTCCATGACCTCCAGGGTGCTCAGGTCGTACCAATTGTACGGGTGACCCCGCCATGTGGGCAGGCGTTCCAGGGTGTCCAGGGCGGCGCGAATTCGCGTGGCGGCTTCGTCCGCTTCCAGCAGACCAAGCTCCACCATGGCCATGGCGCTGAGCAGGTAGAGGCCGATGTTGGTGGGCGAGGTGCGCATGGCCGGGCCGCGCCAGGGCTCCAGCTGCAGGTTGTCCGGCGGAAGGTGGTGGGTGGAAGGCCCCACGTTTGCCTCGAAGAAGCGCCAGGTGTTGCGGGCCAGATCCGTCAGCTGTTCCCGCTGCAATTCATCAAAGGGAAAGGCGCTGCGCCTGGGTGCGTCCAGGCGGGGGAGAAACAGGGGATAGAGCGCGAATAGCGCCGCCAGGGGCAGGGGAGTCCACTGGAAGGGTTCAGCTAGCACGCAGGCGGCCAGCAGGCACAGCGCGCCGCCCCACTGGGTCCAGGGGCTCAGAAACAGGCCGTCGTAGGGCGTTAGTTCCGCCTGTGCGGTGGGCAGCCAGCTCAGCCGCTTTTCATGGGAAACGGTTATCCGCCACAGGGCGCGCAGGCAAGCGTCCGCCTGGACGGTCAAACGCGCGGGCAGCGCGGCCAGGCGCGCGAGCAGGCCGGACCAGTCCAGCCAGCTGCGGCAATGAACGCCCTCCGCCAGGGACAGCAAAAGCAGCAGCGCAAACAGGCCCGGGCGCGCGGCGAAGGCGGCATAGAGGAAAAGCCCCGCATATCCCAGGGGAATGAGGCTGCGGCGCAGGTTGTCCCACACCTTGTGCCGGGAGAAGCGCCCCAGCGGATTGCGGCGCACGCCCTGAGGCGTGTGCACCCAGGGCAGCAACCAAGGCAGAAGCTGCCAGTCCCCTCGCGTCCAGCGGTGCAGGCGGTTGAGCCAGCCTGCCCAGGTGGCGGGGTGGCCATCGTACAGGCGCAGGGAGCTGTCCGCCGCGCAGCCGGCCAATTCCCCCTCCAGCAGATCGTGGCTGAGCACCGTATCCGGCAGAATCCACGCCTGGGTGGCTTCCAGCAGCGTTTCGGGAATGTAAATGCCTTTGCCCTGGTAGCTGCCGCGCCCGCAAAGCCGCTGATAGAAGGGGCATTGGGCGCTGTGGTAGGGGTCTACGCCGCCGCGTCCGCCCAGCAGCAGGCTGATGGGCGTGCGCACGGTGGCGGGATCGGTTTCCATCAACGGCTGCACCAGGCTGACGCCCCGCCAGCCCTCGGGCACCCGGCGACGCACCGTGAGCGGATGGCTTAGCGCTCCGATGAGGTTGCGGGCCGTTTCCGGAGGGAGCTCCGTGTCCTGGTCCAGGGTGATGACGAAGGCGTAGCGCCGGTGCAGCTGCGCCGGCGGAACGCTGGCATAGTCGTAGAGGTCGTCGCAGTTGCCGTGGACGATCAGGCGGTTGAGGCTTTCGAGGTTGCCGCGCTTGCGCTCCCGGCCAATCCAGGCGCCTTCGCCCTTGTCGTAGACCCGACGGCGCTGGAGGTAGAGGTAGCGATGCTCTGGATCGCTCTCCTGCAGCGCCTCCAACGCGGAGGACGCCGCGCGCAGAATCAGATCGTCGGAGACCTGCTCGGCGGTGAGGCTGTCCCCGAAATCCCCCAGGAGCATGTATTCCAGGTTGGGATCAGGATCCGCGTGGCACAGCTCGGAGAGGCGGCCGATCATGTGTACGGCCTGCTCCGGAGAGGACAGCAGCGTGGGAAGCACCACCAGGGTGCGCTGGCTTTCCTGCAATGCGCCAATGTGGAGCCGCGGCAATTCCTGGTTGGGAAGCAGGCGTTGCAACGCTTCCTGGCACAGCATGCGCCACAGCTGGGAAAAGCAGAGCCCCCAGAGGGGCCAGAGCAGCAGGGGAAGGCGCAAGGGAACCATCAGCGCCAGGCCGGCGGCGGCGCCGAGCCATAAAAGGGCCAGGTATTCGCCGCGGCTGTGCCGGCGGAGAAAGAGGCGCAGCGGAAAAACGCTGGCCCGGCGGATCCGCAGGCTCAGGTAGAGCTGACGGATGCCCGCGTTTTCCAGCAGATAATACCCCACATGGTTGTGAATGCCGTCATCCTCCGATTCCTGAGCCAGATGCAGCGCGCCCAGCGCA
This sequence comes from Candidatus Egerieenecus sp., assembly GCA_048201975.1. Lineage (GTDB taxonomy): Bacteria > Bacillota > Clostridia > Christensenellales > Aristaeellaceae > Egerieenecus. Next base: position 3,619 of record DBFBGQ010000019.1, on the reverse strand, counting down.
ACCCGCTCCTGGGACATGCCCATCTGCCGCGCCAGCCGCGCCAGCACCGTGACGTACAGCCGGCGGCTGTCGAAATCCATGGCCGGATAGGCGCCGGAGGGATCTTCCTGAAAGCATTGGTGCAACGGATCGCAGGTTTCCAACAGCTCTGGCCAGGTCACCTTTTCCAGCGCCCGCAGGCTGGTGATGGAGGCGGAGAGCCACTGGCTCCGCTCCATCTGCCGCTCCTGGGCCCGGCGGGTCCATGCCGTGGCCTGCAGGCCCATCTGATCCAGGCGCAGGTCCAGCTCTCTGAGCAATTCCGCGGCTCCCTGCTGTTCCAGCGCCTGAATCACCCCCGCCAGCGCCTCCGGGGAGAGGCCGGCGTGGTCGATGACGCTGAGGGGATCGCCGTGGCTGCGAAGCATTCTTCCGGCCAAGCGCTGCCCGCGCCGCGCCTCCTGCACCGCCAGGTAAGCGTCCGATGCAGCCTGGGCTGTGAAGCGTAGCAGCGTCAGGCGCAGGGCCTGGGGCAGAAGCTGCAGCTCCTCTTCGGTCATGCCCGCGGTTTCCTGCCAGCAGCGCACCAGCGACGGAAGGGCATCCAGGCGGATCTCGCCCCGAAAGGCCAGCAGCATCTGCTCCGTAAACACGGTCAGGCGCAAGCCGCCGCCCTTGACGGCGGGGATCGCAGGCGTTCCCCGGAGCTCCTGGGTCAATATCCCCAGCTGTTCCTCCAGGGCGCGGCCATGATCCTGGAGCCATTGAAGCCCGGGTTCCGCGCCGGCGGTGGGCTGCAGCGCATCCCGGAGCTGGCGCATGAGCTGCGCCCGGAGGCCGGGCGCAGGGCGCAGGCGACGGCGCCCGTGCAGGGCCAGACGGAGGCCCAGGCGGGAGAGCTGGCCTTTCAGCTCCTCCTGACTGCGCTGGGGCGCGGAAAGCGTCAGCCGGCGCTCCTCCACCAGGCGGGCGCGACCGGAGCGATAGGCCAGCAGGGTGAGCAGACACAGGGCTATCAGGCCCACGGCGGCGGAAATCCAAACGATCATAGGCGCTCCTTTTGCTGATACAACACGTTTTTTCAGCCTTAATGTGTACCAAAGCCTGGGAAAGCATACCCATGACCGCGGGCGCAGGCTTCCTGGCGCCATGGAAGCGCAGCAAAAAAGCGCGCGTCCCCTTGCGGGAAACGCGCGCTCAGCGTGTCGAAGAAGTGGGTGAACCCACTTTTTCGAGGAAGCAACTTCGGCCAACCAGAGGTCGTCCGAAGTTGTAAGGAATTGATTTTGCAAGCAAAATCAACGACCCGCGAAGCCGGCAAAGCCGGCTTACACGAATGAAAGTCGAAGGGGCTGCGGCCCCTCCGACGCCTCTAGGGAGTTTTTTGACAGCCTGAGCGCGCGTCCCCTTGCGGGAAACGCGCGCTCCGTATGGTTGGGATAGGGAAGGAAGGATTATTCGTCCTCGTCCTCTTCCTTCTTAGCGGAAGCGATGATCTTTTCGGCCACGTTGGCGGGCACATCCTCATAGCGGGCAAACTCCATGGTGAAGGAGCCGCGGGCTTGAGTCATGGAGCGGAGGTCGGTGGCGTACTTGAACATTTCAGCCATGGGGGCTTCGGCTTCCACCTGCTGCATGCCGTCCGCCTGGCTCATGCCGATGATGCGGCCCCGGCGCTTGTTCATGTCGCCCATGATGTCGCCCATGTACTCGTCGGGCACAGTGACGGTGACGTGCATAATGGGCTCCATCAGCACGGGACCGGCTTCCATGCAGCCCTTCTTGTAGGCGATCCGGGCAGCGGTCTTGAAGGCCATTTCAGAGGAGTCCACCGGGTGATAGGAGCCGTCGTACAGCTTGGCATGGACGCCCACCATGGGGAAGCCCGCCAGTACGCCGTGGACCATGTTCTCCCGCAAGCCCTTCTCCACCGAGGGGATGAAGTTCCGCGGCACCACGCCGCCCACCACGGCATCTTCAAACTCGAAGTCCTGGCTGCCGTCCCGGCAGGGGGAGAACTCGATCCACACGTCGCCGAACTGACCGTGGCCGCCGGACTGCTTCTTGTGCCGGCCCTGCACCTTGACCACCTTGCGGATGGTTTCACGGTAGGGCACCTTGGGATCCTGGAGAATGGCATTGGCGCCAAACTTGGCCGCCAGCTTGTTGCGGATCACGTCCAGATGCATTTCGCCCTGGCCGGAAAGCAGGGTTTCGGTGGTTTCCGTGTTCTTCTCGATGGTGATGGAGGGATCCTCTTCCATCAGGCGGGCCAGGCCGGAGAAGACCTTGTCTTCCTCGCCCTGCTTGGCGGCATAGACAGCCTTGCTCATGCAGGGGGCCGGGAAAGCCAGCACCGGGTACTGGATGGGATTGTTGTAATCGGCCAGGGTGTCGCCGGTGGAGGTGAACTGCAGCTTGGCCAGGGCGCCCAGATCCCCGGCGTGCAGGGTCTGCTTGGCAATCTGCTTCTTGCCGCGCAGAATGTAGATGCCCGCGCTCTTCTCGGTCTTGTCCTTGTTGACGTTGTAAAGCGTGGTGGCGCTGGTGAGGGTGCCGGAGAAGATGCGGAACAGGCTCAGCTTGCCCACGAAGGGGTCGGCGATGGTCTTGTAGATGAAGGCGGAGAAGGGCTGGTCGTCCTTGCATACGCGCTTTTGCGCTTCGCCGGTGCGGGGGTTGAAGCCGTCATGCTCGATGCCGTCGTGGGCGGGGGAGGGCAGATACTTGGCCATCAGGTCCATCATCCGGGCGATGCCCACGCCGGTGAGCGCGGATACCGCGCACACGGGGACGATGGTGCCGTCCTTCATGCCCTTGCGGAAGCCCAGCAGAATTTCGTCGTAGTTCAGCTCGCCCTCCTCCAGGTACTTCATCATCAGGTCGTCGTCCGCGGCGGCGGCCTGCTCGGTCAGGTATTCGAAGGCCTTCTCGACCTTCTCCTTCATGGAGTCGGGCATGGGGACCTCGGTGCTCTTCTTGTAGGCGCCCTCGTAGGCCTTCTTTTCCAGCACGTTGACCACGCCGCGGAAATCCGCGCCCTCGCCGATGGGCATCAATACGGGCACCACGCAGCTGCCATGGCGGTCCCGCAGCTGCTGCGTGACCTTGTCAAAGTTCGCGTGCTCCCGGTCCATCTGGTTGATGACGAACATCCGGCCCACGCCGCTCTTCACGGCATGCTTAAAGGCCTTCTCCGCGCCCACGTTGAAGCCGGTGACGCCGCTGACCACGATGCAGGCGGTCTCCACCACGCGCAGGGGGCCAACCATCTCGCCGATAAAATCAAAATAACCGGGCACGTCAATGATGTTCAGCATCTTGTCGTTCCAGTCGATGGGCGCGCAGGCGGCGCTCACGGAGCACTTGCGACGGATCTCTTCGGGCTCGAAGTCCGTGGTGGTGGTCCCGTCCTCCACCTTGCCCTGACGGTCGATAATTCCGGCAGCGTAGAGCATCGCCTCCGTAAGGGTGGTTTTGCCCTCGCCGCCATGACCCATGAGGGCGATATTCCGAATGTTACTGGTCAAATAATCCGCCATGATCGTTGCCTCCCTCTAGATTTGAAGATTTTTTACACCTGCGGACGCCCCGATGAATATACGTGCGTCTGCTTATCCATTATCTGGAGAGCATTATA